>JAOZUO010000302.1 GCA_029938605.1 Deltaproteobacteria bacterium | reverse complement strand
CCAGTAGTCCATCGGCTGATCGTTCGATGCATTGTGAGGAAGCTGACGTAGCAGCTCCGGCCCGCTCATCTTGGCGATCAATTCCGGTCCGAAGTGTGCGAGGAAATTCGCGCGTTGGCGCGAAATTTCGCCGACGTCCGGAAGAACAAAGGACCGCCCGAGCTCCGCCTCGAGGTACCGATTCAGGATGTCGTGGGCCTTCTCGCGCATTGTTTTACTCCTCCTCGTCGACCTGGAGGTAGTCGTCGGTGCGGAAAAGGTTGAACAGCGTTTCTTTCACAGTGTCTTCAATCAGCGTCGGACTAAAACCAGCGTCGGATGACGCTTCGATCTGAACGTTGATCTTGATGTTGTCCGCGTTCCGGCCCAGTGCGTTGATGATGCCGGTGTAAAACGTGTGAAAGTCGGTGAAGGGGATTTCGACATCCAGTCGAACTCGGTGTGGCTTGTCGTCAAGCGGTGGCGGAACACTGCCGCCTCCCGGCTGTACGCCGGCCGTTCCACCGGACATGCCGCCTGCTCCAGGCTGGGTCGAGGCCGGTCCGCCGGATCCGGTTCCAGGCTGAGCGACGCCGATAACTCCGCCAACTTCAACGGGTCCGACAGCGGTTCCTTCGGCCGCCTTCGCCTTTTCAGCGGCGATTCTTTCGTCGGCGAGGCTCTGCCGGATGAGGATGTATCCGTCATCAAGCGCGACTCCAGATGTCGTAACCGATGCCTTATAGTGCAAGATCTTGGCGTCGTCGGCTCCGGTACCTTCACAGAGCGCAAACTGCCCAGACCGGACGCCGTCCACGATGGCCTGCCGAATCACATCGTCGTCCTTCAGGATTGGGAGGTGCGTAAAGTTGCGGAAGTAACCCGGGAGCGCCTTGAGGTTTAACGCGGGCTCGTCCTCCGGCCAGACCCGCAATTTGGTCGGATGAACGAGCAGGACCGAGGCGATCTGTTCCAGGTACTTCTGCTTCTCCTTGAGAAAAGCGACGACGAGGTCCGTCAGGTTCTGGTCCGTGGTCATAGGAGGTTGGCCCATGTCGAGGACCTTCAGCGGGTCACCGTTACTCCCGCCCCACGCCAAGTGCCGGTAGGTTCTGAGAATTTGTTGTCGCCCCCCCTTGGCTGCGTTCCTCTTCTCACCCTGCAGCTGGGTAATCTGGCGCTTTGATAGGTTGTGGCGTTCGCGGTTGGTATCGACGTTCTCGGCCGCTAACAGCGTGCGAACGCGCTCCTTCAAAACGGTGACCTCGGATTCGTCGGCGATGAGGAACACGAGAGTGTTCCGCCGGATGCGATGTGTTAAGCCGCTCTTGTTCAGGATGTCCAGTACGATCGCCCGTGTCTCGTCGCCCGAGGCAGGACCAAGCTTTCGTTCCGGCGGCATCACTACCAGCTTGTTGACGTTGTTATCCGGGATGTCGCCGGGCCCCTCGGGCCAGATGTAACGAGCCAGCGGCGTAGATGAGAGTAGACGGCCGAGCTCGGCCTCGGTCCTCGATCGGACCTGCTCCTCGTCAACGCCGTTCTTCGCGTCGAGGAGAATGCGGTTAAGATTCGGCGTTGTAGAAAAACGGAAACGCTCGCCCTCAGTGTTGATGAAGTGGAAACGCTCTTTGATCTGCAGCACGACGCCAGGAATGGTCCCAAAGTCGATCTCAGGCCTCGCCGAGGCTAGGTGCAACTCAGCGAGTGTGGCGCCCCGTGATCCGTTCCCTGCCTCGCAAGTATATAGAAACGTAGTAGTCGCCAGCCCGGCAGCAATATTCCACTCGCTCATCTGTGGACTCTGGCGGTCCAGAGCGATAGCGTTGGCACCCGCTCCTATGATGTCCGCTTCGATTGCCGAGCGGAACTCTCGGTCGACCAGTTCGAGAAGCTCGGATCGGATTTCCTCGTTGTTCAGATCGACGTCCGACGCGTGAATTAGGCCACCGTTGTGGTTCCTCTTGAGCAGGTCGGCTACGATCAGTGCGAGCAGCCGAAGCACACCGCGGGTGCGCTGGAACTTCGGGTTGGCGCCAAGGAAGCGGTTCAGGATGTCCAACAGGTGCGGGTGAAACGGGTAGCTTTGCTTGAACCGCTCGGCGTAGGATTGTTCCTTCGCGAAGTCTGGGATTTGGGGCCGCGTCTTAAGGTCGGAGATGTAGGCTGCGATAGTCGCGTCCCGGTTGTTGCCCTTCTTCGTCCGAGTCCCTTTGTCCTCGGTGTCCTGACCGAACGGCACAAGCAGGCGACGCCGAATAATTTCATGAACCTCGTCGCCCTCGACGGGCTCGCGTACCTTCTGGACGCGCCCAAAGATCTTCTTCAGTCGGTCAAGCGCGTCCGCGGAGGCGGTACCATGCAGCTCCAAATGGCTTTTGGGAAGCGTGGCGGCGAGCACGACATGGTCATGGTTTCCAGCCCTGACTGTCAGCGTCTGAAGGAAAGTCAGCGTCTGCGCCTTGAGTGTCGAGTCCTGGACGGATACCGCCGCGGCCTTTTCGATGTAGTTAACGACCTCGTCGAGAATGATAAGCCCACCGCCGGCCGCCTCGAATAGCAGGTCGATGTCGCTACCCCCGGGGGCTACTCGGTCGGCGTCGGAGGAGCTGACGATCTCGTATCCATCGCGACCTGCGAGCTGCCAGGCGATGTGGCCCCACATCGTTTGCACCGAGAGGCCGGGCTCGACCTCGAAGGCGCCCACACCCACCTGGTTGCCGTCGAACGCGGCGACCGGAACACTCGGTGGGACCTTCCAACCGCGCTCGATCCAGTAGGTTTTTAGTGCCGGGTGGTCGAAGCATGCTTGGCCGTTCTTCACCAGGTGGTAGAGGGTGATAAGCGTGTGCGTTTTACCACCGCCGAAGGGTGTCTGAATCTGCATCACGGCGTCGCCGTCGCCCTGGCCCGTCAGCCGTCCGACCACCTCTCCCGCAAGTATGCGCAGACCGCCTGTGAGGAAGGTGCGATTGAAGAAGCGTACGGGATCGAAGTAGTCCGGGTTCCCGCTCTCATTCAGCACGTCCGCCAGGCTCGCAGCGAAGTCGTTCTGCTTGACTCGGCCCTGCTTGATGTTGTCGTGGGGCGAGACGACCTGCCGCCAGGGTGTTGTTGTGGTCATGGCGTCCTCTTTCAAAACAGCTTCTGCTGGTTTTCGGTTACCGCATCCTGTGTCGTGGGCGTCGGTAGCGAGCGCGATCCAACGAGGAAGTTCTCATAGAGAGAGCGCTCCTTGTCACCCGGGGCGAGCACATCGACGATGCTCTGAGCCAGGCGCTGCATCCGATCCGCGCCTCCCGAAGGTAGCGACTCGACGAGGAAATCCGCAAGCTCCTGGCGCTCTCCACCGGCCCAAAGGTTGGCTGCTTCGTGTAGCACGTCCACGAGCGGTGCGTAGACCCCTGTGGCGGATGGCAACCCAAGCCCCTTCACACCCGCACGTTCAGCAGGCCCGCGGAGGCTTACCTTGTCCTTCTTCTTGTTCAGAACACCTCTGTCAGATGCGAGCTCGTTGAACTCGCAGCCCATCGACTGGGACAGATGAATGGCCTCACCGCTGTCCACGTCCGCCGTGCCAAATGCCCAGCGCCAGATAACATAGAAGCGGCTTGCTTCGTCGACATTTCCTGCCGCTTCACCGTGTACGATACGTTGTAGTGCGTAGTCGGCGACAATGGTTCGCACTTTGTCCAGAAGTTCAGCAATCGTGACTTCTTCGCCGCTAAGCCTCACCACACGCTTGTGGCGTCCAAACACTTCAACTGCAGGTCCGATAGCCGACATGAAAAAGTCTGCACCGCGAATTCCCTGGGTCCAGAAGTAGTCGAGTCGCTCGTGGAGGCGGGTATTCAATTCAGGTTCTACATCATCTAGGAAACCTTCTTCAGCAGCCGTGCGCTTACGACACGCAATGAACACGGAGGAAGAGAGAGCAGCCGAATTATTCGCCCGCATCCGTGTTGCTTTCTCTGTCTCGATTGGCCATGAGGCCTCTACAACAAACCCAGATGCTAGAAGTGCTCGCAATAGAGTCTCCCATGCTGCGGTGGACTTGTGTGCGAACACAAGCACTAGGCGACCGGATGACGAGAGAACACGAGCGATCTCGGCTAGCGCACGCTCCATGCCATGTTCAAAGAATGCGGCGTCCTTTTCATGCGCTGCGTTTTGAACGATTTCCGCACGCTTTGGTGTCAGCGGTGTCGAAAACACTTCCGGCAGGACCGGCCCGAGCGCCCGACGAAGCCATACGTAGAAGAAGTCGCTGAGATCGGAGTACGGTACAGCATCGTAGTATGGAGGGTCCGTAATGACTGCGTCGAAATAGCCGTCATCAAATGGTAGACGATCGGCGCTGGCTCGAAGTACTTTGCATTCCCGCTGATCGGAGGGCAAATACCTGAGCACGTCGATAACGGCAGATCTAGCTTTGGCGATATTCCCAGAGAGCGGATTAAACGCAAACGTCTCGGCGTAATCCCATAGCATTGGTATCGCCTGCCGCCCGAAAGTATTCATAGCTCTCTCGCCGTCTGTCGCTCTCCATCGAGCCTGCCGAGATCCGTAGTCCGCCAAACGATCGATCATGAGGGCCAGATAGACAACGGTCGCGTCGGCTAGCTGTCTTGCTTTCACCTCGGAGTATTTACTGTTCAATGCGTCGGTTAAGATTTCTGGGTGCAACTCCCTCAAAACTTTGCACATGGCTACTAGCGCATGCGCTTGTCGTGGGTTGAAGAGGCTTCCCCAAGTTTTGTACCCGTACAGGTGTACAAAAATGGCTCTCGAATCATTTAGTGGGAGTGACTCTTGCGGCGTCCACGAAACCCCTTCCGGTGTGGTGCCGTTCGGGTACTCAAGGTCTGATACCAGCCGCTCTTCCTCCGGTGAAACTACTCGGTACTGCTTGGCGGTAGAACCGGGAACCACATAGACTTCGGCCATAATTCGCTCCCCAAGGCCTACTGTACAGCCTTGTTCCTTGAGGTGCGATGCCGGACTAACCTGGTCACAGGCGAGGCAAGTTACGGAACCTCTCGACACGGTGCCTTGTCCCGGGTCAAAGTCAATTTCATCTCCGAATGCGATGGCGAAAGATAGGGTCCCTTTGCTCGTGACCACAGGACGAATTGCGGCCGATTTCTCTGGCTGCCTTTTTGAGAGCCACCATGAGCGTACGACGGGTACCTCTGCTCGACAGCGCGGGTTCGAGCACGTGACGGTCCTACACCAAATATAGGCGATCGGGATGCGATCACCTGACGTTATCCCAGGATACAGATGGGCAATGGCGTCTGTCGTTCTGTCCTCAAGTACGTGGCTCCATCGCTCAACGCATTCCGCGAGAAGAGTATCTCCACCTGACCTAAGCGCTAAATCTTCCGACTCTTCTAAGTGCGAAATTTGCTGAGGATACGCCAAAGTGGCTAGTTGAATAGTGTGAGCAACGGGATTCAGGT
>JAOZUO010000160.1 GCA_029938605.1 Deltaproteobacteria bacterium | reverse complement strand
CCCACGGACGCGGCGCCTCCGGCGCCAGCGGGGAACGTCTGTGATCAAATGGCTCCACGGGCCACCTCTTGGCATCGGCTCACTGAGGACGTATGCTCGACCCGGGCGTGGCTGCACGCCGCCGCTGGAGGTGAGTGACCATGAGTGAAGAATCCATGGAAAGTGCCAAGAACGCCGATTCGTCGGTTTCGGGCAAGGGCCAGCGAGTTTGCGTCACCGGCGCTACGGGGTATCTGGGCAGTCATGTGGTGAAGGTCCTGGCTGAGCACGGATATCGTGTGCGTGCCATGGTGCGCGACCCTGACAACGAGGACAACGTCAGCCACCTGCGTTCCCTCGTCGACGCACCGGCCCATGAGGTGGAGCTGGTGCGCGGAGACGTCATGCAGCCCGACAGCCTCGACGCTCCCCTCGCCGACTGCGAGCTGGTATGTCACATGGCCTCCCCGGTGCGACTTTTCGCCAAGGACCCCCAGCGGGATATCGTGGACGTGGCGGTCAAGGGCACCGAGCACGTCCTGGCGGCGGTGGCGCGGGCCGGATCCGTCAGGCGGGTGGTCCTCACCTCCTCTTTCGGAGCGATGGCGGGGTACGACAAGCCCGAGGGCTACGTCTTTACGGAGAGAGACTGGAACGACACCGCCGACCTGAAGGTGTCGCCCTATCTGCTGTCCAAGACCCTGGCCGAGCGCGCCGCCTGGGACTTCCACGGGGCGCTGCCCGAGGCGTCTCGGTTCGAGCTGGTGGCCCTCCACCCGGTGTTTGTCATGGGGCCGCTGTTCAAAAAGGCGCACGTACGCTCCAGCCCCAACACCGTCCTGGACCTGCTCAGTCGGAAGATCCCCGCTTGCCCACGGCTGTACTTCCCCGTGGTGGATGTGCGGGACGTGGCCGTGGCCCACCTGCGCGCCCTGGAGCTGCCCGAGGCCAGCGGGCGGTATCTCCTGCACAACCAGGGGCTCTGGATGCGGGAGATGGCGAAGCTCATCGCGCCGCGCTTTCCGGACTACCCCGTGCCCACCTGGCCGCTGCCGGACCTGGCTGTGTACGCAGCCTCGTTCTTCGACAAGCGACTCTCCGTCGCCTTGCTTCGGAAGCAGCTGGGCTGGGCACCGATCATCGACAACACCCGCTCGGTCCGCGACCTAGGCATGGAGTACCGCCCCCTCGTCCAGACTCTCGTGGACACCTGTCAGTCGTTCATTGATCTGGGGATGGCTCGCCCAAAGCGGTGATCCCGGCCATAGCGTAGTTGGAGAGGCTCAGTTGGAGAGGCCGCCCACGCGGTAACTGCCTTGGTCGAACTCGCTGAAGAAGACGCGGATCAAGGGGTGGGTCACGGGCATGCCGGTGACGTCCAGCTCCAGGTTGCGGTCGGCCACGTAGGTCACGCGGTCCGAGTCGTGCACGAGCACCTCGTACCAGGGCTGGTCCTTGGGCGGCTTGGACTCGGCGACCGAGTCATACCACTCGTCGGTGCCGCGGTACCCGGTGTGTACATCCACGACGACGCCGCGGTAGTCAAAATGTTTGTGGTGCACAAGCTGCCCCACGGAGTATCGCGGCTGGCTCCCTGAATTGAAGGTGAACTCGTAGGTGGTCTTCTCGCCTTCTTTGGTTACGGTCATGGGTCGACTCCTCTGGCCGGCGGGGCCTATGGCTTCACTTGCAAGATGACCATGTCCCCGGGATTGTCAACCGAACCGCTCCAGTTAGTGGGGCTTGATGGTTGCCGGCGGGAGATCCGGCTCAGAAGGGGGATGTACCCGTCAGAAGGGGATGTACCCGTCAGAAGGGGATGTTTCCGCAGGCAACGCCCTGATACAGGGCGCCGTTGTTGGCTTCGTAGCACTCGGTGGTGACGCCGTCGGGGTCGACCATGACGAAGACATCGATCACCCGGCCCTCCAGATCCGCCTCGCAGCTCACCACCATGCATTCGCCCACGGTGAGGGCCACGGGAATGGTGGCGCGGCAGAGCTCTGGGCCCGTGAGGCCGCCCTCGTAAAAGGCCACCTCCGTGCCGCCTACCATGGGCAGGGTGCCGCGGTTGCAGACCCGGGCGGAGATGGTGGCCACGGTGCCCGTGCAGTCTACGGTGCCCACGTCCCCGCCGGCCGTCAGGTCCGGCTCGCCCAGGGCGGTCAGGTTTCCTTGGACGTTCTGGCGGAAGTTGTTGAGCATGACGTCCTGCCAGTTGCGACCCACCAGGGAGCTGGGGATGATCTGCCCATGGTCTCCGATGTGGGTCACCGAGTAGGCGTGCTGATTCCACACGGGGCGGGAGGCGGCCCAGCGGTCCTCTATGTCCCGTAGCACCACGATGCCGTGGTTCACCTGGTAGGTTGAGCTGGACATGAGCGGGTCCGTGGCCGGGCAGACCAGAGCGCTATGGTAGTCGTTTACCGCCGAGACGATCTCGGTGCGGTAGTCGCCGTCGACGTCCACGATGACCGGGTTTTCGTAGGTGGTGCCCGAGGACCGCGCCGCGCTGTAGAGCACCTGTCCGGTGGCGCCGTTGTAGATCCGCAGGTAGCATTCGTCGGCGTACACCGCCTCGGCGGCGCCGTCGGCGTCGAAGTCGAAGACGCTCGAACCGGTGGTGTTGGAGCTTTGGTCCTGGCAGGGCTGCGACCACAGGATCCCCGTGGACAGCGACTGGCCGTTGCAGCCCGCCGGATCCCCGCCGGTTAAGCAGTCGAAGTCGAAGACCACATACTGGCTCCCGCCGGCGGTGGCGAACTCTCGTCGCCCGTCCCCGTCGAAGTCCGCCACCGTGGGCGCGCCACCGGTGCCCCCACCCGGGATGGCCAGGGGGCCGAAGATGACCGACCCCTCGATGGTCTGCACCCGAACGAAGCCCGACGAGACCACCACCACCTCGGCGCGGTCCAGGCCGCCCTGGGAGGCCAGGGGCCAGTCTCCCAAGTCGGCCACCGCCACCTGGCCGGCCGCCCCGGTGCCGGTCCAGTAGGGCTCCATCACCCAGTCCTGCAGCGTGGTGGACCAGGAGTAGATGCCATTGCCCAGCACCAGCTCTATCTCGCTGTCGGCGTCCACATCCACCAACACCGGGATCACGCCCTTGTGGTACGCCGGGAAACCAAGGCTGTCGGATACCAGACAGCCGTCGGACCGGTAGACCGTGGCACCGTAGATGATCTCCGGATCGCCGTCGTTGTCCAGGTCGTGGATGGAGGGACCGGACCACTGGTCCGTGCCGCCGGTATAGTCGGGCGTCGTGGGTGGTCCGCCGCCGACGCAGGTGCCCGAGCGCCAGATCTGGGTGAAGGTCTGGTTCGCGGGGTCGTAGCCGAAGGCCATGAGTCCGCCGCTGTGGGTGGCGGCGACGATCTCGGCGCGCCCATCACCGTCGAGATCGGCCACTGCCACCGAGGCCGGAGCCATGGCCTGATCCTCCACGGCGTCGAAGCTGAACTGCTGGGTGCAGTCGTTGCCGTCGATGACCCGGATGACGCCTGGAGAGTGGTAGGCGCCCGTGGTGGGGAAGCTCGTGAACACGATGGATGGGTGCAAGGTGTTGGGATCGGAGTCGAAGTCGAAGTCCACCACCACGGGCGTGGACATTACCTGGTATTCGTCCGGGTGTGCGTCTCCCGCGGGGGGGCCGGTCCACCGGCACTGCTCCGCCGGCAGGATGGCGTCGATGTCGATGGCGTTTTCGCAGGTGTCGTCGTTGTTGTGCCCGGCGGGGATGCCGTAGGGAATGCACGTCCCGTTGTCGCAGTAGCTGTCGTACCAGCAGTCGTCCGAGGTCTGGCAGGGATCCTGCTCCACGGCGCAGGCCTCGCCCAAGGCACAGAACTCGCCCGCGCGACAGCACGTCGCGCCGCACTGCACATGGGGGCAGCCGGCGTCGGGCCACACGAAGACGTCCGGGCTGGAGTCGAGCACGCTGCCATCGGTGGCGTCTACGCACTGGCCGTCGATGCACACCTGTCCGGGATCACACTCCCCACAGTCGCCGGCGGAGTTGCTCGGCCCACAGGCCGCCAACAGGTATGCCCCCAAGAAAAGGCATGACACTAGGGATCGTATAGCTCGCATGGGTCTTGTCCTCCCTTCCAGGGATGTAGCCTGTGATCGTACCACGGAAATAGAGTACGGTGGGTTGTGAAGCCGGAATCGGAGCGACAACCAGAGCCATGACCGCAAGCGATCCCATCCGCACCCTGGCCCGCGAGGCCACCTTCGAGCTCGAGGAGAAGCGCAGCCGTTTTGGGGTTCGCGCCGTGCCCGTGGCCTCCCCCGACGAGGCGTTGTCCCGGCTGGCGGCGCTTTCGGATCCAGACGCCACCCACAACTGCTGGGCCTATCGCATCGGCGGCCAGTACCGATTCTCCGACGACGGCGAGCCCGGAGGCACGGCGGGGCGCCCCATCCTCGCCGCCATCGAGGGGCAGGGCATCGACCGGGTTCTGGTGGTGGTCACCCGCTACTTTGGCGGCATCAAGCTGGGCGCCGGCGGCCTCGTTCGCGCCTATGGAGGCGCGGCGGCCTCCTGCCTGCGCGGTGGTGACCAGGTGGAGATCTGGCCCGCGGTACAGCTCCGTGTGGCGGTGTCGTTTGTCGACGTCAGCGCCCTGCAGACCCTCTGCGCCCGGACGCCGGCACTGGCGCGCCTCGCTGAGGACTACACCGCCGACGGCGCCACCTTTACCTTGCGCTTAGAAAAGCGTCACCGTGCCGACTTCGAACGCGCCCTGAGTGACGTCACACGGGGCCGCGCGCGGGTAGAGGAATTGAGCGTGGAGTGACCGCGCGACGTCTGTGTCGACCTGTTTTTTGTTGTCTACTATTTGTGCTGTAAAGCACATGTATATCTTGCGGTGATACCCGCTGGCCGATAGACTGATGGGACCCATGAGCTCTGTTGTGCATCCCGACTTTTTATTGGCCCTACGTGAAGAGATCCGCGATCCGGACCTTGACGCTTTCGTAAAGCACCTCGACGCGCTGGTGCACCGGGCCGTGAAAAACCAGGACCTCTGGTCCATTGGGCCCGCGGAGATCAAGCTGCTCGTGCGCCATCGCTGCTGGCGCTTCGACGAGAACGCCGGAACGCAGACCTTCGAGGACGGGAGCTACTTCCCTTTCTTTACCGGGATCTACGCCTCCACCATGAATGAGCGTCAGCTTCTGTTGCAGGCACTAGAGGCCCTGTATGAGCTGTCCGAGGGGTTGGACGATCCGGTGAGCGCGGCCACGGCCACCTCCTCGCGGGTCATCCGTACCTGGAGCAAGCTTGCGCAACGAGATACGCCCCTGGCTCCCACACCGGCCACCCAGCTCATGCTCTGGCGTGTTTTCGAGTCCATCGTAAAGGGCGAGATTGAGGTGGTGGAGACACTCTGGGGCGATCGGGTGCGTCACTACCCGCGCTTCGCCACGGCCCAGATGCTCTTGCAGCGCCGCGCCGATTCACGGCGGGCCGAGGTGCTGTCCAACCTGAAGTTTACCCTGGGGTGTGCCTCCTTGCGGCGTCCGCCTCTCATCAAGCTGCTCGAGCGCGACAGCGAGCTGTCCGACGAGCATCGCGAGGTCCTTGTCAACGCCGTGAGCTCGCGAGATCCCTCCACGGCGGAGCCCATCTCGGCGCTGCTACGCCACCACATTGAGCTCATTGCCCTGGCGGACTATGATCGCTTGGAGATCTTCTCAGACCTCATCGTGGACTTCGTCACGCACCTGCGCGGGGACGTGTTGGCCGTTGGCCGCGCGCCTGAGAACGCCGCCATGATTGCCTACCTGCAGGTGGTGCAGTCGAGCTATCTCCCGGGGCTGTTCAACTACGCCCGTATCCTGCGTAAGGCACGGCAGGGGAGCCCCTTTGTGGGGGACCTGCTTCACGAGTCCTACCTGGTTCGTACGCGTAGCTTCGACGGCGCCCAGGAGCCGCCCTTCGCCCGGATCCTGCAGGACTGGGTCGCGGCCCAGCGTGTCATCCAGGCCCGCGCCGGATACAAATCCACCAAGGGCTTCTCCTTTGCCCAGGCCTACCTCGAGGAGGCAGCGCCCCCGGAGGTGACCCCAGAGAAGGCCGGACAGACCCAGCAAGGGTTCGCCATCAAGGAGCTCGGAGACTTCGAGACCTTCATCCGGCTGCCCCGGCAGTCCGGGCACCAGGCCGACGCCGATGCTGAGTTTTCAGGAAGCGATGTGGACGATTCCGCCGAGACCAGGCCCTTCCAACGGGTGCATTTGGCGGAGCTGGGTCTGCCCGAGCCGCCGTCCCAGTTCCAGTCCGAGCCGCTGTCCGAGTTCCAGTCCGAGCCGACGCCCGAGCTGCGGTCCGACTCCCAGGTCGGACTACCTGCCATCAGTGGTCCCCCGCCGTCGGGCCCCCGGGTGCTCCCCGTGCGGCTGGGTAGCATGGACAACATGTACTCGGCGCCTACGGAGATCCTGCCTATTTTTTCCGACGACGCGGTGGAGCTGCACACCGCGGTAACAGAGGTTCTGCCCACCAAGCCTGACGGCACCGTGGACCTTCAGCGGGTGGCCACGCAGCTGTTTCCCACGTTACCAGGGAAAGAACGCAAGGGCGACGGATGAGCGCCGACGATGATTCTAGCGCCGACTCGTCGTTGAACTCTGGCGATGACGCCTGGATTCACCGCGTGCTCGAGGACGCGGACATCGCCCTGTGGACCTACGATTGGGAGACCGGGTCGGTGTGCTTCGAGCGGGACCACTGCGGCTCGTTGGGGTACGTGGGAGACGCGCTACCCCGTGACCGCGATGGCTGGCTCTCGTTGATCCATCCCGAGGACATGGAGAGGCTCCCCTCGCGGATCGAGCGGATTCGGGAGGGCGCGTCGGCGCTGTTCGACGTAGACTGTCGTGTACGCTCCGCACAGGAAAAGTGGGTCTGGCTCCGCGTGTGCGGCCGGGTCACGCGGCGTTCATCCGACGGGCTGCTTGTCGGGGCCGCGGGGATCATCCTGGATATATCGGACCGGCGCCAGGCTGAGGTCGCCCTCCAGGATAGCGAGAATCGCTACCGCACCCTGGTGGAGAACCAGGGCGAAGGCGTTGGCATCGTGGACGAGCACGAGCGGTTTACCTTTGCCAACCCCGCGGCGGACGAGATCTTTGGCGTGGCCCTGGGGACGCTGGTGGGACGCAGCCTGTACGAGCTGATCCCCAAGGAGGAGTTTGGCAGGATCCGCGATCAGACCGACCAACGCCGCGAGGGGGAGCGGACCAGCTACGAGGTGACGTTCATGCGCCAGAGCGATGGTGAGCGGCGGACGTTGCTTGTCACAGCTACACCCCAGCTACAAAAGGACGGCAAGAGCTACGCCGGCGCCTTCGGAGTCTTCCGGGACATCACCGCGCGCAGGGTGGCCGAAGAAAAGAAGGCCCAGCTCGAGGACCAGCTCCGTCAGACCGCCAAGATGGAGTCCCTGGGCCAGCTCGCCGGAGGTGTGGCCCACGACCTGAACAACCTGCTCTCCCCCATCCTCGGTTACACCGAGCTGTTATTGGAGGACCTGGAACAAACCGATCCCATGTGCCAGGATCTCCTGGAGATCGAGGAGGCGGCCAACCGGGCGCGGGAGCTCACCAAGCAGTTGACCGCCTTCAGCCGCAAGCAGGTGCTCCGGGTACAGGTGGTGAGCCTCAACGATCTCGTCGGCCGAACCCACGAGATGCTTCGGCGGCTCATCAGGGTGGACATCGTCATCGAGCTTTCCCTGGCACCTGATCTCGGTAACACCCGGGCCGACGAGGGGCAACTCCAGCAGATCCTGCTGAATCTGACCATCAACGCCCGGGACGCCATCGGGGGAGTGGGCACCATCCGCATCGAGACCCGGAACGTGGCCGCCGGCACCGAATGGCACCCAGGAGCGGGAGATGATCCGTCTGTAGACTATGTCCGGCTCACCATTCGGGATACCGGCCACGGCATGGAGGAGGGGATCAAAGCACGGATCTTCGAGCCCTTCTTCAGCACCAAGCCCAAGTCTAAGGGCACTGGCCTTGGCTTGGCCACCGTCCACGGAATCGTGCGGCAGCACGGTGGGCAGATCGTGGTCGAGTCCACGCCCGGTGAGGGTTCGAGCTTCCACGTCTACCTGCCGCGGACTGACGAGGCGGCCGGGCCTCAGCGAAAGCGTCACGAGACTGCTGACCTGGCCACTCACAGCGAAACTGTGCTTGTCGTGGAGGACGACGACGCCGTTCGGCGCCATGTGTGCCGCCTCCTCGCGCGGCAGGGTTTTCGAGTGTTGGAGGCTCGCGGGGGTCAGGAGGCCCTTGACCTCGCGAAGGCGCATGAGGGGCCCATTCAGGTGCTCGTCACGGACGTGGTCATGCCGCAGATGAACGGCAAGGAGGTCTACCTGGCCCTGAGTGAGCTGCTCGGCGACCTCAAGGTGGTGTTCATGTCCGGCTACACCGACGACGCCTTGGGGGAGCGGGGGGTCCTGGACGACGACATCATCTTTTTGCAGAAGCCGTTCACTCGCCGAAGCCTGGTGGAGAAGATCGAGGAAGCGCTCGCCAACTGAGGGGCTCCCCTGCGCGAAATGGGATCACCGGTTTTTGGCCTTCGACGGGGGCACAGACCGGGCCCTCCCAGCGTTCGCGTACCAGCGTCACGGTGCCAGTTGTCGGCTTGAGGCCGTAGAACCGGGCGCCGTGCCCGGCCAGGAAGGTTGGGAGCTGGTCCAGGGCGCCGGCTTCATCGAACGCCTCGGCATAGAGCTCTAGCGCCGTGGGCGCACTGAAGCAGCCGGCGCAGCCGCAGGCGGACTCCTTGGCGTCGCGCCCGTGGGGTGCGCTGTCGGTCCCGGCAAAAAAGCAGCCCTCTCCGGAGGTGGCGGCCTGCAGGAGCGCCAACCGGTGGTCTTCGCGCTTGAGCACGGGGAGGCAGTAGTGGTGTGGGTGAAGGCCGCCCACGAGCAGGTGGTTCCTGTTCAGCAGCAGGTGCTGGGGCGTGAAGGTGGCGGCCACGCGACCCCGGTTGGCACGGACGAAGGCCACGCCCTCGGCGGTGGTGACGTGCTCTAGCACCACCCGCAGTCCGGCGAAGCGTTCGAGCAGCGGCGCAAGGTGACGCTCCAAGAATACGGCTTCCCGGTCGAAGATGTCGACCTGAGGGTCGGCGACCTCCCCGTGAACCGAGAGGATGAGCCCTGTGTCCTGCAGTCCATCGAGGGCGTCGTAGACGCGCTCGAGACCAGTGACCCCGGCGGCGGAGTGGGTGGTGACGCCGGCGGGGTAGAGCTTGGCGGCGTGGACGAAGCCGCTGGCCTTGGCCCGGCGGATCTCCTCGGCCGTGGTCTCGTCGGTCAGGTACAGGGTCATCAGGGGCTCGAAGTCGAGCCCCGGTGGGAGGGCGGCCAGGATCCGCTCCCGATAGGCCGCCGCGGCGGTGGTGGACGTCACCGGTACGGGCAGGTTCGGCATGACCAGCCCCCGGCCGAACTGGCGGGCAGTCCACGGCAGCACCGCGCGCAGCATCGCCTCGTCCCGCAGGTGCAGGTGCAGATCGTCAGGGGTGGGAAGCTCGAGGCGATCCAGGGGTTGGTGCATGGCAGTATCTTAGCGCAATCAACCGCTCCGCCCAGCGACAATTAGTGCTAGATTGCGGTGGCGAGATTTTTATGACCGGTGCTCTATCTGTTCGCCATGGTGGGCCGCATCCGCGCTTTTGCCGAGCAGCAGCTCCTCTGACGCGCCACAGCTCCAACACCCTCGGGGCGGAAGGAACCCTCCGTACATGAACACCAGCTTTCTCCTCGGCGCGGCCCTCGGCATGGTTGGTGCCCTGTCCATCAACGTGGGAAAGGGGGTGCAGAAGCTGAAGGTGCACGTGTTCAAGGAGGGGCGGGGTATGTTCTCGCCTTCCCATCGCGGGGATCTGGGGATCTGGTTGTTGGGCATGGCCCTCACGGCTTCGGCGGCCCTGCCCATCTCCATGGGGATGAAGCTCACCGAGTCTCCGTCCACCATAGGCGCCATGACCGGCGTGGGCCTTATTGGCCTGGTGATCTTCGCCAGCCGGGTGGTGGGCGAGCCCATCAGCCGCCGAGACTCACTGGGCATCGCCCTGGTGGTGGTGTCCACTTCGGTGCTCGGCTATCTCGGTGGCCTGGACAAGCAGGCCACGCGCAGCTTTGAAGTGCTGCCCCTGGTACGATCGGTGGCGATCCCCATGAGTGTGGGCGTTGTCGGGTGCGTGATCGCCCGCTTTATTCCGCGACTCCACGCCGTGGCCTGGGGCTGTCTGGCGGGGATCTGCCTGGGCTCGTCCTTCTTCCTGGCTGATGCGGCCCTGGTGAAGGCGGGCGGTGACCTCGTGGGCCAGCTCTCCAACCCGTACCCCTATGTGGCCATGGTAGTTGGCATCGGAGCCATGGTCACCACCCAGATCGGCTTTCTCAAGGGACGCGCTCTGGAGGTGGTCCCGGCGGTGAACTCCGCCGCCATCATCACCCCCGTTCTCCTCGAGATTTTTCTCTACGCTCGCTACCCGCGCCCCCTCGCCGGGGTGATGATCGTCGTCATCGTCGCCGGCGTCTACCTCCTGTCCACCGGCACCGCCGCCAAGGTCAATTCCTGAGCGGAACGCTCACTTCGGAACGCAGGCACCATCGCAGAAGAGAGGCCGTGGCTGTCTAGTCTTGTGTCGGTCAGGTTGATTGGCGTATGATCAAGGCATTGTTTGGGTGGTATCGGCTATGGAGGAAGCGGTCATGAGATGTTCAAACGTGTTGGTGGCCATCGCTGTGATGAGCTGCGGTCTTGTTCTGGGCGGTTGTGGTTCGGACAAGAGCTCACCGGGGGGCGATGGTTCAAGTGGGGCCGACGTCGTGACGGTCGGTGACGCCGCCCCCACCGACGCCGATGTCATCGATGGCCAGGTCGGTGATGCTGGAGTCGCGGACGCCGGCGACCTGTGCGGTCCCCAGGATGTGGGACCGTGTCTGGAGACCAACCTGGACTGTTTGTGTTGCCCGGCTGGGGGCCCCATGAACAACTGTCTCTGTACGACATCTTGTCAAACCGACGGTGACTGTACCGCAGTGGATCGGCCCCACTGCAACCAGCCCGATGCGGCCAGCCAGGGGATCTGTACGGCGCTGGATTATGCCTGCGCCTGGGGGGCCGTGTGTGCGGCGCCGGACACTCCGGTTGCCACGCCGGGTGGCATGCGGGCCATCGCCTCGCTGGCGGTCGGCGAGTTGGTCTACAGCCTCCACGAGGGGTGCCTGCAGGCCGTGCCCATCCTCGCAGTTTCGCGTACTGCGGTCCACCACCACCGCGTTCGTCACCTCAGGCTATCCAATGGGGTCGAGCTCCGCATCAGCGCGGGGCACCCTACCGACGATGGGCGACCTTTTGCCGAGCTTGCTGCGGGAGATCCGCTGGGAGGGCTGCATATCTCAAGCATCGAGGATGTTCCTTACCTTCACGCCCACACCTACGATATCCTTCCCGGGTCCGATACCGGCACCTACGTTGCCGGCGGCGCCCTCATCGGCAGCACGCTCGCGAGGAAGTAGTCCCTCGACCCGGAAGTCTGTTCCGGGTTTCGACGGTTCCGAACGCCGATGGCTTCGTTGCTCCTCAGTTGAGTACTCCCGGTACGCGCCCTCGTCGCGCCTTGCCCTCGTCGCTCGACCCTCGCCGAAAACCCGGAACGCTTTTCCGGGTCGAGGAACTAGTAGATGTATTTCTGGGCGTGATCGCGGACGTGGTGGCCGGCGAGGACGTGGAAGACGCGGATCTGCTTGAGAGTCACCGGTGAGAGCTGGCCGATGGGCAGGTAGATGATCTTCTTGCCGAAGCGCGACGCCAGGGCCTTGAAGAAGTCCCGAGGGGGCTTGGCGGCGACGTAGACGATGTGACGCTCGGTGCAGTAATCGATGGCCGCCATGAGCAGCCGCTCGGGCTTGGTGTCCGCGGCGTCGAAGAATGGGTCCTCCCATACGTGGAACATGCGACCGGGAGGGTAGGTGAGCAGGAAGCCGCCGTACTCGCTACGGGAGATGCCCGGGCCCGTGAGGCGCTCCCCCATGGGCGTAGCGTACAGGGCCATGTCGCTCTCTTGCTCGTGCTCCCCCTGCCAGGTCATGGTCCAGGGGTACTTCTCGCTCGCGTCGGCAGCTGAGCCTCCGTCGCCAGGAGTGTCGTCGGCATCGAAGATCACCACCACCGCGCCTACCTTGCCCTGTACCGGACGGTTCTCACGCACGTAGATCTTCTTCTCGTGCCAGTTGCGCACGGTCTCGCGCACATCGATGCCGTCGAGCAGGGACGTGGAGAAGGGCTCGGTGCGAGTCTGCTCCTCGCTGAGGATCTTCTTGCCCTTCTTCATCAGAAAGGCGCCGTAGGACTCCACGGCGATGTCCTCGGGCTGGTGGCTACAGATCATGCCGGGTTCCCACTTGTCCTTCCACTCGCCGGGGTACTTCTCACGTTTTCTCTGCTTGGTCATGAGCCGCAGCCGCCGGCGCCGCTGCCGGATGGTGCGGTGGAAGCGCAGGGTGCGGCTGTAGCGGTAGAGGTCTTCGACGCTGGGGCTGATGGTCTGTAGGCTGGGCGGCTCCTCGTGATGGTTGTAGCTTGTACCCAGGTCCCACACCTCGTAGGCGAAGTTGTCGTCCACGGCGCCCCGGCTCGCCACCAGGAGCTGAAAGAAGTCCGGGGCAAGGCGACCTTCGATGAGGGCGTAGTTCCGGCTGAAGCGCCGCAGGATGGAGAGCGCGCTGACGCTGATTTCGTCGCCGCTGTTTTTTAGATGGTTCTGGCGGGCGGCCTGGATCACCGCGAGCTGCGCGGTGGTGCGCCGTGGCCCCGGCTCGTCCGCCCGGGCTTCGGGGCGCCAGTCCTCATAGGCGTTCATGAGATAGGGCGATTCGCCGGTGACCTCCCGGCTCGCCTCCGGATCCAGGGCGTAGGGCAGGGCGTCGTCCCGTCGGAGCCGGCCCATGGGTCGCACCTGGGGCTCGTCCAGCCGCGCTCGGATACGCTTCACGTGATCCAGTCCGCATACGAAGACGATGTGCTCGTGCTTTGCTGCCAGGCCTTGCAGGTGGAAGGCCATAGTGGCCTCCCGGAGGGCGTCTTCGGCAGCGGCTTCAGGCTCGGGGTTCTCCTGCTGGGGTACCGTGTCGAGCCAAGCCCGACAGTAGGCCTCGTAGCCGATGTCCGAGATGGCCGCCGGGTCGGGTATGGACTGGGAAACGAGGGGATAGTGCTCGGTGTCCCGGTCCACCAAATAGCAAGGCAGGCGGTGGTCTGCGGCGAAGCGCAGCGCCTCCATGATGGCGTCGGTGGGCTCCACGGGCAGATACACCGGGCCGCGTTGGGTGACGTAGTGCACCATGGACAGGTAGGGCAGCCGGTTCACGGCGCGCCCGACGGGCTTGTCGAGGGTCTCGGGAAGCTCCACGGCGATGGCGTCCGGCGGGTCGTTCACCAGGCGCTGGCGGATGGCCACGGCGAACTCCAGCACGCCGTGCAGGATGGGCCAGAGCTCCACATTGCGCCAGGGCTCCACGGGCGTGGCCGGCGGTCCGGAGGTGTCGGGCAGTGGGAGGTCAGTCTTTTGAGTGGGCTCGGTCAAAGGTGTTGGTCCCTCAATCTCCTCGGTGGTCGAGGTGCTCGGTGGCTTCCTCTCCCAGGATCATCCGGATGGCCTGCGTCAACGCTTTGCGTTGGGGTGCGGACGTCTCCTCTGAGGTGGAGCCGGGGCCGTCCTTGGTGTCGCCACCGATGGAGCGCTTGGCGCCCATGAGCTTGAGGGCGTAGCGCGCCACGTTAATGCCGTCCCGCACGGTGTAGGGCTCGCCCAGGTGGTGGGCCACCTGCAGAAACCGCACCACGTACTCCACCACCTGGTCCGGAGCGTAGGGCAGGTTGTACTTGAGGATCACCCGCTCCTCGTCGGCCTCGGGGAAGTCGATGAAGATCTGCGGCTGGAGCCGTGAGTGGATGTACTCGGGCAGATCGAAGGTGGACGCGTCGTCGTTCATGGTGGCGCAGAAGCGAAATGCCCCGTCCGCTGGAATACGAATCCCCGCCACCAGGGACTCCACGTAGCGGCGTTGGTCCAGCAGGGGCGCCAGGGAGGCCCAGGACTTCTCGCTCATGCGGTTGCCCTCGTCCACCACCACGATGCCTCCGCGGATCATGGCCGTCACCAGGGGGCTGGCCACGTACTTCAGCTTTCCCGCCTCGGCCACCACCGGCGTGACGATGAGATCCTCGGGCCGGGTGTCCATGGTGGCCTGGAAGAAGTAGACCTCCTGGTCCATGGCTTTTCCAGCGGCGTAGG
This sequence comes from Deltaproteobacteria bacterium, assembly GCA_029938605.1. Classification (GTDB taxonomy): domain Bacteria; phylum Myxococcota_A; class Polyangia; order HGW-17; family JAJRWW01; genus JAJRWW01. The sequence continues at coordinate 4,515 of JAOZUO010000160.1, read as the reverse complement.
CCAGCGTGGTTTTGCCCACTCCGGGTTTGCCCACCAACCGCGGGGCCAGGGGGAAGTCGTCGGGGTGGACCTGGAACCAGGCCGCCAGCACCTGGGACATGAGCTCGGGGCGGCCCACCCACTGCATCTCCAGATCCACGGGGTCTGACAGGTGCAGGGTCACGTTGGAGATCTCGTGGGTGGGTGCGGAGCTTGATGCGGGGTTTGATGCCGGTTTCGATTTCTGTGTGGGTGCCATGATAGTCAGGGAGATATCACATTTTGGGGAATGGAGCACCGCCCGGTTTTGTTTGTGTATAGGGTCCGCGACTGAGTTGTCCATTCGCGGCCCCTACGCTACTATGACGCGCAAATTGGTCCAGCCTTAGGGCGAAGGAGTCAGGGCATGAGTAACGAAGATCACAAGAAGGTCGGCGCACCCGCCGAGGAGAAGCTCGTGTGGGAGGGATCACCCAAGTGGCAGGCGGACTTCGGTTTCCTGGTGCTCTCGGGGCTCATCATTCTCGGCGGCCTGGCCCAGATGGTCATGTTGTTCAGGTTCTGGTATGTGGGCCTGGCCATGGTGTTCATCGGCGCGCTGATGATCGTCGGCATCCGGCTCAAGCGACGCCACCAGCGCTATAAGATCACCAACCTGATCCTCGAGTTCCAGGAGGGGGTCTTCTCCACGAACATCGACAACATGGAGCTGTGGCGCATTAACGACATCGGCTACCACCAGAACCTCTTCGATAAGATCCTGGGCGTCTCCAAGATCCGCATGGCCACCCAGGACAAGAGTCACCCCGAATTCGAAATCGTCGGTCTCCCGCCGGGCCGTCAGATCTACGACGAGATGAAGGAGGGCGTCCACATCGCCCGCCAGGCCAGAAACGTCCTGGGTATGACCGAGTAGCCACCTCTCGCTTCGAATGACTGTTCTGGGGAAATCCGAATCCGAGGGGGCCCGGGTCGAGGGACTAGGCGCGCTACTTCCGCTTGAGACGTACGCGGCGGAGGGAGAAGTTGGGCTTGCGCTTGGGGTTGCAGCCGGGGCGGAAGCCCTTGGCGTTAAACTTGTGCTCGATGGAGCCGCTCTTGCCCTTGTAGGTGACCTTCACGCGGAGGAGATGCTCTCCGGCTCTGGAGGGGCTGCAGTACGACAGCAGGTAGAACTTGCGCCCCTGGGCCTCGATGCGTTGCGCCACCTGGGTGAAGGCCTTGTCGATGGTGCCCTTGTTGGTAGCCTTGACGAAGCCGTCGCGTCCGATTTTGGAGAGCTGGCCGCTGTCGATGTCGACGCCGAGGCCGATGACAAAGACGGCCACCGAAGACTTGTCCAGCCGCTCGTGCATCTTCTTCGCGGTGACCCGGTGGGAGCGATCCGATCCGTCGGTGAACACCACGAGGGTCCCGAAGCGCAGGGGCTGGCTGGCGCGGGCCATCTGCTTTTCGAGCTTTTTGACGGACAGGACCACGGCGCCGTTGAGGTTGGTGGAGGGGTCTTTGACCTTGTGGTTTCGTAGCCGCTCGAGGCCGCTCTTTACGCTGGCCGTGTCGGTGGTGAAGCCCACCACCGAAATGAGCCGCTTGCGTCCGTCAAAGCCGTAGACCGCAACCTTCACCTTGCTCTTTTTTGCCATCTGGTCAGCGAAGGTGTTGGCCGCGTTGATGAGGGCCGGTAGGGAGCCGGACTTCACGATGCTGCCCGACAGATCCAGCAGCAGCAGGATGGAGTGGGACACGGCTACGTCCGGGTTCAGGATGGTCTGCTTCGACTCATAGGGGGAGATGAGCTGATCGTCTTCGTAGATGCGGAACTGCTTGGCGTCGAGGCCGGCCACCGGCTCGCCGCCGTGGGTCTCCACCGAGAAGTACACCGCGATGTTACTCGGGCGCTGGACGCTGGTGTTGATCCGCTGGAGCTTCAGCCCGCAGCCGAAGCCCGCGCTGAGCACCATCCCCAACACCAGTCCGATGATCCCGGTGGTGTCGCGTCGTGACTCCAGATTTGTCGTCTTCATTGCACTTTGGCTCCCTGATGAGTGGGGTTTGAGTCTACGAGCAAGTTCCGCATCAAGTCAACGCGCGTCTCCGTTGCTTCTCGATCGAAAAAAACACGCAACCCATCTCGGGGGCTGACCGATAACGATGAGTAGCAACGAGAAAAATTGTGAACCCCATCTAGTCAGGAGCCTATGGTCATGCCGGATCCAATCAGCAGTGCCAGCTACGTTCGAGCCTATCCCATCATTGGTCGGGGCGAGACCTTCGACGTCAGTCCAACGAAAGCGGAGCACAAGCAGATCGCCGCGGCGCGTGGGCTGCGGGCCAGAGAGGGGTACGGATTCTGCCGGGCCGACAACAGCCGCCATCGTCTGGTGGGCTTTGGCTACAACAAGGCCCAGCTCAAGCCGGCCCACATGCGGTATATCCGCGACGCGGTCCTGAAGGAGGCGAAGTCCTTTGGTGGGCGCTCGCGATTCTGGGTCCGTGGCTACGCCAGCCGCAGCGGTAACGCTCAGGGCAACCTCGGCCTCTCCATGCGGCGGGCCAGGGCCGTGGCCGCGTACATCAAGCGTCTTGTGCCCAATGCCCGGGTGGAACTCCAGGCCGCCGGCGAGTCCAAGCCCTATCAGAAGGGCACTGCTGATGGCACCGAGAGCTTCATGGACCGCGCCGTGGAGATCGGCGTGGCGGGAGCTGACCGGAACAAGGCTGTCAGCGTCGATCCACGAAACAAAGGCGTCGACCAGCAGCAGCTCATGCACAAGACCTTTGGGCAGTTCGCATCCGAGGCGCGCATCGTCGCCCTGCTCAAGGCCATAGATTTCCCGAATATGCAGTCCTTGCTGCAGTCGGTTTCAGGGCAGAACAAGTCGACGATCCAGAAGAACGTCTTGCAGCACATACTTCATAAGAGCTGGCCGATCATCCACAAGAAGTACCCCGATCTATCTGGGCAGCAGGTCATCGACGCACTCAAGTCCTGGCACCAGGGCCTGAAGCAGGGAAGGTGAGTCATGGCGCGTTCACGAACTGATTGGAACACCTCTACAGCCATTTTCTGTCTCCTGCTGATTTCCCTGGTGGGTTGTCAGTCCGCGAGCTCGCTGGGTGGGGGGCTCGACCTGGAATCCGTTCGGGAGACCGCGGCGTTGATTCGTCAGGTCCACGACTGCGACCAGAAGCGGTTTTGGACCGATCGGTATGAATGCCAGGCTCGGTTGACCTACAGCGAGCGTGCCTGCGCCGACGCTTTTGCCGAGCTGGGACGCACCTACTATTACCGCAAGGGATACGAAGCCTACCCGCTGTATCGGCTGCTCAACGCATGTGGACGGGCCTATTGCAGGCGCCTGCCCGCTCCCCAACCGCGCCTATGCTCCGTGTTGCCCGTGGGACCGAATCCGGCGGGTTGGTTCGATCGAGTGGCTCCGTTCATGCAGGCCATGGACGGGCTGGAGGGGGTGTGGATCTCCAACACGACTCTGCTTCTGGGACCGGATCACGGCTACTGTAGGGCTCGGCGCCATCAGGCCGGGTCTTCGCCAAAGGTTACGTTGTGGTTGCGTCATCAGGGCGCGCGGCTGCAGGTGCGGGCGACGGGGACCGTACACGGTGCGTGGTCCTTCGACAGCTTGTCCGGTGAGGCGGCGCGACCGATTATCAACGCATTGTACAACACCGGCTACCAGGGCGAGATCTTGATCCAGGTTGAAAACGTCGTGGGTCTATCGGCCTATGTTGACCTGGATATGGCCCTGCAGGCGGCGGGGTGGTGTCAGGTGCAGACGCCCATGGCCAAACACGATGCCCCCGGTGGGTTGTCTTGTCCACCCTCCCGAAGTCGTCCCCTTCGGGAGTTTTCGCCGACCGTAGATGGCGGTGTATTGGGCACTCTGGCGACGGTGCGTGTAACCCCCACCGGGCTGTACTATAAGGGCAGGTTCGTGGTGAAGCTCGAGGACGGTCGAGTGCCTGGGAACTTCATTACGGACGGCCCGCAGGGGCATCTCATCCACCCGCTACGCAAAGCCATCCTGGCCGACCAGGCCGACCACCCCAAACCAGGGATCCCCGATTCTCTTCGCATTGTGGTGACCCCGGGCATGACGCTGTCATCCTATCTGGCGTACTCCATCTCCTACTCTGGTTCCCAGGCTCTGGCCCAAGCCACACGGAGCGATCGGTCCATGCCCTTGAGTTTCCACTGTCAGTGAGGCCGGCGTCGGCTTGGGCTCGCGGTTCTGCTCCTGGCCGGTCAGCGCTTTGGGGCTCGCAGGGCTGACAGGTGGATGCCGATGCCCGTGCGTCGCTCCGGCCCCGAAGGCGTGTGCCCGATGTAGTACAGGTACGCGGCGAAGTGCCGGTCTTCGACTTTGCGACGGTGCGGGGACACCGAGGCGTGGCGGAACACCGGTCCGAAGTGGTTCCGAGCGGCGAAGCCCACGTGGGTCACCAGATACGGCGACTTCGGGTGCGGCTTGGACACCACGTGCACGATGGTCCCCGGCGGGATGCGCTTGACCAGGT
>JAOZUO010000301.1 GCA_029938605.1 Deltaproteobacteria bacterium | reverse complement strand
GCCCAGGCCCAGGGATGACCCCGGCCTCCCGGCGTTACCCTCCCCGGGCTGGTGGGCGGCGAGGGGGCCTACCTCCCGGCCGCCCGGCTATGCCCGCGGCCATGGTCCCCACGGTCATGCGTCCGGTGGTCATGCGTCCGGTGGTCATGCGTTCGGTGGTCATGCGTTCGGTGGTCACCATGCGCCCAGCGCCCACCATGCGCCCCCGCGCGGTTCCGCGACCCCGGCGAATCGCTCCCGCAATGAATGTACCTGGGGGGATGGCACGTCAGTAGTCCCAGGGCCCCAATGGTCCCCAAAAAGGTGTAGTCATGAGACGAAGGGCCCGTCCAAGAATAACTCGATCGCCCAGGACGCCGCTGCATCCCGGCTCGCTTCGTTACTTCTCGTTGCATATCAATAAGTATGCGCCTCGTCGTGCCTCGCGAGCCGGGCGCATCGACGCCCTACATCGATACCTTATTCTTGGACGGGCCCGAACCGGCCTCTTCGCCACAATCTTTCTGCTGGTGCTGTTGACTGGAGCCCCGGAAATTCTGGCGCGGAGCGGGCGACGGCGGGCGAAGAGCACCCTTACCCGGGTCGCCCTCCAGCGGGGTCTACGCAAGGCCTTTGCCCGCCCCGTGGCTCGTATGGGCACCTTTGCCGTGTATGTGAAGGTCGCCGGGGGCAGGGTGCTCTTTGCCCGCCGAGGGCGCACTCGTCTTCACCCCGCTTCGTGCATCAAGCTGGTCACGTCGGCCACCGCCCTGCGGCGCCTGGGCAAGGGCTACCGTTTTGACACCGTGATTCGTGGGCGCATCAAGGGTGCATCCATGACCACTCCCGTGGTCCTCTGGGGCCAAGGGGATCCCAGCCTGGCACGGAACGATCTCACCCGGTTCGCCAAGCAGTTGCGGGCCAAAGGCGTGCGCAAGATCCCGGCGGGGGTGGTGGTGGACGACTCCTATTTCGACTCCCGGCGGTGGCCCCCGGGTTTCCGCAAGCCCTCGAGCTCGGCCTACATGACGCCCGTGGGGGCGGTCTCCCTCGACGGCAACACCGTGGAGGTGGTGGTGACCCCCACCACGGCGGGGGCCCGGGCCAAAGTACAGCTCCTGCCGGGGTCTGATTACGTGAAAAAGAAAAACGGCGTGAAGACGGGCACCGTTACCCGCATCCACGCCTATGCCGCCCGGCACAATAAGCTGCTTCGGGTCCTGGTGAGCGGTACCATCAAGGCCGGCGCGACTCCGGTGCGCAAGTGGGTCCGGGTCCTGGACCCGGCGCGGTACGCCGGCGCGACCTTCAAGCGCGCCCTGGAGTCCCAGGGAATCGAAGTGGGGCCAGTGAAGCGCGGTCGTGTGGCCGGCGAGCCCGTGCTCATCCGGCACCGATCCAAACCCCTGACCGAGCTGGTGCAACACATGAACCGAACCAGCAACAACTTCTATGCCGAGCAGCTCCTCAAGGCCCTGGGCGCCAAGGCCTACGGCCCGCCCGGGACCACCCGTAAGGGTGTCAAGGCCACCCGGGGGCTCATGCGACGATCGGGCATCCCCGCCGGGCAGTACCGCATGGCCAACGGCTCGGGACTTTTGGGTCGTACGCGCATCGCCCCCAAGGCCCTGGTGCGGCTGCTCGAGCGCGTTCGTACACTGCCGTGGCTGTACAAGGCCCTGCGTGACTCGCTCCCGGTGGCGGGCCTGAGCGGCACCATCGCCCGGCGCTTCATGGGTACCGTGGCGGCGGGGCGGGTGCGCGCCAAGACCGGCACCGTGAACAAAGTGAGCTGCCTGGCAGGCTACGTGGATCGGAGCTCGGGCAAGCCCCCCATTATTTTTGCCATCCTGCACAACGGCTTCACCACGACCCACCGCGTGGCGAGGCGGGTGCAGGACCGTATGGTGATCCTGCTGGCACGCTACGCTTCGGGTAGGTAGTCCCCTCCCTTTGGTTTCGGGGTCCCCTCCTGAGGACACCAGGTCTGCTAGTGTTTTCTTCGAGAAAGGTCTATTCTCGGGCCAATGGCGAAATCGAAACGGCGGAAGAAGGTCTCGCGGCGAACCAAGGGCCAGGACCATAACAGCCCCAAGGTCGCGGGTACGAAGCGGAGCAAGGCCGGCGGCGGCTCCATGATGTCCATGCGGTCGGGGTTCAAGGGAATCGCCGGGTCTCTGGTGGGCAAGGAGTCCAGTGATAAGAAGACCAGCCGCTTTGTGAATGTCTTCTGGTGGGGTATCACCATAGCCTTGGGCGTTGCCGCGGCGGTCTTTTTCTACCAGCGCTTTGGTAAGTAAAGAACAGGGGCTTTCTGAGCCCTAACCCCTCGCAATCAAATTAAAATTAAAGAAATTTGCGTTTTCGGGGACGTGTGTTCAAATGTAGGTATGTCTACGACAGCACCCTCCCAGCGCTTGGCAGGAACCAGACTCCAAAATAGGGCTGCCCGGGCGGCAATATCGCCTCGTCGGCATGGCGTGCATCGAGTGCGTCCGAAGAAATCCGCGCAGTCGGGAGTGATCTCGGGAAGCATCGCCCTGCTGGTGGCCGCCGCCCTGGCGGCAGCCTCCGTAGCCCTGGCGGCGCGGTCCTGGTGGAAGAAGGGAGACGCCAAGTCGGCCAGCCCGGCTGTGCACCGGATCGCTGGGGTTCGGGGTCTGCCGGCCATGGGGCCGCCGTCTGCATCTTTGGGCCCGGCCAAGGTCGCCCCCACCATGCTCCCGCCCTCCGCCGCGGCGGCTGCGACCCCTGCGCCGTCCGGACTCCAGCTTCGGGCGCCGGTGGCCATCGAGGCCCATCGCCGGATCTACTTGTTCGACGGGGTCAAGCCCCAGGTAGTTCGGGATGACGACGCTCGATTGGCGGCCTACGACATCATCGATCTCTCAGACGACTTTGTCCCGTACATCTTTCGGGAAAAGACCCAGGGAACCGAGGACTTCAAGAAGAACGAGTATCGCCAGACCTACATCAATATCGCCAACGACGTCACCGACGAGGGCGGTAAGCCGCTGCCGGCCGGCGAGCACAACTATGTAGAGCTCTTCGGCATCTCGCCGTCGCTGTCGGTGCTTAGTAAGCGATTCAGCGATGACTCCGCCAAGGACTGCTATGGCAAGCTACGCGGTCAGGTGCTGCGTGGCTACCGGGGAACCGTCCGGTACGAGGGTGGCAAGGGTGCCCGCGCTGTGCTGGATCGGTACAAGGAGCTCAAGTCCAAGGTGCGTCGCGCCATGCGTCAGACCGGCGCCCGCAACGTGACGCAGCTCAAAAAACGCGGCAAGGCCTACCTGGTGAAGAGGTATCGGCTCTATCAGACCAAGCTCGCGGTGGTGAACCAGGCCCAGCTCCGGCTCGTGTGCGAGGGGCTGTACCGCCCCGGCGAGCATGTGTCCCGGCTCGTTTTTGGCCACTCCATGCACCAGGCCCTGGCGCGGTTCGAGCGTAAGCACATGCTCTCGGGCTGGGCGCAACTTTATGGAAAGACACTGCGTATTCTGGGGCGCACGCCTCTGGTGAACAATTTCGCCGCCTTCAAGCGAGTCCTTCGGGAGCGAGTGGTCCATTCCCTGGGGATCATCGAGGACGGATCCGCGTTGCCCGAAGGAGCTTCGACGAAGGCTTCCCAAAAGGCTTCCCAGAAGGCTTCTAAGAGACGCGGACGTCGGCAGCCCAAGGGTAGGGATTTGGTAGGGGACTACACGCGCCGGCTGATGGCGGCCATGGATTTGACGACCCCGGAAAAGGCGCTGGCCTTCTTCAAGCAGCACCCCACCTCTTTGTTCAAGCGGTTCCGGGTGGCCGTGAAGCTGCCCCCGCGGCCATCTTACTACAACCGGAACATGCGGTTCGAGGTGGTCATCGATCGCGGCGACGTTTGGTACGATCCGCCCTACTACCCGTCGGGTAAGCGGCGTGGCTTCTTCCGTCGGAACCGGCCTACGCTGACCCTCATGTCGGTGGTGGGCAAGCGGCGGATCCCCCTGGTCCGGTACAACACCACCATCGGCGGTTGGCGCACGGAGTGGCGGGACGGCAAGGAGTACATGGCCTACAAGGGCTCGGACGTGGGTCCGCGTCTCTGGCGGGATATCGTGGCCGGCCCGGTGTGGATCCCGCCGGCCACCACGTCGCCCAAGTCCCTGCTCAAGTACGAGCGCAAAGGGAAGCGCTGGGTTCGCCGGGTGAACCGCGAGGGGATCGGTCCGAGCTACGCTTCGGCCTACGGGCTCGTGGCGGCCTATCACATCGAAGAGACCCGCACCCGTCGACGCGTGGCCTGGAAGGACAACGGCATCCGGACCCACGGATCGGTGGACTACCGGTCCATCCTCACGCGGTATTCCCACGGCTGCCACCGGCTGCACAACCACTTGGCTTTGCGGCTGTTCTCCTTCGTGGTGCGGCACTCGAAGTTCGTTCGCCGGGGGCAGGTCCCCCTCGCCTACGCCAAGCGTTTCTCAGTGCGTGGTCGGAGCTACCGCATCAAGCTCCACACCCGCGGTTACTACTACACCCTGCGTCACCCCGTGCGGGTCATGGTCACCGAGGGGCGGATCATGGGCAAGCAGAAGACGCCCATCGAGCACTACCTGCCCAAGCCCGGCGTGAACTATGGGGCCCAGGACCCGAACTTCAGCCCCACCAAAAAAGTGGATCACGACGCCAAGAACTCCACCGATGGGTACCAGCCCAGCGGTGCGCTCCCCGCCGAGTCCCCAGAACCCAGCCACCGGCTGCGGCCCATCCCAAAGCTGGATGTCGGCAACCTGCCTCCTCCCCCCATGCGCCCGTAGCGCCCGTAGTCTTTTTTCTGAAACCCCGGGGCCTATCCGCCGCCCACGAGTGTGACGACGTTCACCTCGTCATTGTCGCGAATCACGACCTTGGTGAGCCGATCCCTGGAGACCACCTCGCGGTTGATCTCCACCGCGAATTTCCGAGCTCCGATGTCCAACTCCGCCACCAGCTCGGCGGCGGTGATGCCACGGGCGACTTGCCTGGTTTGGCCGTTGAGGTTGATGGATATCATCCGATGAACCTAAGGGATGCCATCTGTCCTGACAAGGCCTTAGGCCTTAGGCGGCTGGCGCAAATAACCTTATCATCTGGCACCCGATCCATCACGGCCGCCTGCGTTGCTCCATTTGATCACAGACGTTCCCCGCTGGCGCCGGAGGCGCCGCGTCCGTGGGCAGCGGAGCGCGGGGCGCGGGCCAGGGGCCACAGGCTTGTGGTCGGAGGCCGGGGAATATTTCTGTTTCCCCCTTCGAGGCCCAGGTCGCGACGTTGCGGACCAAACGGCCTGGCTACTATATCAGCCTCTGGATTTGGTCCCTATATAGGACCATACTACGCCTCTACTGCAGTAGGCTCCTGATTCGGTCCCTATATCGGACCAAACGGCACGTCTACTATATCAGCCTATTGATTTGGTCCCTGTCGTGGACGATGTCCCAAACATTCAGGACTGTCCACCGCC
>JAOZUO010000300.1 GCA_029938605.1 Deltaproteobacteria bacterium | reverse complement strand
CCATTCCCAGGGCGGTGGCGGAGGCATGGCCTATGCTTCTCGGATCAAACCTGACTAGCGATTGGGTTGGGGTTCATCGGAGGCCGGGTTAGGGTATGATGAGCTCCGGTCCAAGAGTTGATGGAGGGTTCGTGCTCAAGGATGAGGTGCAGACGGTGCAGGTGGGCGACGGTGATCCGTCTTTGTACAATTCCGAGTTGGCGCCCGTACCGGCGGCGAAGCGCACCTGGCGCTGGACCAGCGTGGCGGCCCTGTGGGTGGGCATGGTGGTCTGCGTGCCCACCTACATGCTGGCCTCCGGCCTTATCAAGCAGGGCATGTCCTGGTGGCAGGCGGTGATGACCGTGCTGCTGGGTAACCTCATCGTCCTGGTGCCCATGGCCCTGGTGGGCCACGCCGGCACCAAGCACGGCATCCCATTTCCGGTCCTGCTCCGCTCCTCCTTTGGCACCGCGGGCGCCAACGTGCCGGCCCTGCTGCGGGGGTTGGTGGCCTGCGGCTGGTTCGGCATCCAGACCTGGGTGGGCGGATCGGCCATCTACACCATAGGAAACATCCTCTCGGGAGGTTGGTTCGTCGGAGCCCCCCTGCCGGTGCTGGGAATAGACGTGGGGCAGACCGTCTGCTTTCTGGCCTTCTGGACGCTGCACGTGTTCTTCATCGCCCGGGGCACCGAGTCCATCCGGGTGCTGGAGACCTGGGCCGCGCCCTTCCTCATCGTCATGGGTCTGGCGTTGCTGACGTGGGCCTACGTGAAGGCCGGCGGCTTCGGGGAGATGCTGTCGACGCCGTCGCAGTTCGGCCCGGGAGCAAAGAGAGAGGGCCAGTTCTGGGCGGTGTTCATCCCCGGCCTCACCGCCATGGTGGGTTTCTGGGCCACCCTGTCACTCAACATCCCCGACTTCACCCGCTACTGCGCCCGACAGCGGGATCAACTGCTGGGACAGGTGATCGGTCTGCCCCCCACCATGGCGCTGTTCTCCTTCATCGGCGTGGCCGTGACCTCGGCCACGGTGGTCATCTACGGAAAGGCCATCTGGGATCCCATCGTGCTGCTGGGCAAGATGGGGCGGGGCGTAGCCGTGGTGCTCGCCCTGTTCGTGCTGGCCATCGCCACCCTGACCACCAACCTCGCCGCCAACGTGGTGGCCCCGGCCAACGGCTTTTCGAACATCGCTCCCAAGCGGATCTCCTTTCGAATGGGTGGATACATCACGGCGGGGCTCGGTATCGCCATGTTCCCCTGGAAGCTGCTCGAGTCCGCGGGGGCCTACATCTTCACCTGGCTCATCGGCTACTCCGCCCTGCTCGGCCCCATCGCCGGCATCCTCATCGCCGACTACTTCTTGCTGCGCCGCACCGAGTTGGACGTGGCCGACCTGTTCCGCAAAAAAGGCAAGTACACCTACTATCGGGGCTGGAACCCCATCGCCCTTTTTGCCCTCGCCCTGGGAGTGGCGCCCAATGTACCCGGCTTCCTCGTCGCCGCCGGCGCCGTCGACCAGGTACCGGGCATCTTCGTCACGCTCTACACCTACGCCTGGTTCATCGGATTTGGGCTAAGTGGCACCATCTATCTCGTGGTAAGCCTGGTCTGGCACCCTGGAGCGAAACCGCCGGCCCACCAGCGGGCTGGGTCCGATGACCCAACAGGCGCCCAGCCCACTGGAGGAAATCACGATGACTGATACGGAACGCACGGTCCTGCTCACTGCCTACCGTATGGCCCTCGCCGACGGGGAGCTCTCGGCCAACGAAGCGCTGCTCCTGCACCTGTTCGCAAAGGGCTTGGGCGTCACCACCGCCGAGCTGTTCTCTCTTAAGAAGGAAGCGGCTGCCGTGGACTGGAACGAGCTCCCCGGGCTATTCACCGACCGGGGCGAACAGCTCGCGCTGTACGAAACGATCTGTCTGGTAGCCCTGGCCGACGGCCGCTCGGCCCCGGAGGAACAACAGCTCGCAAAGCGCCTCGCCGAGCTATTCACCATCGACGCCCCCGAGTCCCAGGCCCGCCAGGCAGCCGCCAGGGCGCGGCTGGACAAGCTCGGCAAACAGTACGACCTGGGCGCCGAGCTCAAGGCCAATAAGCCCCCGGACTAGGGGAACCAGGCGAACCAGGCAAACCAGGCAAACCAGGAAGGCCCTATCATGAAGACTCTACCCATCGGAACTCTCGTCACCGTGTCGATGTCGGTGCTGCTGGCCGCTTGCCCTAAGGGAGGCGACGACGGACAACCCACGCGACCGCGCACTGTGGATCACCGAGCCGCGGAGCCCGGGCCGGATCGCCGGGCGCGGCCTGCGCCGGGTGAGGCTACGGTCAAAACCGTGCAACTTTCGAAGGCCACCCAGATCAAGACGGCTCGGGGCGCGACCTTCACGATCCCGGCGCGGTGGCACCTGACAAGGCATCCACACCACCTGGTGGTCCAGGAACCGGACAAGGACATGTGGCTGGGGCTGGCTGAGCTGCCGGCCCCCAACGCCAAGGCGGCCATTGCCAAGGCGTGGAAACTCGCGCGCCCGACCTTCGCCATGAAGGAGAAGACCACCGTGACCCCACCGGCCTCCGGTGGATGGGACACCGTGATGCAGATCACCTACGTCACCCCTTCGAAATCCCGACGGGTGGTGCTGGGTATTGCCAGGGGCAAGGGCAAGGTTTTCTACGTAACCCTGCTCGACACAAAGGTGGCGGCCCTGTCCCGCCGCGGTGCCCAGTTCGGGTCTATCCTGTCGAGTCTCAAGGTGGTCGGTGTGACCCAGGAGTCCTGGGCCGGAAAGAAAGCCCGGGTACTCAACGCGGGTCGGCTCGCCACCCTGGCGACCTTCCTGGAAGAGACCCGCAAGAAGCTGCGGATCCCCGGCGCGGCCATCGCCATCGTCCAGGGCGGCAAGGTGATCTACAAAAAAGGCTTCGGCACCCGCCGGGAGGGCACCCGCCGCCGGGTCACTCCGCGGACCCTGTTCATGATCGGCTCCATCACCAAGTCCCTCACCACCATGATGATGGCGAAGCTGGTGGACGAGAAACGCTTCGACTGGGACACGCCCGTGACCAAGGTGCTGCCCTCCTTCGCCCTGGGCGACGCCAAGCTGACCCGGCAGTGCAAGATCCGCCACACGGTTTGTGCCTGCACCGGGCTGCCCCGGCAGGACATGGAGTTCCTCTTCGAGTCGGCGGGAAGCACCGCCGAGAGCCGCATGGCCCTGCTCAAGACCATGAAGCCCACCACCGCCTTCGGCGAAACCTTCCAGTACTCCAACCTGATGGTGGCAGCCGGCGGGTACGTGGCGGCCCACGCGGCCTATCCCAAATGGAAGCTCGGCAAAGCCTATGCACGCGCCATGCAGACCCGGCTGTTTGGGCCCACCCGCATGCATCGCACCACCTTTGACTTTAGACGCGTACGACGGCTCAACCACGCCCAGCCCCACTCGGCCACCCACGAGATGAAGCCGGTGATCATCCCCCTGGGCTACGAGGACGGCGTGCGCTCGGTGGGCCCGGCCGGCGCCCTGTGGTCCAATGTGGAGGACATGGCGCAATTCATCCTGTTGGAGCTCGGCCGGGGCAAGCTCCCCAGCGGCCGGCGGGTGGTCTCGGCGAAGAACCTGCAGCAGCGCTGGAAAGGACAGATCAAGATCTCGGTCAAGGCCCACTACGGGCTGGCGGTCATGGTAGACAACAGCCGCGGCGTACGCATCCTCGGCCATGGCGGAGGCACCCTCGGCTTCACCACCAACATGATGTACCTGCCTGACCACGACATCGGCATGATCGTGCTCTCCAACCGGGTCGCCGCCGGCCGGTTCACCCGGGCGGTTACCAACCGCCTGTTGGAGCTGATCTTCGACGGCAAACCCAAGACCGCCCGGAACCTGGCCTACTACCTCAAGAAGCTGGCCAAGGAACTGGCCAAGGCGAAGAAGCGCATGAACCTCACGCCCGACGCCAAGTGGGTCAAGCGCTTCGCGGGGGTCTATCACAACGCGGCCCTGGGCACGATCAAGGTCGCGTGGAAGCGGGGGGTCGGAGTATTCGACGCCGGTGAATGGAAGACCCAGGTGGCCAAACGCACCGAGCGCGACGGCGTCCAGAAGCTGGTCATCGGCCCGCCCTTGACCGGACTACAGTTTTTGCCGGGCAAAAAAGACACGCTCCGCACCCTGACCCTGCACACGGGCCAGCAAAAGTACGTCTTCGTGGAAAAAAAATAAAAGGCCAGCCGGGTACACTCCATGGACATGCACGACCGCGACTTCTTCGATCACACCAACCCCGACGGGGAGGGGCCCGTGGATCGCTTCACGAAAGCGGGCTGGTCGGGGGGCGGTTGGGGCGAGAACATCATCGCCGGCTACAGCTCCGCCGACAGTGCCTTCGATGGGTGGATGTCCAGCGACGGCCACTGCGCGAACATCATGAACCCCGGCTTCAATCAGGTGGGCATCGGCTACTTCTACGGCTCCACCGGGTACGGCAGCTACGGCACCGCGGGCTTCGGGTCGAACTGAAAATCCGAATAGAGAGGGGATCAGAAGTCGGGCTGCTCGTCCGGGGCGCAGGTGGATACGCCCGCCCCCACGATGGAGAAGGGGAAGCTCATGTGATGGGTCGTGTTGTTGCCCCAGACCCGATACACGTCACCCGAGTAGCCACTTGAAGCGAAGACGTAGAAGCTCCCGCCCCAGTAGGCCACGGCCGAGGCGCCCCCGTTCACTTCCTCCGGCAGCTCCACCACGTCGTGGAGCTGTCCCGTGGAGGTGTCGATACGACCCACCTTGCTGGGATACTCGTTGAAGAAGCCGAAGAGCTCCCCCAGGGAGTTGCCCGTCATCTCGCCCAGAAAGTCGTCGTCGATCTCCACCAGGGGGATCACGGTACCGTCCTCGGGCTCCAGATTCGCCAGCCAGGGTTCGCTATCCCAACCCTTCATGATGTAGAGCTTCTCCTGCCCCGTGTCGGGCCCCAGGGTGGCGTAACCCATGCCAAAGAGATTGAATCCGTAGGTGTTGGCGCAGTCAAAGCCCGTGGGCCCCAGGCACTGTCCGGTGATCACGTCCACGGCGTTGAGGGCCACGCAGCTCGCGACGACGCCGGGCTCGTAGTACAGCACGTAGGCGACGTTCGACCGGGACACGGCCATGGAGAAGGGCTGCCCGGCGGTGGGGCAGTCCAGGGTCGAGATGAGGTGGAACAGCCGCAGGGGCGGATCGAAGCGGTACAGCTCGTGTTGGTGATTGATCACGTAGATCCAGGTGCCCTCCTCGCTGCAGGGGATCTCCGGCGGCAGGGGATCCACGTCTGGTCCCACGTCCCTCAGGGGCGCCGCATCCGGACTGTCTGGAATGGGGCTGCCATCGGGATCGTAGCCCACGGCGCGACCGTCACAGGCCGCCACCGCCGCTGCGAGCACCATCCCGACCAGGGCCGCTAAGACACGTCGCCACATGGTTTCCCATTCTACCA
>JAOZUO010000047.1:43883-52318 GCA_029938605.1 Deltaproteobacteria bacterium | reverse complement strand
GTGAAGGCCTCCCCGGCAAAGCCGGGGGGACTCCTATATTGAGCTAGTACCGGCGGCGGCGGCGACGCCTGCGTTTGGGGCGGGGCTTGATCCGGATGCGCCAGTTGGGGCCGTCCACATGAAAGTGGTCCCGGTGGATCCGGTCGGTGTCCGGCGTGAAGATCATCCGAAAGGCGTTGCGCTTCTTCAGGGCGCAGTAAAACGCTCGCCAGGCCTTGCCCTTGGGGGTCTTGTTCCGGGAGCCGCAGCCCCACTTGCCGCGCTCGTAGTGGCGGATCACCGAGGCGTAACCAAAGGCGCCGTCTACGGCGGTGATGTCCAGGGCCTTGCCATAGGCGTGCTTGCTCAAGCGCCTCGAGCCCTTGATGATGGAGTAGCGCCAGGAGGACGAGTAGTAGATGGAGGCGATGCCGGCCCGGCGGATCTCGGAACCCATGGCGGCGAGGACCTCCACCATCTGGCAGTCGAGGATGAAGCGACGCTTGTTGCTCCAGCTCTTTCTGTACAACACCCGGCCCAGGCGCCGCGATAGGATCAGCACCGGCGTCTTGACGCCCTTGACGCCCGCCAGCAGGTGGAACTTGATGCCCGCCGCTCGGAGCCGTTTGAGACACGCGCGATCCTGCCCCTTGGCGGGCCGATAAATCTTGCGCACCAGCTTGTCGTAGTACTTGGGGCTCTTGCCGACGCAGCCGTACCGCAGGCTGTCGCACTTGGCCTTGCGCACCTTGGGCCGACGCCTCCGGCGCGCACCGGCCTCGGGCACCGCGAGCGAAAGCCCCGCCAGCACCATCAGGGCCATGGCCAGCCGGCGTCTCACAGCAGCACCACCTCGTCCGGCTCACCGATGATCGCCGCCGATGGGCGACGACGCTCCGGGCTACGGCGCTCCGGGCGACGGCGCTCCCGACGACGACGACGCAGCTCCTCCATGGGCAGCAAGGGACCGTCCACCAGATCCACATAGAGGCGACCGTCCAAGTGGTCCAGCTCGTGCTGGAAGATCCGGGCCTCCCAATCCGTGGACCGACAGTGGACCAGCCGGCCCCCGAGGTCGTAGTACGCCAGATCTACCCAACGCGCCCTCGACACCTTGCCGCCCACCGAGCGGATGGACAGGCACGCCTCGTAGCCATCCACCCGATCCGCGGAGCGGCGAAGGATGCGCGGGTCCAGGCAGGTAAGCACCTGTTTGGTCTTGGGCCCGGTCTGGAGCTTTACCAGCACCATCCGCCGGGAGAACCCCACCTGGGGAGCGGCCAGGCCCACGCCGCCCGATCGCGCCAGGGTCGCCCGCATGAGGCGATCCAGCCGGTGGAGGGAGCGGCCCGGAAGCTGGCGTGCCGAAAGGGCCTGCTGACGCAGCACCGCGCCCAGATTCGTGCCCGCGAGCTGGTACTGCAAGATGGGCAAGGTCTGGCCGGACAGCGCCAGAAGCTTGCGCTCGGCCGATGTACAATGACCGAGACCATGCCCGGCGGGCAGCCCAGACGACGCACAGCCATCCACCAGAGCCGCCGCCCCCGCAGCACCGAAGGCCGACAGCCACTGCCGTCTGCTAATAAGAACCGGGTTGCTCATGGTCTGACTCTTTGGGTCCATTCCTCGCCAATTGTCTAGGCACCATGCACCGCGGTCTGCCCGATCGCAAGGGAATGTACATGGTGTTCGTAGGACGATCTTCGGGAGCGGAGCTTTACTGGGCAAAGAAGTCCGGCACGGGGGCCTTGAGGTTCAGATCCGCGCCCTTGATGCTGCCGCCGGCCACCTCCAGACGATGGGAGTGTAGGCAGAGCCGCGGCACCGGCGTGGCGTCGGAGCCCACCACGAGGGGCCCGTCGTACCAGCGATCTCCCACCACCGGACAGCCCAGCCAGGCCAGGTGCACCCGCAGCTGGTGGGTCCGCCCCGTGTGGAGCCGGAGCTCCAGGGCGGTGCAGCCGGGCGGCACGGCCTCTACCAGCTCGGCCTCTGGCAGCACCCGGTAGTCGGTGCGGGCGGAATCTCCAGACGGATGGGCGCGCATTCGACCGGAGCGGGCGGGATCCCGAGCGATCCGCTCCTCGATGCGGCCCTCGGCCGCCGGAGGCCCGCCGGCCACCAGGGCACGATAGTACTTCCGGGCTTTTCCTTCGGTAAACCAGCTTGTTAGGCGCTGGGTCCCCGCTCGGTTCAGGGCCAGCACCATCACCCCGGATACGTCCACATCCAGCCGGTGGACCACCAGGGGCCGGCTCCCGAGGTCAAACTGCACGCGGGCCAGCTCGGGCAAGGTGCCCCGGATCCCCAAGGGGGTGGGCGCCGCCGGCACGCCCACGGGCTTGTTCAGGGCTAGAAAGTGCCGATCCCGGTGCAGGGGATCGTCCAGAACCACGGCCTGAAGTGGAGGTAGCTGCTCGGGCGCCCGGATGTGATCCCCAGCGCGAACAGGGCTCGATTGTCGAACCACCCGACGCCCATTGACAAACACCGAGCCGGCGTCAATAAGCTTCCGTGCCTTGGTCCGACTGCAGCTCTCCTGCAAACCAAGCACTTTATCCAGGCGCTGCGAAACGACGTCGGACCCGACCACGAAGTCATGGAAGTGAAAAGCGGGCATGTTGCTATTCCTTCTACCATCTGATACTGAATGAAGCAGAAGATTCTGCAAGATCATCCGAGGCAACAATTGGGCAGGGCAGAGCAGATTGAGCGGCGGCGCGAGCGCGGCCGTTCTGAGTCGTACGAGATCAATAATCTCGGAGAGCATCCCATCTGGTCCCGTTTTTCCGTCCAGGGGCCCAGCGGTAAAACCTATAATGTAGCTATCCGTAGCCTCGACGACGGCATCTTCCACTGTCAATGTCCCGACTTCGCCACCAGCGGCCTGGGGACCTGCAAGCATGTGGAATCGGTACTGCACCACCTGGGCAACCACGCCACCGAGGATCTGAAAGCGGCCGAGGACCAGGGGCATCATGGCGCCATGGTCTACCTGGACGCCCAGAAGAACCCGCCCCAGGTTCGCTTCTGCCCCGACGACAACACCACCGACGAAGCCCGTACGTTGGCCGTGGCGACCTTTGGCAAGCGTGGCATCCTCACGGCCAAGCACCTATACGACGACTTTGACGCCTTCGCCGCCCAGGCCGAGGACCACTCCATTGAGATCACCCCCGAGGCCCTCGACCACGTGAACGAGAGTCGGCGGCGGGAGGAGCTGGCAAAGGACGCAGTCGAGGCGGCCAGGGATTTTGTCGCATTCCGAGAGGCTGTGGTGGCCAAGCGCGACCAGGACGTGGATCCGCCCGCCGACGACGATACGCTGCCCCAGGGGCTCACTCAGTTTGTCGAGTACTTCGGAACCCTGGCCGACTGGGAGCTCGACGGCGCCGCCCACCTGGTGACGCAGGGGCGGGCGCTGCTGGCCGACGACCCGGAGCTGGACAAGATTCGGCAGACCCTCGCCGCCACGGAGTTTTTGCGACTCACGGGCCGGGCCACCCGGATCCTGCTCACCTGCCCGGGGCCCCGGCGCCAGCTCTGGATGAACTCCGTGGTCCGGTACTGCAACCTGATGCCCCGCATCGTGGGCGGCGCCACCTTCGAGGAGCTTGCCCGGGCCGAAGCGAACTCGCCCTACGCCGTGACCTCCTACAACCGCCTCTACCGGCACATGGACAAGCTCGGAGACACCGAGTGGGACACCCTGGTGCTCGACGAGGTGCAGCGCATCAAGAGCTGGCCGGCGCCCACGGGGCAGGCCATCAAGTCCTTCAAGACCCGACGCGCCTTTGCCCTGACCTCCGCCCGGCTGGAGGAGCGGCCTCAGGCCTTCTTCTACACCGTACAGCTACTGGACCCGTACCTCTTCGGACCGGCCTGGCAGTTCTTGGACGACCACGTACTACGAGACGCTCGCGGCGCGGCCATCGGCTCGAGGGACATGGCCAAGGGACTCCAGATGTGCCAGGACCGCTGGCTGCGTCGTCAACGTGAGGACGTACCCCTGGCCGACAAGCCCCAGGTGATGGACCTGTACGTGGACGTCACCCACTTCCAACACCGGCAGTTGGACCCGCTGCTGCGGACCCTGCTGGCCATGGTCCGGGTACAGCAGGAGTGGTCCGTCACCGAACGCAAGGAGGTAGTGAACCTTCTTTCCAAGCTGCGCACCATCTGCACCCTGCCTGAGCTCATCAAGCCCGAACGGCCCGGTTCGCCCAAGCTGGACGAGCTGTGCCACCTGGTGGAGGATCTGTGTCAGGACCACCATCGCGCCGTGACCGTGTGCTGCCGCACCGACGACGTGGCCGAGCGCGTCGCCAAGCGGCTGACCAACACCGGCATCCCCATTACCTTCGTGGTGGCGGACCAGCCCGAGGCTGACCGCGTAGCCGCCGTGAAGGAGCTCGCCGACGGGGAGCGGCCCTGCGTGCTGGTGATCAGCGACGTGGCCGCTGAAGGTCTGGACCTGTCGGCCGTGGCGAGCATCGTCTTCCACGCCGAGCTGTCCTGGAGCCCCGAGGCCCATTCCTTCCGGCAGCAACGCTGCGGTGTGGACTCCCCCGACGGGTGTGGCCTGGAATACAACCTGCTCTGCGCCTCCACCCCGGAAGCCGCGGCCGCCGAAGCCCTGCAGCAGCGGCGAGATCACCTGGCCAAGCTGGTAACCGATCCAACCCATGAGATCGAAAACCTGGTAAACGCCGAAGAGTGGCAGCTCCGGGAGCTCATCGGCCTGGTGGTGGACGAGCGCATGGTGCTGCGGCCCAAAAAAGCGCTCCTCGCCGGCAAACCCATCGCCGCGCCCCAGCGGGCCTTTACCCTGCGGGGTCTCAAGGCCAAGGAGCGCAGCAAGCGGAGCCAGGTGCCCCAGCAACGCTACCTCCTCGGGGAAAAGGGCGAGAGCCAGAACCTGGTCCAGCGCCGTCCCCCGCCGCGGACGGAACGCGATCGACCGTCACCCGGCGGCCGTGGCCCCGCCCGAACCGCCCGGCCCAGCGCCGCGGGGGACGTGATGGTGCTCGGTCTGGAGACCCGGGAAGACCGCATTACCGCCGATCAGCCCGGCAAGGTGCACACCCTCGGCCTGGCCATCGCCGTGACCTACAGCTTCAAAACGGGCAGCTTCACGGCCTGGCGGAGCGAATACATCAACGACCTGGTGCGGACCCTCCTGGCCGCCAAGCTGGTGGTGGGCTACAACCCCTTCGGCTTCGAGTACAAGATCCTCGCCCCCTACACGGGCCAGAACCTGACCCGCATCCCCACCGTCGATCTGATGCTGGAGATCACCAAGGGCCTCGGGCGCAAGCCTCCCTTCGACCTGATCACGGGCCCGACCCTGGACAAGCAATGGATTGGCGATCGCTCCCAGGCGTCTGTCTACTTCAAGCAGGGACGCGTGCGTGAGGTGGCGAGCCTGTGCACCGGCGGAGTGAAGATCGTGCGGGACCTCTTCGTACACAGTCTGCAGAACGGCGAGGTGTCTTACCAACCCGACCCCGCCGAACCGATCCAGCCCCTCAAGCTGGAGTTACGCTCCCGCGTGAGCCCGGAGCTGCTCAAGGTGCTGCGGGTTCACTGATCCCCTTGGCCCCTTAGGCTCCATGGCCCACACCCCCCGCTGCTCGAATGACCAAAGATCTCAAAAACGAAAAACGAGCCCTCCGACGACGCATCCTCTCGAGGCGAGACGCGTTAGACGCCGACACCCTGGAGCGTCGATCCGCCGCCATACGACAATCCCTTGGCAAGATTGAGGCGTACCGAAACGCGCGGACCGTGCACCTGTTCGTGCCCTTTGGCTCCGAGCTGGACACCCGACCCATCCTGGAAGATCTGTGGGCCCGGAAAGTGCGCGCCGTGCTGCCCCGGGTAGCGGCGCATCGCCAGCTGGACCACCTCGCGGTCACCGGTTGGGACGACCTGGAGCCGGGCGCCTACTCCATCCCCGAGCCCGTGGCCCCCTGCCAAGCCGTAGACCCTGAAGGGGTGGATCTCATCCTGGTGCCCGGCGTGGCCTTCGACCGTCAGGGCGGTCGCCTGGGGTACGGCGGCGGCTACTACGACCGCTTCCTGGAGGCCTGCCCCGCCCCCCGGGTAGCCCTCGCCTTCGATCTGCAGATGGTGGAGGAGGTCCCCCGGGAGGACCACGACCTGGGGGTACACGAGATCATCACCGAGAAAAAAAACTACAGACCTGTCACCTGATAGGAGATGGCCACGCTCTTGATGTTGGCCTTTTTGAAGGCCGCCTTCATTTGCAGAAGCGGGGCCTTGATCTTGCCCACATACTCATACTTCTTTTTGGGGACCACGGTCTTGACGTACCGGGCGATGAGGGCGCTGGCGCCGGCGTGATCTCCGGTGAGCTGTAGGGTGGCCACCTTCTTGGTGAGGCTCTCCACCGCCGCCGGGAGCTTTTCGAAGTCCACACGGAAGCGCCCATTTTCCCAGGTCACGCCGCCGTGGTCCATGTACCAGCCGAGCTGTACGGCCACCATGCGCGGGTAGGTGCCCTTGAGGGGATAGCCCGACAGGCCTAGGATGTGCATGAGGCCGGTGACGTACCGCACCTTCGCCTGATTGGGCTTGAGCCAGCCCTGCTTCTGAGACCAGGCGATGAGCCAGAAGCTGGTCACGTCCGCCTTGAGCTCCTCCATGAGCGTGGTGTGCTCCTTGAGGGCCTCGTGCACGGTGGTCTGCTTGCCGTCCTTGCCCTGGATCTTCAGCTCGTCGTGGGAGCCGAAACCATGGGAGAACTCATGGAAGGTGGTGTTGGTGATCCCGGCGATCTTATCCACGTACTTCTGCTGATCCACCGCCAGGACCAAAGCCGCCCGCCGCACCACGATGGGCGAGAAGGCGAAGGAGTGGTTCACCAGCATGACCTTCTTGTAGAGCCCCTCGTCCACGGACTTGCCCCTGTTGGGCAGGTGGAAAGCCACCGTGGCCCCCTTGGGCGCCCGGGCGTCACCCCCGGCGCCGAGCACTCGGATGGCGCGCACGGCGATGCGGGGATCGAGCTTGCGGGCCTTGTAGATCTTCGGTCCCACCAGCTTGGCGAGCCCGTTCTCCATCTGCTGCAACACCTTCTTGAAGCGAGCGAGCTCGGCGGTGAGCTTGGGGTCGGTCAGGCCAAAGACCATCTTGAAACGGGCCTTGATGTGGCGGGGGTTCTTGTAGACCTCGTAGGGGCCCACGTTCACCTCCCACTTACCGGCCAGGGCGATCCAATCGTAGTCGCTGGCGTCGTAGGGGAAAGGCGACTTGTCTTCAAAGGCCTTGGCCCGCGAGACCAGGAACTTTTTCAAGGTGGCCTCGGAGGTGTGGGTGGCCGCCTCCCGCAACTTGGCCGCCAGCTTCTTCATGCGCGGGCCCAAGAGCTTATCCGCGGCGTAGGGGATGGCCTTCCACTTGCCCGGGCCGTCCCGCCGCACCACAGTGAAGTTGGAGAGCAGCTCTTTTTTGTTGGGCGCCGCGGAGATCTGCTTGAACTCGGCGTCGGTCATGCCCTTGGGCCAATGGTACAGCCCCACCTGCTTAGCCACGCCCTTTGGGTGCGCGTTGCAGGCCTCGTGCTCGTCATCAAAGCACCAGGGGCGCTGATACCGCAAGTACAGCAGCTTGTCGTCAGCGGTGCCCCGCTCGGCGATCTCCCGATCGTAGCGCAGGTTCTTTGGGTGAATCTGAAGCATGTTCAGCTCCTCCACCAGAGACACCGCCTCGCCAAGCGCCTTAACGAGCTTTTTGTCCGCCGCCGACAGCCCGGTCGCGTCATAACGCAGGGTGATGGGATTGTACTGGACCAGCTCCTTATGCACCCGTCGCTTGCGCTCGGCGGGATCGATCTTGACGAGGGGCCGCGCCCGCTTGACCGGACGAGGCCGCATCCCCGGATCCGGTGTCACCCGCATCGCTGGCTCCATGTCCGCAGACGCCTGCGGCTCTCCACCCTTATTCGGTTTCTCGCAACCCGTGGACGCCAACAGCATCACACAGCCCATCAAGATCATCGCGCGCATGGTCATATACCTCTACAATTGTATCTCGGACGCGAGCATAGAAAAGCCCCGCCCTAAAGGCAACACCCGCGCAGACTAGAGTGCAGATCCCGCGGGGTGGACCGGTGCCTCGTGCCGGCTGTGCCATCGGCAAGGCTTGGCCGTTCCAACCTGTCTGACAAGGCAATGGACATCGAGCGTGGGTCGCTGACGCGTACACTTGGGTGAAATCGCCTACGTCAGGGCACTGTCAGTTTTTCTTTACTGGTCAGCGAAAAAGGAGGGCTCAACTGGTCAGCGACTTCGCCAGGGGCTCGCGCCAACCCAATTGCGTATGCGCCATCGCCAGCCACGTCCCGTTGGGAGAAATTTGCGGCGCCTGCGGATTCGGGCGGCAAGCATCGCCTACCTTGAAATCCAAGTCCCCTGGTCTTTGCCGCTTTTTGA
>JAOZUO010000047.1:0-43783 GCA_029938605.1 Deltaproteobacteria bacterium | reverse complement strand
ACCGAGCACGAGTCAGCGCTGAAAAAACCGACCGGTAAAGTCCGCTTCTGAGCACCGGGGCGCTTTGCCTCTGTAGGAGACATCGATGATCCGATACACCAACAAGTACCACGGAAAAAATGCTACTTGCCCGATTTCACCGGCCTCGGATCCGCCAGGATGGGTGCCTGATCCACCGAAAAGGGGCAGCGCCCAGCAGCGTAGGACCCGAGCTTGAGGTCGCGGCCCAGGTGACGGCCCAGGATCTTGATCCGGGCGGCCAGGGCGGCGGCTTTGACCCCCGAAACGCCCGGGCCCCCCACCACCACGGTGTTGCCCGCTTCGGGGGAGTAGAAGCAGGCTACCGGCGACAGGACGTCCCCAAAGGTCCGGACCAGGGCGTCGCGCATGGGAGTGGCATTGGGTGAGAGGTTGGCTACCACCACTCCGCCGGGGGTCAGGATCCGGCGCACCTCGGAAAAGAACTCCCGCGTACCCAGGTGGCGCGGGTAGTCCACTGCGTCGTAGGCGTCGAGGAACACCACGTCGTACCGCGTCTTTGTGGCGAGCTGCTTCTGGACGAAACGCCGACCGTCGGTGACGTGTACGGCCACCTTCCCCGCCCGCGCGAAACCAAACCACCGTCGACAGGCCTTGACCACCACGGGGTTTACCTCCACCGCCTCGAACACCGCCCTGGGCGCCCAGCGCCGGGCATGGCGTAGAAAGCTCCCGCCGCCAAGGCCCACCATGAGCACCCGCCGCGGCTTCTTCGTGAAGGCGAAGCCGAGCAGCGCCATACGCACGTACTCCAAAGGCTCATATCGAGGCCGCTTGGGATCGTAGGCGCTCTGGTCCTCGTTTTCGGCCTTGCCGAAGCGCAGGATGCGAAGACCGCCGTCGACCACCACGAAGACCTTGCCGAACTGGCTGTCGCTCTGCCACAGCACCCGCATGGGCGCGGGCGCGGCGGCGGCGGCGTCTCGCTTGGGCCTCGACACTGACTTGGACGGACCCCCACACCCCAGCAGCGCCAGCCCACCCATAGCCGCCACCAGCAACCCGACCAGAGTCAAGGGCCGAACAGATAGGTCGGACAACTCTCTGTCATCCCCGCGAAAGCGGGGATCCAGGGTCTTTCGCAACCATTTTTCGGATGGATCCCCGCCTTCGCGAGAATGACAGGAGGGGCGAGGCACTATTCTTCCTCCGGGTCGCGGGGATGACAGGAGGGGCGAAGCACTAGTCCTTATCCGGGGCTTCAGAGGGGGGCGGGGCGATGGGCTCGAGCCGGTAGCCATCCCCGTCGTCCATCACCTGGACTCCGAACATCTCCACCACCTTTTTCAGGGGCCGGCCGAAATAGAAGTCCAGCTCGTCGGCGGCCAGGGGCAGCTTCTCGGCCAGCAGGGGTCTGAGCTGGGTGTCGTAGGCCAGGGCGTCCACGATACGATCCACCGCCGCTTCGTCACCCTCGCCCAGCTCGGCGAAGGCGTCAGCCAACAGGGCCAGCGAGCAGTGGGCCTCGTGGGCGACCATGGCCTCGGCCACGGGCTCATGGGGCCCGACTACATGGGCGCGGTTGAGCCGCTCCTCGTTTTCGATGGCGTACTCGATGTCCGAGGTGTCCCAACAGGCCTGGGCCCGACACTGCAAGGGGCGGCCATGGTAGATCTGACAACGATCGATGTCGTCGTCCAGAAAGAAGCAGTGACCCGTCTCGGGGTTGTCCCGAATCTTGAGGGTCTCGGCCTTAAGCACCATGGTGCCCACGCCGGCGGGCAAGGCCACCCGCTCTCCCCGTCGTAGGGTATAGACCTGGTTGCGCTGCAGCAGACCCTCCTCAAAAAGGCGCAGGTCGTCCAAAAACAGGGTCGGCCCGGAGTTGCGACAGCAGTCCCCACAGCGCAGACACTCGGC
This sequence comes from Deltaproteobacteria bacterium, assembly GCA_029938605.1. Classification (GTDB taxonomy): domain Bacteria; phylum Myxococcota_A; class Polyangia; order HGW-17; family JAJRWW01; genus JAJRWW01. Next base: position 41,884 of record JAOZUO010000047.1, on the reverse strand, counting down.
CCGGGTGGCGTAGCCCGCCTCCCGAAGCACCTCGAGGAGCTCGCCATACCGCTGCTGCCTCACCACCACCGGCAGGGTGATCCAGTCGGGGGCCAGGGAAGTCCAGGTCTCGTGCCGCTGCACCGACCCCTCGGCCTCGATGTACCGCTCCGGCACGCCGATCTGATCCATGAACTCGAGCAGGGCCTCCTTCCACATCCCCTCCAGCTCTGGAAGGCTCGCCCCGCCCAGCTTCTCGTTGAAGGACTCTTGCTTACTCATTTGGGTGTACTCCTCATTAGGATGATTGGTGTATCGGCCGACCCTCATGCCGTCAACCTCTCGCGCATAAAAAAACGCCCCCCGGCGAACCGGGGGGCGCAGTACCCAAGAAGGGTTCTACCCGTTATGTAGCTCTATGCTACGGCCTGGGCAGGGCACAGTAACCGAGGCGGGACTTCGACGGATCCTCCGCTCCGCCCGTTCCGTAGGTGTACGAAACCGAGGTGCAGATGGGAGTGGAGTCCGCGGTGCCGTCGCCGTCGGCAGCGCCGAGGTCCTGACAGGTGGGGTTCCCGGTAAGGCCGTGGTGCTCGGTGTCGCAGTACGGAATACAACGGGTCGCGCCCGCGGCGGTGTCGAAGACGTCCTCTTCCACGCAGGACGAACCTAGGGGGCAGACGTCGGCAGCGGGATCACAGGTGTCCCAGACGTTGGCGATCTCGGTGCCCGTCGTGTCCATGCAGGTACCGATGAGCGAACCCATGGTCACTTCCGTACCCGAGCTGATGACACTCCCGTTCGCATCGTGGTAGTCCACGTTGTAGCGGACCAGCACGCAACGACCGTTGGTGTGGCTGTCGGTGCAATCGTTGCTCGTGTTGCTCAGGAGCTCGCCGGTGACCAGGGAGCAGGTGGTCATGCCGTCGGGATCCACCGACTCAGGCGTCTGACAGTAGCCGATGCCCGCGGAGCGGTAACCGAAGTCGGCGTAGGGCGAGACACTGTCCTCGGAGATGGTGGCCTCGGCCCAGCAGTTGGAGTCGGTGGGGCAGGCAAGGGAGCCCGACGTGCCACCGTAGAAGAGGGCCTCATACTCCGTCTCCCAGTCGCAGAACTGAGCACAGGTGCCCTCGGTGGCACCCGAAACCGCGAGGCAGAGACCGTTACTGCACATGCTGGCGGCGGCGCCGCCGGCGATGTCACGATCGGTGCCCAGCAGGGACACGGGGGGAGTGGCGTTGCTGGTGGGGCAGGCCACGCCGTGGCCGAGGTCGCCGGGCTCAAAACAGAAGCCGTAGAAGTCCTTGGTGTCGGAGTACCGGCCAAAGGGGATACACGTACCCGTGTTGCCAAATGCGTCGCAGGACGTGTAAAACTCGGAGTCGATAACGTCACCGGGGCCACATTGGGAATAGAAACACATGTCGTAGGTCGGATTGATGCTACCGAAGCAAATGTTGTTCCAAGGACACTCACTTGCTGCCGTGCAACTGCGCGCACAGGTGTTATCCCCACCGCTTAACATCGAGGTCTTGCACTCGAGCTGCACGCCATACTCGTCCTCGCAGCAGAAGCCTTGGTCGAGGATCTCGCAATCGTCATAGAGCTCGCCTTCGCAGTTGATCGCAGTGTTGATGGTGCAGTCGTCGTAGCAGGCGCTGGTGGCCGGATCGTTATAGTCGTCGCAGTCGCCGGGCACGGAGCTGACCAGCGTGGGATCGCCACAGTCGCACTCCTCGTCGCCGGTCACCTCGCCGTCGCCGCACAGGTCCACCTGCGTACAGGTGGCGCTGCAATTAGCGTTGGCGCCGCCGTTGACGTCGGTGCATCCCGCCGGGAGGTTCGACAGGTCGGTGCCGCAGTCGCAGATCTCGCCGAACTCGTTGATGCCGTTGCCGCACTGCAGAGCGCCGCAAAGGGTGGTATCGAAGGTGCAGGCTGCCGTGCATGCCAGGGTGCCGGTGCTACCCGGGACTGCATCCGCGCAAGTGGCGCCGCCCAGATCAGCCAAGTCACACTGCTCGCTGCCCTCGGCCACGCCGTCTCCACATACTGAGTCGTCGTCACTGCAGCCGGCCGTCAGACCAAGCACAGCCACGCAGCTCAACGCTGCCCATAGACCCTTGTTTCTCATCATTGCCTGCACTCCTTGGGACTTTGCACCCGCAGGTGCGTTCTTAGGTTACTCGAGTGGGATATTTACTAAATAGAACTGCCCAACTCAACAGTTATCTCTTGGTCTCTATACATCCCATAGCACAGTCTGAGGCCACAGATCAACAAGATGGGTGGACCGACGCCCCTTAATAGATGCTGTAAGAACTGCTACGTCCATTGGTTTTGTTGAATTTTAGGCGGCTCGGGGAGGGCTCCGGGTTACGCCGATATCTCCCCCACCACGGCCACGGAGTTCCGCCCGCCGTCCTTGGCCCGGTACAACGCCTCGTCGGTGACCTGTATCAACTCCCGGGGATCATCCGCGTCCAAGGGTGCCGCGCCCACCCCTACCGAGATGGTGAGCCTTCCCCCGGGCTGGGTCTGTTCGCCGTCGAACCGCGTCTCGGCCACCCGCCGACGGATGTACTCCGCCACCAAAGAGCCCGCCCGACGATCGGTACCGCTCAGGATGATGGCGAACTCCTCGCCGCCGTAACGGGCCACCACGTCGTTCATGCGCCGGCCGGCGCCGAAGAGCCCGGCCAGTGCACGCAACACCCCGTCGCCGGCCTGGTGACCGTTGGAGTCGTTGTACTGCTTGAAGTGATCCACGTCGATCATGAGCAGGGTCACCGGCTCGGACGTGCGCCGGGCGCGGTCCGTCTCCCGAGCCAACTGCTCCTGAAAATATCGGTGGTTGAACAGCCCGGTGAGCCCGTCGGTGACAGCGAGCTTGGACAGCCGGGCGTTGGCGTCCTCCAGCTCCCGTGTACGCTGGAGCACCAGATCCTCCAAGTTGGCGTTGAGCCGCTCGAGCTCCTCGTTCTTCCGGCGCAGATCGCCCAGCAGGCGAATGTTCTCCTGGCCCAGGCGGAACCGATCCAGCAGCCCCTCCACCGACAGCTTGAGATCTTGCTCGTCCCAGGGCTTGGCGATGTAACGGTTTAGCCCCGCCTGGTTGATGGCGTAGACCACGGCATCCAGGCCCGCCTGGCCCGTGAGCATGATCTTGAGGGTGCCGGGGTGGTTCTTACCGATACGCTCCAGCAGCTCCGCCCCGTTCATGCCCGGCATGATCTGATCCACCACCACCACCGCCAGGGTCTCGCGCTGGGCGTCGAGGGTCTCGATGAGCTCCAGGGCTTCGGCGCCGGAGTTGGCGGACTCCACCTCACAGGTGTCTCCGAAGCTGTCCTCCAGCTGATCTTTGAGCACCGTGAGTACGGTCTCCTCATCGTCCACGCACAAGATCACCTCCCGCCGGGGCAGGTCGGGTGTCTCGGTGTGTTGCGATCCTTTGTTCGCCACGATCATGGGAGTCCTTCCGAATTCCTAATACATAGCCCAAGCCTCACCCAAGCCTCATCCAAGCCCTGGGCTCAGGCTACTCTTCGGCGTCCTTCTTCTCCGCCGACGCCTCCAACACCCCCTGCTTCTGAGGACGCTTCTCCAGGGGCGGTGGGCCACCCACAGGTAGGTACACGCTGAAACAGGTGCGACCCGGCTTGGATTGGGCCTCCATGCGACCACCGTGCTTTTCCACGATGCGTTGTACGATGCCCAGGCCCAACCCCGTACCTTTTCCCTTGGCCTTGGTCGTGAAAAACGGCTTAAAGATCCGCTGCTGTAGCTCCTGGGGGATCCCCGGCCCGTTGTCCATGATACGTACTACCACCTCGTCACCCAAGACCTCGGACTCGATGACGAGTTCGCCCTTCTCCCCGATGGCGTCCACACCATTTACGATGAGGTTCGTCCACACCTGGTTCAGCTCGTCCACGTACACCGGCACCGCCGGCAGGTCTCCGAAACGGCGCACCACGGTGATGCCGTGTTTGAGCCGACTGCCCAGGATGATGAGCGTGGTCTCGATTCCGTCGTGGAGGTTGACCGTATCCACGCTGGTCTGGTCCAGGTGGCTGTAGGCCCTCAGGGCGCTGACGATGCGGTTTACCGTGGAGATGGCCGTGGAGATGGCCAGCCCGTTCCGCCGAAGCATTACCAGCTCCAGCAGGCAACCGATGAGCGGCACGGCGTCGGTGGGCCCGGCAAGATCCAGCAGCCGCAGGGCCGAATCGGAGGCCCCGAAATCCACCATGCGGCGAGCCATGCGGCGAGCGTCTGACACCCCGCAGACCTCGAGCTGTTCGGCCAGTTCTCCCGACTTCTTACGGGCCTCGGCGGCGGAGATGGCCTGGCGCAGCTCCGTGCGGGCGGCGTGGTGGGCCACCTCATCGATAAAGGCGTTCCAATGGGGCACGCTGAGGCCGAGGTTCGCCAACTGCCGGCAGTAGTCCATGAGCCGCAACAGGCTGCGATCCAGGTTGGTGACCGCCCCCTGGATCGCCGCGGCCGGCGTGTTGATCTCGTGGGCGATGCCGGCCACCAGCTGCCCCATGCCGGCCAGCCGCTCGGACAATAGAAGCTGGGACTGGGCGTCCTGAAGCTCCCGTAGAGCGTCGGCCAGATCCCTATTGGTCTGGCTGATCTCGGCGGTGCGCTCTCCCACCATCTGCTCCAGCCGCTCGTTGAAGACGGTGACCTCTTCATAGAGCCGAGCGTTCTCGATGGCCGTGGATGCCTGATCTGCGAAGGTGGACAGGAGCCGCAGCTCCGCTTCGCCGAAGGGAGGTGCGGCCCGGTTGATCATCATGACCCCAAGCCGCTGGCCCTTGTGCTCCAGGGGCACGACCATGAGGGAGCCCGAGAGGCCCTCCTGGGCGGCGAACTCGCCAAGGTCCGCGTGGTTCTCGATGTCATCCACGCACAGGGCGGAGTCACCGCGGAAGACCACCTGGGCAATGGCCCGTCCTCCAGTGAGCACCCCAGAGCCCGATCCCTCGCCTACGCTGATCACCGGCTGACCCTCCCCGCCTTCGGCAGAGGCGTCCTTGCCTTCTCCCGGATCCGACCCGGAGGCGTCGTCCTCTTCGGCCTCGCACCGCACCTGGGCTCCGTAGGCCAGACGACCGGTGCGATCCGCCAGCAGGATCGCCATGGACCCGCCGTGCAGAGCCCTCCGGATCTCCTCCACCACGGTACGTAACACCTCGGCAAGGCCCACCACGGAACTGACCGCCCGACCAATGGAGTGCAGGGTGACGATCTCGTTGATACGCGCCCCCAGCCGCCGCTGGTTCTCCCGCAGGGAATCGGTCATGTCATCAAAGGCCTTGCCCAGGTCGCCAAGCTCATCACCGGGCTCCAAACCAATGCGCCCCTCCAGATTGCCCTCGGCCACGGCCATGGCGCGAGCATGCAGCTTGAGGACGGGCTGGCTCAAGTCCCTCGAGGCGTAGGTGGCGATGAGAAAGGCCAGCAGAAACACACCGGCTGCGAAGAGCAGCAGTGATCGGTAGGAGCGCCACTTTCCCGCCTCCAGGGCCTGCCGATCCAGGGCCACGTAGAACAGCCCCACGGGGCGCTGGTGGGCGTTTACCAGCGGCAGCGCACCCACGGAGTACTTGGTGCTGCCCTCAGACGCCACCCCCACCCGGGACTTGCCGGCGAAGACCCGATCCAGCAACCCACCGGACAGGACCAACCCCCGGACGGAGCGGCCCCGCTCGTCGTGGAAGGAGGAGGCCGCCGGCTTGCGTCCGAGGTAAAAGCCCACGTGCATGCCCAGGGTGGCGCGGATCACGTCGGCGAACCGATGGTCGAGGGGCACCAGAACATAGACCGTGCCCAGCACCTCGAAATCCTCATCGATGACCGGCGCCATGGCTCGAACCACGGGGTACCGGGGCCCGGGTATGATATCCACCGCGTGGAGGAACCGGTTCCGTTGAACCTTGGGCAACAGCGAAGCCGCGGCGGCCCCCTTTTTGCCCTTGGTGACCTTGGGCGCGGGGGCCTCGCCCACGATCTCCCGGGTGATCACCCGGTCCTTCCGATCCACCAGCACCACCTCACCGAAGGAGATGCGGTGCCGGTACCGCGCCAGAATTCTCTTCACCTGGCGCCGCAACCTGGCCGCGTCCGTGGAGCCTCCCGCGGTGTAACGATGCAGCGCCTGCCGCACCAGGGGATCCCGTCCCAACCTCTCGGCGTCATCGCTGATCCGCTCGACCCAGGTAAGCACCAGGTTCAAGCCGATGCGTAGGCTGCGATCCGTCTCCTTGGCCAGGTTGTCATCCACACGACTACGGACCACCCGCACCGAGTAGAAGCTGGCCACTCCCAGGGGTAGGACGCCGGCGATGAAGAACCAGACAATCAGCTTGGTACGGATCCGCAAACGCCGAGCCATGGGCTACTCCAGGGTCACCGTCCGCACGTCGAGGATGGACGTCGGATGGAGCTGGAAGTGGCCCACCTCCCGCCTAAGGGAGATGACCATCTTCGCGTGGGCCAATGGCGCCCAGGGCACCGTTTGCATCACGATCTGCTGAGCCTTTTTGTACAGCCTGATGCGCTCCTTCAAATCGGCGCTCTCCCGGGCGGTTGCCACCAGCTTGTGGAAGGCGTACTCCCGGTAGTAGGCGTAGTTGATCTTGCCGTGTACAGCGTTGGAAGAGTCCAGCAGGTTGTACAAGAAGTTGTCCGGATCTCCGTTGTCGCCGGACCACCCGTGCAGTCCAATGTGGTGCTTGCCGTTCTGCATGACCTGCTTCTGCTTGGAAAAAGGCATGATCTGTAAATCCACCTTCATGCCGATGGCCTCCAGGTCCCGGGCGATCATGCGGGCCGCCAGCACGGGCCGGGGCAGGTACGCCCGGGGCGAATCCATGACCACGAACACGGGCCGGAGGTTGCGATCGTATCCCGCCTCCCGGAGCAGCTCCCGGGCGCGCTTGGGATCATAGCCGTAGCGCATCACGTCCGCCGTGTAGAAGGGGCGCATGATGGGTGGCAGGGGCCCGATGGCCTTGGTGGCCATGCCCTGGAAGGCCAGCCCGATGAGGGCGTCCTTGCGCAGCGCGTAGTTCACGGCCTGGCGCACCCGCCGATCGTGGAAGGGGCGCTTCTCGGTGTTCATGGCCAGGTAGACCACGTTGTACGCCGGCCTCTCGGCGAGCCGTAAATCAGGGTGCAGCCGGACCAGGTGCAGCAGATCCGGGGGGAGGTTCCGGGCCACATGGATCAGCCCGCTCTGCAGGGCGCGCAGCCGCTGTCGGGGATCCGGAATGCGCGTGAACACCACCTGGTCCACCTTGGGCTTGGGCCCCCAGTACCCGCGGTTGGCCTCCAAGGTGACGCGCCCGGTCTTATGGTCCCAGGACACGAACTTGAAGGGGCCTGTGCCCACGGGTCGCGGCCGTTTCCCCTTTTTGACCTTGCCGAAGGCCCGGGGGCTGACGATGGACACCGGGAACATGGCCAGGCTGGCCAGCAGCGGACCGAAGGGCCGATCCGTGGTGATGGTCACCACGTGGGAGGACTCCTTTTTGACGGCCACTATGTTGCGATAATAGCTGTTCCAGTAGGGGAACTTCAGCCTCCCTCCGGGGAGCCGCAGATCCGACCGCTGGCGGGAGAAAGAGAAGACCACGGCGTCGGCGTCAAAGGGCGTGCCGTCGTGGAATTTGACGTCCTTTCTCAGGAAAAAGCGCCAGGTCCGACCGTCGGCCTGCTTCTCCCAGCGGGTGGCCAGAGCCGGCTGGATATCCATGGAGGTGGGAGCGTAGCGCACCAGGTGCTCGAAGATCTGCTCGGCCACGTCGATGGACTCGTTGTCCACCACGGCCGCCGGGTCCAGACCCAACACGGCGTTGGCCTGACCGATGACCAGGGTCTTTCTTGACCGACCGTCACTGCCATCGCAACGACCCAAAAACACGACACAAACACCGAGAAGAACGATTGTCAGGCGGTGTGCCAAGAATTGTGCCGGGCGGTTCGTGCGGTTCATGGTTGGTGCTCGGCATAGTACCAAACCCCATGGCAAATGTCGCAATTCCTAGGGCAAAAATGTTATCCTCTGGCTGATTCGGACAGTCTCCTAAAGAGGTCACCCATGACAACCGCTCGACTCCGTGTCCTGTTGGCTTCGCTTCTGTTGGTACCCATGGTCATGCTCATGGCCGACCGTGGGGCGCTGGCAGCACCCGCGGCGGCACCACCGGAGCGCGTGGCCGAGCCGACCGTCGCCGGGGATGACAACGACGCGACGCCGGCCAAACCGGGGTCACCCGATGGCGACACGGGCGACGCCGTCAAGCCGCCCGCCGAGGACAACACCCCCAAGGAGATGACCCCACCGATCCAGAAAAAGAACCTGAGCCACAGACTCCAGGTGTCGGTGGACATCGCCGTGGGCGTGGGGGCGGCCTTCATGATCACCTACGAGGACACCACCTGGTGCGGCCAGGGCGATCCCGCGCCGGACAATGACAGCTTCTGCACGGGGTTGGCGCCGGTGTACCTGGACTTCGGCCTGGGCTTTTCGGTGCTCCACTCCCTGGATATTCTGATGGACTTCCGGCTGGGCGTCATGGAGGACATGGTAGGCAACCGTCCGCTCATGCTCATGCCGGGCCTGCGGGTGTGGATCGACCCCAAGCAGCCCTTCAAGATCGGTCTGGCCCTACAGATGGTCATCGACCTCACCAATCAAAACCAGCCCACCAACCTGCCCCCGAACGGGCAGGACCTGGATTTGGGGGTGCGGTTCTATGCCCAGTTCCAGTACGACTTCCTGCGCTACCTCGGCCTCTTCGGACGTATCGGCCTGCTGGGCACCTTCAAAAAGTGGATCGGCTTCAACTTAGAAGCCCAATTTGGCGTCCAGGCCAGGTTCCCGTAGAAATCTGCTACTATAGAGGACTGTGCGGGTCACACCTGCGAAAGCGGACGCGGCCGCGCCTACCCCTATGAGTGAGGAAGACATATGAAACGACTATTAGCCCTAAGGGTCCAACCAGGAATAAGAAGGTCAGCTGTGGCGCTCGCCCTGGTGACCCTGGCGGGCTGTGACGCGCTGGCGGCGCCCAAGCTGACTCTGACGGCGGAGAAGACCACCATCGCCGCCGGCGGACACGACTCCACCGAGATCACCGCCACGGTGCTCGTGAAGAACAAGCCCGCCGTCGGCGCGGAGGTGCTGTTCGAGACCGAGTCCGGCAGCTTCTCATCCACCGATGACGGGCTCACCTCCCTTCTGGTAACCGCCGACAGCGAAGGCTTGGCTGTCGCGACTCTCTACGCGCCCGTGGAGCAGGGTCAGACACAGATCACCGCCACCTATGATGACGAAGAGTCCGGCCTCGAGGCCATCGATCGCGTCACCATCATCTTCGGGCCCCCCCAGGCCGGCAACCTGCCGGTACATGGGCGGTTCCAGCTCGAGTGTAGTCACCTCAACGTGGGCGCCCTGCGGGACCCCAAACCCGACATCAATGTAACCTGCAACCTCTCGGCCCAGACCGTGGGCGGTGACGTGCTGTCGGTGGAGAGCCTGAACGTGTTCTACCTGTCCGAGGCGGGCACCCTCTCCACGGTCTATGACGAAACCGACTACAACGTGATCTACTCCGTTCAGGGCGGCCATTCCGCCCCCATGGACGTGGAGCCGGTCACCGGCGAGCCCAGCCGCGTAGGCTCCCTGGGCGAAGAGTACAATCCCCGGGACGGCGTGGTGACGCTGTTGGCCATCACCTCGGGCACCGAAGCCTGGACCGACGTCAACTCCAATGGCGAACGGGACTCCAACGAGCCTTTCGAAGACATCGGCGAGCCCTACCTGGACGTGGACGACAACGGCACCTTCGACGTGGGCGAGGAGTACTTCGACACGAATGGAGACGGCGAATGGACCGGCGCCAACGGCCAGTTCGACGGCGAGACCATGATCTTTGCCCAGACCAAAATCATCTGGACCGGCGAGCTGCGGGAGGCCGTCGACGCGGCCCGCCTCGAGACCGAGCCCACTTCCACAGTCATCGCGGACGGGGGCCAGATCACCCTGAAGGTGTGGCTGATCGATAAGCACATGAACCCCATCGCCGCCTACAGCGACCCGTCTGACTACCTCGAGCTGTCGGACAACACGGGGAACCTCGAATTCAACCCCGACTACACCGTCTCCCTCGAGGAGCGGCTGGGCATGCGCTTTGACAACGAGACCGGCGGCATCATGGAGTTTTACTACAACGACCCCTGCAGTCCCTCAGCGGGGTGCTACCAAATCACCGTCTACGACGGGTCCCCGGGCTACCTGGAAGACCCGGTGATCCCGTTCATCATCAGCGTCAACATCTGGGCCACGCCTGGTCCGAACGTCGACGACTGGGTGAACCAGCGCACCACCAGCTTCGTCCAGAACATCACCGGGACCACGGAATAGGAGCTTTTCTCCATGGCAATCGAGGGGATGCGGATTCTGATCACCGGAGGCGCCGGGTTCATCGGGAGCCACCTGGTGGAGCGGTTGGCGGAAAAGAACGAGCTGCGGCTGTTTGACTCCCTGCACAGAAACGCCCTTACGGGCACAGGCCTGGAAGCGCTCCCCTCGGTGGAGCTGATCCAGGGGGACGTGCTGGACAGGGCGAGTGTGGACCGGGCCATCGACGGTTGTAATGTGGTCATCCACCTGGCCTCCATCGCCGGAGTGGATACGGTGATGCGCATCCCCGTGCAGACCATGCGCGTGTCCATGCTGGGCACGGCCAACCTGCTGGAGGCCGCCGCGGACCAGCCCAACATGCACCGCTTCATCGACTTCTCCACCTCGGAGGTCTTCGGCAGCCACGCCTACAACGTCTCGGAGGGTGACGTGACCAGCCTGGGCGCCGTGGGAGAGGCCCGGTGGACCTACTCGGTGGCCAAGCTCGCCACCGAGCATCTGTGCATGTGCTACCACCGGGAGTACGGCCTGCCCGCCGTGGCCGTGCGCCCCTTCAATATCTACGGCCCCCGACAGGTGGGCGAGGGTGCCGTACACCACTTCATCCTGCGGGCCCTCGAGGGCAAGCCCCTCACCATCCACAACGACGGCAGCCAGATCCGCGCCTGGTGTTATGTGGACGACATCGTGGACGGCATTGAGCTGGTCCTGTCCAAAGACGATGCCCCGGGCAACACCTTCAACATCGGCAACCCACGGTCCACGGTGACTATCTACAACCTGGCCCGGGAGATCGTCCGCCTCTCCTCCTCCGGCTCGGCCCTTGAGCACGTACAGTGGAACCACCCGGACGTGGAGCTGCGCATCCCCAACGTGGACAAGGCCCGAAACATGCTGGGCTTCGAGCCCAAGGTCGACCTGGAAGAGGGGCTGCTGCGGACTATCTCCTGGTACCGCAAAGGTCTTCGAGGATAAGGCGGCTGGCGCAAATAAACTAGATCGCCCTAAACACCGAAAGCCGTTGCTTTTCCCCTCGTTGTTAGCGAGATAATGTCCGCAGCGGACAATCAAACCCATGGCTGACAAGAAATCCAAACCGGAAGCCAAACCGGAAGCCAAACCCGAGGCGGTGATCCGGGCCACGGGCCTGTGCAAGACCTTCGTGGTGGGATTCATCCCCGTGGCAAAGCTGGCCAGGCGTGATGCCCGGGAGGTACGCCCGGAGCTGGACCAGAAGGTGCTGCCCCGTCAGGTGGAGGCGGTGCGACAGCTCAGCTTCGAGGTGCGGGCCGGAGAGATCTTCGGCCTGCTGGGCCCCAACGGCTCGGGGAAGACCACCACCATCAAGATGATGATGGGGCTGATCTTCCCCACAGCGGGCAAAATCGAGCTCTTCGGCGAGACCGTGCCCAACGTGGCGGTGAAGCGACGCGTGGGCTATCTGCCGGAGAACCCAACCTTCTACGACTACCTACGGGCCGACGAGTTCCTGGAGCTCTCCGCCAGGCTCTGCGGCGTGGACAAGAAGATCCGCCGAGCCCGCATCCCCAGACTGCTCGAGCGGGTGGGACTGACCGAGGCCCTGAACCGCCCCCTCCGCAAGTTCTCCAAGGGTATGCTTCAACGCATCGGTTTGGCCCAGGCGCTGATCCACGACCCGGACCTGGTGGTGCTCGACGAGCCCCTCTCGGGCTTGGATCCCCTGGGTCGAAAGGATGTGCGGGACCTCATCAGTGAGCTGCGGAGCCAAGGCAAGACCGTGATCTTCTCGTCGCACATCCTTTCGGACGTGGAGATGATCTGCGACCGGGTGGGCATCGTGGTGCGGGGAGAGCTTCGGGACATTGGCAAGCTGGACGAGCTCCTATCGGCCCGGGTCACCGAGACCGAGGTGGTGCTCGAAGAGACGCCCGCCTCGGTGATGGACATGGCCCGGGAGAAGGGCTGGTCGGCCCTACAAAAGGGCGACCGCCTGCGTATCCGCCTACCTGGAGAGACGGACCCGGGCGAGATCCTGCGCAAGGCCCTGGACGACGGCGCCCGGGTTGTCTCCGTGGTGCCGCTGACCGAATCCCTGGAAGATCTGTTCGTTCGGGAAGCCCGGAAAGCGTAGAGAGCACTACCCATGGACCGAATCCTCGCCATCGCCGGCAACACCCTACGGGAGACCAACCGCAACCGGGTGATGTACGTGCTGCTGCTCTTCGCGGTCCTGATGATCCTGGGCTCGGTGACCATGGGCAAGCTCGCCCTGCGGGACCCGGTGATCCTCATCAAGGACCTGGGCTTGGCCGCAATCAGCCTCTTCGGCATGATCATCGCCGTGTACCTCGGTGTCACGGTGGTGCATCGGGAGCTGGAGCAAAAGACCGTCTACTTCATCATCCCCAAGCCCCTGCATCGCACGGAGTTTCTGCTGGGCAAGTTTCTGGGGATGTGCGCAACCCTGGTCATTCAGATCACCGTCATGTCCAGTGTCTTCTTCATGGTCCTTATGGCCTATGGCGCGGGCGCTTCGGTGGTTCTGCTCAAGGCGCTGGTGCTCACCCTGGCCGAGATGCTGGTGATCCTGTCGGTGGCGCTGTTTCTGTCCTCGCTCACCGGGCCCATTCTCGCGGGGTTCCTCTCCCTGGCGCTCTTCGTGCTGGGGAGGTCCAGCGAGTTCATGCGGCAGCTCGCCACGAGCGGCAAGACGGGCTGGTCGGCCATGGACTCGCTGCTCAACGGCGCCTACTATGTGCTCCCGGACTTCCATCTGTTCGCCGTGAGCGGCGCGATAACCCAACGCGTCTCCATCCACGGCAATTTCTTCACCTGGGGCTACGTGGGGTACGCCTGCGGCTACGGGGCGCTGTACATCACCATCATGCTCGGGCTCACCATGCTCCGTCTAAGGCGCAAGGATCTGGTGTGAAGCGACGGCTTATCATCGGAGGCCTGGTGGTCCTGGGCCTCCTGTCGGTGGTGCTGGGGCGGGTGGTCCTCTCCTCCCGCGCGGCCTACCAGCAGGGCCACGCCGCCGAGAAGCGCGCCCTATCGGCCACGGACCCGGCCCAGCGCAACCTCTCGTTGGAGGCGGCCATCGTAGGCTATCGCCGGGCCGCCCGGTGGTACGCCCCGGGCAACGGCTACGTGAGCCGCTCCCTCGAAGCCCTGCGCCGCATTGCCCGCCTGGCCGAGAAGCACTCAGACCGCAAAATGGCCCTCATGGCCTACCGCTCCATCCGGCGAGCCATCCTGGGCTCCCGCAGCTTCTACACGCCCCACACCGACCATCTGGGCCCGGCCAACGGTCACATCGCCCGCCTGTCGGCCCTCGAGCAGGGCGGCAAGACCGCCGGCGCCGATGAGCTCGCCCGCTACCAGACCTGGCACCTGGCCCAGCTCCGCCGCTCCACCGCCCCCTCCGTAGGCTGGTCCATCCTCGCGGTCCTGGGCTTCTTCACCTGGGTCTCCAGCGCCTTCCTCTTCATCTACCGCGCCATCACTCCCTCAGACAAGCTCATCAACCGCCAGGCCCTCCTCTGGGGCGGCATGATCCTCGCCGGCCTACTCCTCTGGCTCACGGGTCTGTCCCAGGCCTGATCAGACTCCAATCCCTCGGCCCATCCAGGCGTCTTGTCGAAGACGCTAAAATGACAGATACTCACAATCTGAATTGTTTCCTGGGAGCCCATTCATGAAACCTCGCTATTCGCGGACCTGGTCAGCATTACGTTGGCCGACACTCGTACTCATCACCTTTGTGCTCGGCTTCGGCACGCGGGCCCTGGCGGCGCCGGGGCCCGCGGACGCGCCCGCAGCTGCGCCAGGGGCGGGGGGGGTCAGCGACGAGGACAAGGCCAAGGCGCGCGTCTTGTTCAAACAGGGCATCGGCAAGTTCGATGAGGGGTACTACCAGGCGGCCCTCTCGCTGTTTTCCAAGGCGCTGGCGCTGTATCCGAACCCGAAGATCCACACGCGGATCGCGCTGTGCCACAAGTGGCTTGGCAACAACCTCAAAGCCCTCGAGCACTATGAGAAGTTCTTGAAGGCGGTGCCCAAGATGCCGGACAAACCCAGGGATCGGGTGCTCTACATCAAGGTGAAGACCGAGGTTAAGAACTTGAGGAGCCTGATCTCACAGCTCCAGATCGACATCCGGGGGCCCGCGGGCGCCGAGGTGCGGATCAACGGCAAGCTGGTGGGCACCGCGCCGCTGTCCCGCCTCATCCGGCTCAAACCCGGAGCCGTAAACATTACGACCATCGCCAAGGGCTTTTACACCTTCAAGCGCGATCTCAAGCTGTTTCCGTCCCAGACGCAAACGGTGAAGATCAAGATGATCAAGATCAAGACCAAAACCAAGATCATCATCCAACCCGCCACGCCCGTATGGAAGCGGTGGTGGTTCTGGACGGCCATTGGAGTGGTGGTGGCCGGCACCACCGGGTTGGCGGTGGGCTTGACCGTCACGAGCACCGAGCGGCCGCTCAACGGTATCCCCGTCCTGCATGACGCGCTAAACGTGAGGTGGTAACCCATGACACTACGACTACGACACCTCACCCTTTGTCTGTCCCTTACCACCCTGATGCTGCTGCCGGGCTGCCTGGAGGACCGCTGCGAGATCAAGTCTGCCCAGGTGGAACTGACCGTGACCTTCTCCGGGGTCGGCGGCGCCCAACGGCTCGAATTCGAGACCTGGGTGTCGGCCCCCGACTACCAAACCCAACGCGTGGGCAGCATGGCCTTCCCGAGCCTGAGTGACGGCAAAGCCACATTTTTGCTCGACCCGGGCCAGTACGTTCACAACCTACCCGAAGGGGTCACGGCCTATTTCCAGGTGATGCTTCGCGTCTACGGGGAGAAGGAGGGCGTGGACGACGCGTTGCTGGCCGAGGGGCGGTGGGGGCGAACCATCTCGCCCACCGGCTGTTACATCGACGCCGCCATGACGGTGACCTCCGGGGAGACCTGCGCGGATAAGTTCGAGGGGGACCCCTGCGTGGCCCCCGCTGGACACGCCCACGCGGTGTGTAAGCCTGACGGGGCCGACGGCCTCGACTGCCTGCCCTCCACCTGTGGGGACGGGTTCACCGACCGCCGCAACGGTGAGCTCTGCGACCATGGCCACAACGATCCGGTGGCGGACTGCGATGACAACTGCCTCTTTCTCCCGGTGATCCTGCGGGTGGACCCGATTGACACCTCTGACGAAGCGCGCCTGACTTCAGGTGAGCAGATCTCTATCTCCCACGCCACCACTCTCGAAGGCTTCTACGCAGTGGATGCTCCCGACGGGGCGACTGATCTCGCCGCCAATATCCTCATCGCGGACCTGGACGGTGACGGTCTGGACGAGCTGACCCTGGGGCTACCCGGGTCCCCGGATCCGAGCGGCATAGACGGGGACAAAACCGGCGGAGTCTACATAGAGGACTGGTCCATCCACGACGGCCAAACCATCGGCACGCCCAACCAGGGAATGTACCTTTTCAGTGGCCCGGATACCAACCAGGAGGCCCAGGGCTCCTGGTTTGGTGCCGCCCTCGCCGCGGGCGATGTGGACGGCAACGGTACCCTGGATCTCGCCATCGGCGCGCCCCGACTGACCGTGACGGGCTCCGAGGGCGCTCAAGCCGGCGGTGTCTACGTTGTATTCAGCGGCGATGACGTGGGATACATCACCGCCGGAAAGGATACGCAGAGCCTCGTCGTGACCGAGGACGCCTCAAACGTCTTCCAGTCCTTTTTCGGGTTCGAGGGTAACGCCAGTGGACAGGTGGGTGACCACCTTGGCTTCGCCGTGGTCATGGCCGACCTCAACCTGGACGGATACTCGGATCTCATGGTGTCGGCCCCCCATCGCAAGCTTCCGTCCATCAACAGCCACGGCTCGGTGTACGTGGTTCGGGGAGGGGATGATTTCTGGGGCTTTGGCGAGGGAAAACCCGACCAATACGGCATCAACGATGTAGCAAACACGGAGATCTTCACCATGACGGAATATAGCCGTCTGGGGGTCTCGCTGGCTACCGGTGACCTCAACGGCGACGGATACCCGGATCTGATCATGGGCATGACCGCCGGTCCCGTGACCGCCGATCCCAAATTCGAAGGAGGCGTTACGGTGCTCTTCGGCGGCGAGGACGTGTTGCCCCCCGGTGGGCGTGGTGCCCGGGAAGCCCACCCCAATCCGGGTGACGGACTGCTCACCCTGGCACCTGACGCAAGCCACGCGCTGGCCGGCATGGGCGGCACGGTAACCGCCGTGGACCTCGACGGGGACGGCCGCGCCGAGCTGGTGGCCGCCCTGGGTCGACCCGGCACCCGCGCCGGCGACCCGGATTCGGTCGTCATCATCAACGGGAACTTTTTCGATCGCGAGCGGAACTCCTCTACGGCGCTACCAGGCGCGGGGGACTTCACCGTGATCCATGGTCCAGGCGGGCCCGACACGCCAGACAACTCCCGGTTCGGCCTCGTGCTCACTGTCACCGACGTCAGTGGCGATCGTCGGCCCGACCTGCTCGTAAGTGCCCCCTGGGCCGACGACATCGACAACGCCATCGCCGACGACCGCGCCGGCGCGGTCTACGCGTTTCTGGCATCGCCCCGGAACAACCTGTGGAGCCAGGACAACCTCTCCACGGACGACCTACTGACGTGGGATTCGGTCTCCGACGGCAACATTCCGGTGGGGCTGATCCTGCTGCAGGGCGTCGCATCCGATGGCCAACTCGGCGCGGCCGCCGGCGGCAGCACCCACCTGGCCCAGCTCAACGCCACGCGGGAATGCCGCAACGCCTACACCTACGTAATGCAACCCGGCTGGACCTACAACGTCACCAGCCACTACGCGGGTCAGATCTATACCTACTTCCTCCCGGCGACCCTGCCCTGCGAATCCCAGAACCTCTGCCAGAGACTCTGCCAGTAGCCCGAACCAGGCCGCCAACCGTCTCCCCACAATTCAGAGGCGCTCCAACAGGGCGAGCTGGCCTAAGAGGACGGCCACGGCCTGCTCTGTGCGGAGGATGGCCGAGCCCAGGGTGATGGGAGCAAAGCCGCGCTGCTCGAAGGTCTGGACCTCGCGCTGGATCCAGCCGCCTTCCGGGCCGATGGCCACAAGGCAGTCAGAAGAGCCCGGAGTGACGATGGACTCCAGGGGTGTTGCCGACGTGGGGTGGGCCAGGACCTTGCGCCCGGGACTGGTGGGCGGGTCATCCAGGTACGCCATGAGGCGGCGGTGGACGGCAAAGGGTGGCAGCCAGGTGGTGACGCCCTGCTCGGCGCCGAGGATCAGGGCCTGGCGAATGGCCGCGGGCTCCAGCGCCGGGGAGCCGAAGTAGGACTTCTCCACGCGCCAGGCGTTGACGAGATCCAGACGGGCCACGCCCAGTCCGCCGAGGGTCTGGAGCACGCGCCCCAGGACCTTGGGGCGGGGCACGGCCAGGACCAGGTGCACGCGCGGCGGACGGGGAGGGTCGCCGTCCGCCAGTGGAGAGTCCACGGCCAAACGCACTGACGATCCTGACACGGACAGCACCTTAGCGTAGCCTTGACCACCACCGATAACACCCACGCGCAGCGTGTCTCCGGGGGCGGACCCCAGCACCTCGGCGATGTGGAGACCTCGGCGATCGGTCAGGTACGCCTCGCCGCGGAAGATCTCTTGAGGCTCGAGCAAAATCAGGTTCATGGGCGATCTGAAGTGTTGCAACAATCGAAGGGCGTGTCTAGAACGGGAGACAGATCTTCTATTTCGAATTTGACGGACGGCGACGCAAACGGGTATTGATTAAGATCATCGGCGAATAAACCAGGAGAAACCCATGAACCCCCGTAAAATCATAGACAAAGTACATTGGCTGGGAGCAGTCGACTGGGATCGTCGGCTGTTCGACGCGTTGGTACCCCTCCCCGATGGGACGAGCTACAACGCCTACCTCATCGAAGGGGACGACAAGACCGCCCTGATCGATACGGTCGACCCCGCCAAAACACACATTCTGATGGCCCAGCTCGAGAAGGTGGAAAAGATCGACTACGTGATCTCCCTCCACGCCGAGCAGGACCACTCCGGGTCCATTCCGGCGGTCTTGGAAAAATATCCGGCGGCCCAGGTCATCACCTCCCAAAAAGCCAAGGGGATGCTGGAGGACCTCCTACGGATCCCCGAAGATCGCTTCCAGGTCGTCGCCGATGGAGAGACCCTCGGGCTGGGCGGCAAGACCTTGGAGTTCATCTACACCCCCTGGGTCCACTGGCCCGAGACCATGGTGGCCTATCTCCGCGAGGACAAGATCCTGTTTAGCTGCGATTTCTTCGGCTCTCACATCGCCTCGTCCGACCTGTACGTCAAGGACCAGGGCCGGGTGTACGAGGCGGCCAAACGCTACTTCGCCGAGATCATGCTGCCCTTCCGCTCCATCATCGCCAAGAACCTCAAAAAGCTGGCGCCCTACGACATCAAGCTGATCGCGCCAAGCCACGGACAGATCTACGACCAGCCCAAGTTCATCTTGGAGGCCTACGACGACTGGGTGCTGGGCGAGCCCAAGAACCTGGTGGTACTGCCCTACGTGTCGATGCACAACAGCACCAAGCTCATGGTGGACTACCTGGTCAACGCCCTGATGGATCGTAACGTGGGCGTGGTGCAGTACGAGCTGCCCGTGGCCGACATCGGCAAGCTGGCCATCAGCCTGGTGGACGCCGCCACCATAGTACTCGGTACGCCCACCGTACTGGCGGGTCCCCACCCGGCGGCGGCCTACGCAGCATTTCTGGCCAACGCCCTCCGCCCCAAGACCAAGTTCCTGTCCATCATCGGCTCCTATAGCTGGGGCGGGAAATCCGTCGAGATCCTGGCGAGCATGATCCCCAACCTCAAAGTAGAGGTCCTGGAGCCGGTGCTGGCCAAGGGATTGCCCAACAGCGACGACCTACAGCGCATCGAAGCGCTGGCCGACGCCATCGCCGCCAAGCACAAAGAGCTCGACCTCAAAGACCAGTAGAACATTGGGCGGGGCACCAAACAGGGTGCCATTGGCCACGAGGCGCCCACCTGGCAAGGCGCGAGCGAGGAGCGCGCGCAGCGTACTTTGGTACGTGAGCACGCACCGCAGAGAGTAACGCAGCCAGGGGGGATGGATCGTGGTCAAGGGCACCCTATTTTACCAGGCCACGCCGCCGCCGAGGTGGAGGGAGAAGGTGCCGCCGGGGCTGTGGGTGCCGGGGGCGGCGTAGCCTACGGGGAAGTGGACGGGACGGAAGCCGTGGGCCACATCGCCGAGCCTAAGCTCGGCGGCGGCATCGACGCGCCACTTACCGAAGCGCAGGGTAGTACCCAGGTTCCAGGTCAGCATGTGGGTATCGGACAGCTCCCGGGTGCGGTACTCGTCGGGGATGGCCTGGCTGTCGTAGGCCATGCCACCCCGAAGAACCAGGACCTTGTTGACGAGGATCTCGGTGCCCAGGTGCGCGCCAAAAGAGTCGCGCATGTGGAGGTCCGTGGCGATGGCCGCCCGGCCGCCCACCCAGCCATCCACGTCCAGGAAGATCTCTTGGAACCGGGAGTTGTCCACCCAGTCGAACTGGGCCGCCACGACCACCCGCTTGTGCACCTTGAAAAAGACTCCCAGATTCACCGACTGAGGGAAGGGCAAAGTCAACTCGGCGTCGAGCAGGATGCCCGAGGAATCCACCGCCCCTTTCTTGCTGAGTTTCACGTCCAGGTTGGAACGGTAGGTGACTCCAATACCCATCCAGTCCGTGGGCAGGACCTGAATGCCCAGGCTGTACCCAAAGGCCACGTTCATCATGGTCGACACGCGGGTGTCGTAGATCGGGTCCATGGGCGGATCGTGCAAGCAAACCGTGAGCTCGCCGCAGGACTTGTAGGCGTTGAAAAAGCCCAGGCCCATGCGCAGACCCAGACCGATAAACACCCGCTTGTGGACCTGGTAGGCGATCGTAGGCGTGAACTCGAAGAGCCCGATCTGGGTCTCGATGACCCCCTCGGTGACCTCGCTCTTTTTGAACTTCACCGACCCGCCGAAACTGTTGTAGATGCCGACGCCCAGGGCCAGGAAGCTGTTGTCGCCGACGAGGAACCGCGTACCGCCGCCCACGAAGGGCAGCGGGAAGGGCGACCCGCTGGCCTTCTCCGGAGTACGTCCGATGGGCGTATACTCCCCGAAGCTGAACACCAGCTCCGCCCCCAACACGAGATCCGCCGTGCGGATCCGCGCCAAGCCGGCGGGGTTGTGATAGATGGACAGGGCGTCATCTGCCAGGGCGGTGTAGGCGCCGGCCATGCCCACGGCCCGGGCACCATTGATGTTGGGGCGCCCGAAGCCGCCAGCCCGGGCCTCCTGGTGGGGCCCGAAACCCAGCACCATCGCCATGGCCAGGGCCAAGACAGCCAGGGAGATCGCCAACGCTCTATGCGTCGTGGCACCCATCACTCGCACCCGTCGTAGCGCCCGACCCAGGCCACACAACTTTGGGGCGGACAGTCTGAAACCGATCCGCCGTCGAGCTCGCACTCGGTGCAGGTATCCTGAGGATTGTAGTAGCACGAGAGCGGGGTGCCGTTTTCGTCGGGAAAACAGAAGTAGCCCGGAATGCCGCCGTCCAAAACAACGCAGGGGCCGTCCGAAGGGACGGTACAGATTCCGGAGAGCAAATCCCCGGCGTCGGCCTTTGCGCAGCGCTCCTCGCTCACGCAGTCAGACTGCGACCAGCAGGGACGATCCGTCTCATAGTCGTCGTGGGCCAGGGGGCATGCCGTAAGCGTCAGCGAGATCGCCAGCCCCGCCACCAGCGCAAGGGCGCTTCCCGGCTTATTGTACAGGGAGAGGTTCATTAGAAATCCACCTCCCCGGAGTAGGAGATCGCCAGTCCTCCACTCCGGCCCGCGGGACCCACCACCAGGGGCAGCGGTCGACCCGCGGGCTGCTCCCCCCGGCGTTCGTAGACAAACAGCACGATGGAGCTCACCAACGCCGCCGCCGCGCCCGCATAGAGTCCCAGGGCCACATTGCGGTAGAGCTTCCCTTTGGTCACCAGATCATTGAGCTCTGCGCGGGTATCGGCCCGACGATCCCGCACAGCCTCGTAGGTGGCATTCTCCACGCCGGAGAAGATCGCTCCCACGCCGGCGATGACTCCGGCCACACCGAGGGTGACCCAGCCCCAACGGTTGAAGGCCTTCTTCGTTCGCATCAGGGGTAGCACCGGCTGGAGGATCTTTTTCTCGCCGCGCAAAAGAACCACCCGGGCCCGCCAGGTGAGCCGCCCGGGGGCCCGCACCTCGAGAACGTGGCTGCCGGGCTCGACCAGCACGAAGACCCCCCCAACGTTTTTCTGTAGCTGTACGCCATCGGCGTACAGCCGTACGCCGTCGGCCGCCGTGCGGACCGTGATGTAGGCCTCGTTCTTGGCCTTGACGTAGCGGATACCCGATACGCGCCGGGGAGCCACATAGTGGGGATCTTTTTTCAGCTTCACCCGCAGCAGTACCTTCTGGCCTGACTTCACGCCAACGGACCCCGACCACTTTAGGTAGCCCACCTTTTTTACCGTCACCACGTGCAGACCCGCGTTCACCGGCAGGGGCTTGGTGGGTGTGGATCCTCGCAGCACCCCGTCGAGGCTCACCGCCGCGCCGGTGACGTTGACCCGGAGGTCCAGCTTGCCGGGGCTCCCCACCATGCTGAAGGTGATGGGGGCCAGGCCGAGCTTGCCACGGCACACGTTGATGCGCTTTTGGACCGCGAAGTAGTACTTACCGCCGCTCCCGGCGATCTGGATATACCGCTCGTAGGCAACGATGGCCTTGTTCCAGGCCTTCTGTCCTTCGTAGGCCAGCCCCAGGTTCCGCCAGGCTCCAGCCAACCTGGGCATGAGCCCGAGGGCCCGCTTGTACAGGCCGATGGCTTTGGCGTAGTTGCCTAGATACAGTTGTGGGTTGGCTTGACGAAACAGGCCGATGGCCTTGGCCTGGAGAGGCCCCGGCCGTGGCGGCTGCGCGCGCGACTCGGCGCCCGTCCCCAGCAAACCTCCCAGCAATAACAGGAGCGACAGCCGCCACAAGTATGCGCCTCGTCGTGCCTCGCGAGCCGGGCGCATCGAACCTCTGATTCGAGGACTTATTTTGAGACGGGCCCTATTCATTGTGTTGGATCGTCCCAGACGTTGAACTGCATGGCACCCGCCATGCCGCTGGGCATTCCGTTGCCGCGATAGATCACCCGCCTCATGGGCGCAACAACTTTGGCCACCTGATACCCCAGCCTCTTCACGTCCGCCCCGGCCTTGGTGCGGCAGCTGACCTTGCCGCCCTTGGTCTTGAGCTCCTCGGCCCGGTTCTCCACCACCTCCTTGAACTTGGCCGCATCCTTGATGGGGATCTCGGCGCAGGTCACCACCAGGGTACCCATATTCAAGGGGGTATCCTTCCAGGGGCCGGTCTGCTTGTCGGCCTCGATGACCACCGCGCCCTGGTAGTGCTCCGGGTACCTCCAGGCCAGACCGGGGAAGTAATCAATCAACTTGATCTTCTGGCTCTCCACTTCCACAGCGGAGGTGTACTGCTTGATCAAAGCGGCGATCAGCTCCTTGTTCACCGCCAACCGGATCCAGAACCGCCATCGGGTGCCGTCCTTGATCTCCACCTGTTGGACGTAGATCTCTTCGGCGGGCTTGGTAAACTCCTTTGCGGTGGTCTTGAGCGCCTTCTCCACCATTTGGCGCCGCTTCCAGAGCACATCGCGCCACTTTCGCGTCTCCAGACCATCCTTCTTCTGGATGGCGGCTCGAAGGTTGGTCAGGATCTTGGACCGCTCCTCCTGGAACTGGCTCACCACGGTGCTTCGCCAGGTCTCGTCCTTCACCGAAAGCGCCATATGCTGTACAAGCATGGAGAACGCGGCCTCCCGGGCCCGGGCCTCGCTCTCGGTCTTGCGGGGAGTGGAATAGGAATAGCCGATGAAGAAGAGCTGGCTCCCCACCTGCTGAATGTAGGCGGCGTCGGCCAGAGCTGCATTCCCCTTGGCCCCCTTCAGCTTCTTCTGAAAGTCCACGAACCACTGGGGCTTGGGATGGGGGCTCTCACTCTTGAATCGTCCACCCTCGTCAAAGATGGCCGGCTTGGGCTTTTTGTCCTGCTGATACTGGCGATAGAACAGAAAGCCGATGCCCCCCACCACTAGCAGAGATCCCAACATGGCGGCGATGAAGGCGAGCCCCATGGTCTTGCCCGCGGCCGGTGGCGGAGCCACGGATATCGCCATGGCGGGCGCCGCCGCGCCGCCCGCGGGTTTGAGAAGCTTCTCGGAGGCCGCGTCGGAGAACTCGAGCAGCTCCTTGCTCGCCGAGGGCCTGATGAGATTGCCCAGGCAGGCCAAAAATTCCTCCGACGCGATGGAGGGCGCGATGGTCTGACACTCGGTGCACTCGAACTCCGGCGACGTAGCAAACTTGAGCACATCGAAGTGCTCCGCCACCTCTACCCGCTGGGCCGCGGTGGTGGCGCAACTCGGACACTTGAAAGGCATGAAAAAGGTGACCACCTCCACCTTGCCCGCCAACCCCTCCTGATTGAAGGCCTTCTCCACGAAGCCCGGCTGGCAGTCCCGCAGGTACAGCTTCGCCGTCTCTTCGGGAACTGACCGCACGAACTCGCCCCACTCCCGGGCGCCGTCCTCGTCCACTCTGCCCACGGCGGACAGGTCCACCACCACGTCCCCTTCGAGTCCCTCCGCCAGCTTCTCCCGGGGGAAATTGATGTCGAGATCCCCGGCCAGTCGGATGAAGGTGCCCTCCCTCTCGACCATCTTGTCCACACGCAGCCGACGGGCGGCATCGCTGACACGGTAGTCCAGCTTGTCGGCCAGGAAGTTGGCCACCGCTGCGTCGGCTTCCACCTGCTCCTGGGTCTGCAGGTGGGTAAAGAAGGCCTCGGGATCCTCGTCGAAGTACTCGGGGTTGCCACAGCTTTCGCAGGGTACGTCCGGCAGGCTCATGTTCTGGATGAGCTCGTAGCTCTCATCCACCTGCACCAGACGGCGCCGATCGTCGTCACAATAATCACAACGGTAGGGAGCGTAGAACGACAGGATCTTCCCGGAGCCACCAAAATTGGCCACCATATTGAACTGGTCGAGGATCTTCGGGGAGCACTCAATGTAATAGATGGAATGAGCCTTTTTCTCAACGGCCCGGATGAAATCCACCCACTCCCGGATGCCGAAGGAGCTGATCCGCCGTACCTCTCCGAGATCCAGGATCAGCGTACCCCTGACTTGCTCCGCCACCTCCTCGCCGTTGAAGTCCTCATCGATGGTACCGATGAGCCTCAGGCACATGATCTCGCCTTCGACGATCTTGGAGATCTTGAGCTTGGCGCCTGCCGCCGACGAAACGTTGTCTACCGCCATCGGTTTCCTCTCTCTCAGGTGGTGGCAAAGTAGTGGACTGAACGGGGCAGGCCACGAAACTCGCGTTGGTTCGTATCGAGCTCGTAGATGCCGATCACCTGGGTCCTGTGTCCTGGCACTACATTAAACACAGAGATTGCCGCCGATTTGTAAATGTATAGCATACCCAGACCTGCGCCACCGTTGGTGGTGTCCATCTCCCCGCCCCCGAGCCCTCGAGAGATACCGGAAAAGATGGACTTTCGGGGTAACCGCCCAAAGGGATCCGTGACAGAAATTACGATTCGCATACCATCAGAGGCACAGCGAATCGTGGCCACCTCGGTGGGCTCGAGCTGGATGTGAGCCTTGCGGTCGGCCGCGTACTTCGGGCGCCCCGCGGCGTCCACGGGCGCATCAAACATGGCGTTCATGAGCAGCTCGTGGGCGAGCTCGCCGAACATCTCACGCACACGTCCCGGGCAGTTGAGCTTTTCGCAGAAGCGCACCACACCCTCCACGCAGGCGTCTCGCTGGTCCGTGGTGCGAATGTGCTCTTTGAACCCCGTGTATCCCCAGGCCAGCAGGGAGCCCAGTCCCGGAGACTCGCCACCGAGCATTCGCTTGACCGTCCACAGCAGCTCCCACTCCCGGGGAGGGCTGTCCTTGGAACAGCCAAGGAGGTGACTCAGCCGCTTTTGCTGGTGGGCAAAGGGCAAGAGCTTGTCGGTCTTCTCCTGGGTCCAGACCAGGGACTCGATCTCGGGTTGGGATTGCAGCACGCCCATTACAGTGGCAATATCCACAGCAGAGGCGCATAAAAGTGACGGTGTGCCGTCTAAATATCTGGGAAGCTCGGAGGGATCCTCCATGGGGATCAGCTTCGCTCCCGTGCAGGCGAGAACACGTGTGACCTTTCGCAAGGTAAGCTTGTTCTGATCAAGAATGAGGATTCGGGAGACGCCCATGATTTCAATCACAAATACCTGCTGCAGAATAGCCTATGAGTGTGCAAGAATCAATCAGGATGTGGTATAACTGTAATTCTGCACACAATAATCATCGTTCGTAGCTTTCAATCTCGTAGAAGGAAGTCACCATGAATCGTTGCACTCTCCTGACGATTTTGAGCCTGGGCCTGGTGGTCTTGGGGACTGGTTCCCGCAGGGCCGATGCACGCGGGATCGATGCAAAATGGCTAACCCAACCAGCGGAGAAGGCGATCCTCAGCAACCAGTTCGCAAAGGCGGCCGTGCTGTACAACGGAGCCCTCGCCTTGCGGGGCCCTGAGCCCCGCCTATACTGGCGCCTGGCCCAGATCTATACCATGGGTGGCCAATTCACCCTGGCCCAGCAGACCTACGGCAACTTTATCAAATCTTCCAAAGAACCCAAAAAACTGGCTCGGGCCAAAGCAGAGATCCAGCGACTGGCCACGGCACCGGCCCCCTTTGTCAGTGAGGATGTGGCCCGGCAGGTTCGCCAGCGGAGGTTCGCCATGAAGTCGGCCAAACGGGCCCGGAGCTTCATGCGGCGCAAAAAGTACCACATCGCCATCCGGTACTACGAGGCGGCTCTGGTCATGGACAACTCCCTGGTAGGCGTCTTCCGGCTGCTGGGAACGGCCTACGGTAAGCTCAAGGACAAAAAACGCGAGCAGGTCTTCTACATCCGATATCTACGCCTGCGACCGGGGGGAGTCCTGGCCGCCAAGGTGCGCAGCCGACTCAAGGACAACAAGAACCTGGCCAAGGTTACCTTTAAAGCCTCCTTCCGATCGGCGGTGTACATCAATCGCCTCCCCTTGAGTCCGAAGAAGAAGACCCCCTTCAAGGATGTGCTGCTGCCCTCTGGGACGTATACGATTATTCTGTACCATCAGAAGTATCACGCCGCGAAGAAGATCCGCATCCAGGTGAAAGCGGGCCAGAGCCTGATCGCGGAGTTCAAGTTCGGGGTGATCTCGGCCAAGCTCAAACCCTGGGCTCGCATCCGGGCCAACGGCCGTGACCTCGGCCTGTGGGACCACATCGGTCTTCCCGCCGGACAGTACAAGCTAGAGTTCACAAGTGCAGACGGCGCCAAGAAGATGACCCGCCGCATACACCTCAAGGGCGGTGAGAGACTCAAGATTAAACACTGGAAATAGTGGAAACCGGTTATTTTGCGAGCGGCTCTTAGTAGACAAGGTAATATGCGCCAGACTATAAATGGGGGGTCTAAGGTTCTTTTGACATTTGCACAGACTCGGGCACAAGCCTGACAGGTATCTTCGGACATTTCGCATGGCAAACCCGCTCTCCAAGCTCTCTTCCGGTTCTCCTGAGAATCCATTTCCGTTTGGAAAATACCACCTGCTGGGGCTCATCGCCCGGGGCGGTATGGCCGAAGTGTTCCGCGCCATCAGCCCGGCCGATCTTGACCACATCGTGGCCATCAAGTGCATGCGCCCCCAGCTCGCCAAGGAGACGCGGTTCGTGGAGATGTTCATCCGGGAAGGCAAGCTGGCCCTGCTCCTGGAGGACGAGAACATCGTCCGCACCCTGGAGATCGGGCGCAGCGAAAGCCGGTACTTCATCACCATGGAGTACATCAGCGGCCGGGATCTGACGCAGCTTCTGCGGCGTTGCCAGGAGCAGACCAGGCGCATCCCGGTGCCCCACGCCATCTATATCGCCTCCCGGGTGTGCCGTGGGCTGCACTACGCCCACACCCGCACCGACGACGAGGGGAGGCTGCTCAACATCGTCAACCGCGACGTCAGCCCCTCCAACGTGCGCCTGTCCTATGACGGTGAGGTCAAGATGCTGGACTTCGGCATTGCCCAGGCGATGCTGAAGTTCACCAGCGAAATAGGCGTCTTGAAGGGCAAGTTCAGCTATATGTCCCCTGAGCAGATCCGCGGCATGCCCGTAGACGCGCGCACGGATATCTTCTCCACGGGCATCCTGCTGCACGAGATGCTCACCACGGAGAAGCTCTTCCGCGCCGACTCCGAGTTTGATCTCATGGAGAAGGTGCGCTCCGCGGACGTGGTGCGCCCCTCCAAGTTCAACCGTCGGGTAAAATCAAACCTGGACACCATCGTGCTCAAGGCCCTGGCCCGGGAACCGGTAGATCGGTACCAGACCTGCGAGGAGTTCGCCGACGCCCTGGAAGAGCTGCTGGTCTCCTACGGATTCCAACCCGAGGAGCTGCGGGACTTTGTGCGCCAGATGTTTTCTTCGGAATACGCCCTGGAAAAATCAGAGACCCAGGCCTGCCTCACCGCACCCCTGGGCGACGGCCATCTGGACTCAGACATGGCAGAGATAGAGGAGGATCTCCTGCAAACGCCGGTGCCGGAGCTCGAGCCGGTCATCATGGAGCCCAAGCCCACCGTGGAGGATGCTCCGATCCCCATGGCGAACAACAAGCTTCTCGTTTGGGTGATCCTCGTAGCCGCCATCGCCATCGCCGCCACGGCTGTGATTATTCTGTTCCTGAAGGGGGCTTAGGGCCCTTAGGGCCCTTAGGTCCAGTCGCCGTTCTTGTGGCGGGCGAGGGCTTCGTCCACGGCCTCCTGGAGCCGGGTGGAATCCACGGGCTTGACCACGTAGGCATGGACCAGCCCCTCCTCAGCAGCCTGGGTGATCTCCGGTAGATCCGAAAAGCCGGACAGGAGCACCCGCGTGGTGTCGGGGTGATCCGCGGCGACGCGTTCGAGCAGGTCCAGCCCGCTCATTCCGGGCAACCGTTGATCCGTCACCACCAGCGCCACCGGGTCGGAGGCAAGCCGCGCAAGGGCTTGATCCCCATCGTCGGCCCGGTGCACTGAATAGTGCTTCCGGAACACCCGCTCGAGGAAATCCAGGATGTCGGGCTCGTCGTCCACGGCCAACAGGGAGGGTCGTTCGCTCATCATCGGTCCGACCCTATCGCAACCTGAAAAGGAGTCAAGTGGGTGACGACGACGTTTATTGTTAGATTTATGGTTGTCCCAATAAATGTTTGCGAGCTATCGAATCACATGCTTTTAGTCATCTGGTCTACGTTGTTGTTGCATCCACACTGGAATCTCGGGTATCTTGAGAGGCGATGAATGCAAAACTCCTTGGAAGGATTAAGGTTGACAGGGTCGGGTTCGTGGGATACAGGGGTTCCACTCGATACGGGGCGTAGCGCAGTCTGGTAGCGCGTACGGTTCGGGTCCGTAAGGTCGGAGGTTCGAATCCTCTCGCCCCGAC
This sequence comes from Deltaproteobacteria bacterium, assembly GCA_029938605.1. Taxonomy (GTDB): domain Bacteria; phylum Myxococcota_A; class Polyangia; order HGW-17; family JAJRWW01; genus JAJRWW01. Next base: position 12,824 of record JAOZUO010000047.1, on the reverse strand, counting down.
TCAACCGCAGGCCACCCCGAAGTGGCCTACTAAATGGATGGGGATGCGATGGCGCAGTTGAGTTTACTGGTTGTCGATGATGATAAGGATGTCTGCGAGTATCTCGAAGACTTCCTCGTCCATGATGGCTACAAAGTCCAAAGTATTAACGACCCCACACTCGCCGTGGAGGAGCTCAGGAAATCTGAGTTCCACGTGGTGATTTTGGATCTAATGATGCCGAAGCTAAACGGCATCGATCTGCTGAGTCAGATCCGAAAGGTGGACGGGGACGTCGCGGTGATCATCTTGACGGGATATCCGTCCCTGGAGAGCGCCACAGCCTCCATTGAGCACGACGTCAGCGCCTACATCAAAAAGCCCTTCTCCATCGATGAATTCCGCGAAGTGCTCGTTCGGATCGCCAAGAAGAAGGGCCTCGTCCTGCGCAAGGAGGACGAGCTGCACATCACCATCGGCCGGAACATCCGCGAGCTGCGGAAGGCTCGGAGCCTGACCCTCAAGCAGATGTCCCGCCGCACCAACCTCTCGGTGAGCCTCCTGTCCCAGATCGAGCGCGCCGAGAGCTCGGCCTCGGTCTCCTCCCTCTTCAAGGTTGCCACGGCCCTGGACGTTAAGATCACCGACCTGTTCGGCGACTACTAGTCCACAACCCTCGGGACTAATCCTCCCATCCCAAACGTTTGCTAGAGTAGAAGGAGCGTCGACCCGCGTCCCTTGAGGAAGCGCGGTGGCGCGCTATACTGCCATCCGTGAAGATCATTAACAAAGCAACAAGTTGTCTCGTGTTCACCCTGGTGTTGACCTCGTCGGTGTCTGCGGCGCCGCGTCGGTCCGAGCGCGAGCTCCGGCAGCGATCACTCCAGCTTCGACATCACGGCCACACGCCCCGCGGGGTGCTGGCCCTGGTCGGCCTAGACCGCCTGGTGGAGCAGCTGCCCCGGGGGGTGATGGCCAGGTTCCTGAAGCAGTCGGCACGGCGCCGCCTGCATCCCCTGGTGCTCGACCGGCTCAAGCTGGTGGGTTTGGACCTGGCGCTGGACCAGGGACACACCGCGCGGGCCGCTGGGTTGCGCGGACAACTTGGCATCGTACAGACCTTCGCGATGGTGGGCCCTTTCGAAAACGAGGGCGGCGTGGGCTTTACAAAACGCTACAAGCCTGAGCTTCGATCCGGCATGGCGCGCCTGCCAAAGCGGAGCTTCATTGGCAAGGTCGCCGTGATCCGCTGGCGCTCGGTGCCGCGCATCTTCCCGGACGGTCGCATCCGCCTCGGGGGTCTTGTGCGCCCCAGAGCCAAGGGAGTGACCTACCTGCGAGTGGATCTGGACGCCACCCGGGACCAGGTGGCTGCCCTGCGCCTGGGCACCAACTGCGCCTATCGGATCTGGCTCAACGGCCAGCTCGTGGCCTCCCGGAACCTGCGGCGACCCCTGCGCCCCGACCAAGACAGCGTCGGCGTCACGCTCAAGCAAGGCCGCAACCCACTGCTGATCAAGCTGGCTGCCGAGGGCTTGCCGCCGGAGCTGTTGCTCCGGGTCACCGCGAGTCGGGGTGGTCCCCTGACCACGGTGCGCCACCGACCGCCACGGTTCGCCACCGGCCGGAGCCGGGGCGGGGTGATCGTGTACTCCCGCCAGACCCCACCGAAGACCGGGCCCACCGTGATCACGGTGGACGCGTTCCTGGAGGCGCTGCGCCTGCGGCGTCCCCGGGACACCGCAGTGCTGGCTGACCTGGTGCGGTACCACCTACACATCAGCCCCAAAGATCCGCGCAAGCGGTACACGCACCGCCTCGCCCTCGCCTTGGTCAAGGCGCTTCCGGGCGCCATGGCCCAACGACTGCTAGCCCAGACGTCCACAGACGGCAACGATCAGCGTCGCGCCCTGGTGGCGGCGCTGAAACTGTCACCCAAAGACAGCCGGGCCCTCGACGGCCTGGGAGACTTCTACTACAGCGCCGGTCGCCACCATCTGGCCCAGCGATATTGGGAGCGAGCCAAACGTGCCGCCCCGAACCTGGTGCGGGTAGGAATCAAGCTGGGCGAGCTGCACCAGCTCCGCCACATGCCCTCCCTCGCCCGGGCCACCCTTCGCAGCCTGGCCAAACGCCACCCCCGAAGTGACGACGTGCTCCGGGCGCTGGCCTCACTGGAAGCGGCCCGGGGACGAGTCGCCGTCGCCATAAAGATGCTCACCCCATACGCCGGGCGTCACCACCGGGATCTCGCCGCCCTCACCCTGTTGACCTCCCTGGAGCAGCGAAGACTCCGCCCCAAAGCCGCGAGCAAGTGGCTGCGCTGGCAGATCCGCGCCTGGCCCCACCGACTGCGTCCACTCCTGGCCCTGGCCCGGAACCTCGCCGCCAACGGGAAAGCGCCGGCGGCCCTGGGGCTGTTGCAGCGGGCCGCCCTTCGCCTGCCCCGCTCCTTCGTGCTCGCCGAAGCCCAGGGCCACGCTGCGCTCACCGCCGGCATGGTCTCGGCGGCCAAGGCCCACCTGCGGCGGGCTGCAACCCTGCGGCCCCAGTCTCTGCGGGTAAAGCAGCTACTGGCTCATCTCGAGCGCCGGGGTCCCGATCCCCTGGTCAAGAGATACGCCCGCAACGGCCGGGCCATCGCCCGGGCTGCGTGGAAGCGCAAGGCTGCAAAAATCGACGCGGAGGTGTTGCTGGACTCCACGGCCTACCAGGTGCAGACCACCGGTCTGTCGCGCAAGTTCCGCCAGCAACTCATCTGGGTCAACAACTCCAAGGGCGTGGCGAAGTACAAAACCCACCGGGTGGACTACCTGCCCGACACCCAACACTTGGAGGTGCTCGTGGCGCGGGTGATCCGGCCCGATGGATCAGAGCTTGAGGGAGATCAGCGGGACGTTCAGCTCAGTGATCCCGCCATCCGCATGTACTACGATCGCCGGCTCAAGGTGATCCACTTCGCGTCCCTGCGGCCCGGGGACGTGATCGAGCTGCAGACGGTGCTGTCGGACACTCCGGCGAACAACATGTTCAAGGACTACTTCGGTACCCTGCACCCCCTGCAGGGCAACACCCCCATCCGACAGCTACAGCTGGTGGTCGAATTGCAGGCGGGCCGGTCCATCCGCTTTTCCAAGCCGCGTCTTCGAGGGCTCCGCCACCAGCAACACAAGCGCGCCAAACGGACGATCCATCGCTGGACCGCCCGGAACATACCCGCGATAGGGGCCGAACCCCAGATGCCGGGCTGGGCTGAGACATACGCCCACCTACACATCTCCACCTTCCGAAAGTGGCGGGACGTGGCGCGATGGTACTGGGGTCTGGTCAAGGGCCAGTACCACGCTGACACCGCCCTGCGGCGCGCCGCGCTCCGGGCCGTCAAGGGGAAGCGCACCCTGCGTGACAAGGTGGTCGCCATCTACAACCTGGTAGTGAAAAAGACCCGCTACGTGGCCCTCGCCTTTGGCGTTCACACCTACAAGCCATACACCGCGCCGTCAGTGTTCGCGCGCAAGTTCGGCGACTGCAAGGACAAGGCCATGCTCATGGCCGTGATGCTCGGCGAGGTGGGCGTCCGGGCCCATCCGGTGCTGGTGCGTACCCGCCGGGGTGGGCGAATCTCCACCGCCATCCCGTCTCTGGCCCCCTTCGATCACGCGATCCTATACGTCCCCGGGCTCAAGCTCTGGCTCGATGGCACCGCGGAAAGGACGGGCGCGGCGGACCTGCCCTACGCCGACCAGGGCATGATGGCCCTGATCATCGACGGCAAGGACGGGCGCCTGGTCACCACGCCCGTACTGCCCGCCCGGGCCAACCGGGTGCAGCGGAAGATCCGACTCCACATGAGCAAGGGCGGCGACGCTCGGGTGTCCGAGACCTGGATCATCCGCGGCCAGGAGGCGGCCTGGTGGCGGCGACGCTTCGCCGACGCGGCCCTGCGTAAGGACCACTACGGCAAGCTCATCAGCCAGACCTTTCCCCGGGCCCAAATCGGATCCGTGACCCTGTCAGACCCCAACGCCCTGGAAAAAGCGGTGACCGTCACAGCCACCTATCGCCTCCCCGGGATCGGCAAGATGCGAGGCCACCGCATGACCCTGAATCTGATGTTTTCGGCACAATCCCTGACGAGCCGCTATGCGCCCCTGGACCGGCGAAAGCTGCCCCTGGAATACGCCTATCCCTGGTCTACTGACACCGAAGTGACCCTGACCTGGCCCCGAACCCACCGGCTCGCCGCCGGGCCCAAACGGGCCAGGTTGGCGGGACTACCGGGCAAACCCGCCCCGCGACTCTCCTTCACCCAGACCCTCTCGCGCCGACCCGGCAGGCTCACCCTTCGACGACAGCTCCAGGTTCGGGGCCACCGGTTTGGCCCCAAGCAGTACCGCGCCGTGCGCACCTTCTGGCTGAATGTGGACAAAGCGTTGTCCAAGCGAGTGGTTCTACAAAAGAGAGGCCGGCCATGATCCCGCGATTCACACTGGGGACACTGGTCACACTGGGGACACTGGTCACACTGGGAACGGGGTGTCCGCCCGGCCCAACCCACCACCCACGGACCACGGGCTTTAACCGCTGGGATGCCAAGGCGGGCCTGGATCGGGCGTTGGCCCGAGCAAAGAAGGCGCCGTCGGGTCAACGCGCGGCATTGCGACGGGACCTGGGCTGGCTGCTGATGATGCACTTCGGGGACGCCAAAAGGGCCGAGGTGCAGTTGCTACACGCCCGCCGGGAGGCGGGATCCACCGCGGCGCCGTGGATCCACGCAGGGCTGGCCCTGGTGGCGGACCTCCGCCTGGACGTGGAGAGCGCGGCAGGGGCCTGGCGCCGGGTGCTCACGGATGTGGCACGTCTGCGCCATCGCCGCGGCGTGGGGGCCGCGGGTGACCAGAGCCATCGATTGGTACCGCCCGGCGGCCTCTCCCTGGACTCCCTGGCAACCCTGGCGACCAGTCGCCTGATCCAACAGCTACCCCACGTCAACCCTCCCGTCGCCGACGCCGTCCTGGAAACGTTGGGAGCAGGTCTGCCCCGCGCGGCGCGGGTGGGACTGGCCCTGACGCTCCTGGGCCGCGCCCGGCTGGGGGGAGACCTCAACCAAATACATAAACGACTGCGCCAGGCGGGATGCCCAACGCAGTTCAAAGTATCTCGCCGCTTCGGCCGGTTTGGCCGCACGGATCTCGCCCGCCCCTTTGCCCCGGACACAACGGAGCTCCTCACCGGCAAGACGGTAACGAGCCTGGAGTGTGGCCTGTCGGTACGTAGCCGGGACGGGGCGCCCGGGGTACGGTACGTGGAGGTCGAGGTGCAAGCAGCCCGGGCAACCCCCGCCGTGGTGCGGGTGATCTGGCCCCGGCCCTTCGTGCTGCGCCTGGGCGGCCGAAAGATCTTCGGCCCCGAGGATCGATTCAAGGTCCGACCCACCCTCAGGGAGATCCCCGTCACCCTGCGGCCCGGCGCAAACCGTCTTCGCTTCAAGCTCCCCGTATCTGCCGGCCCGGCGCGGCTGCAGCTCCTGGTGACTCCGGGCCGCCTGAAGAACCCCACACCGCCCACACCACCAACGGTGGCCGGCCTGTACCGCCCCCTCGCCGACACCCTGCACATCTCTGACTCCCTGCATCGGGGGTTGGCCGATGACGGTCGGGGAACCGCCGCGCGGATGATTAAAAAAACGCCGAGGTTCACCTGGGGGCTGGTCATGGCGGCCCAGCTCGAGCGTGCGGACAATCTCATCGGCGGCCGCGTGGGCCGGTCCCGGGCACGGGCACTCCTTTCGAATGCGTTGAAACGTGCACCCTGGGCCCTGCGGATCCGAATGCTGTTGGCCTCCGGCCTTCGCAGACAGGGCAAGAACAAACAGGCTCTGGCCCTGCTGCTCCAACCTCGAGGACAATCCAGAGCCGAAGCCAAAGCCAGAGCCAATGCAAAGGCCAAGGCCAAGCCTGAGGCCAAGCCCGAGGCCAAAGCCAAAGCCGAGGCCGGTCAGCCGTCGGTGGTGAATGAACGGCGCCTGATCACCCTCGCCCGGATCCGCCTCTACCGCGGCCTGGGCTGGCGGGGAATGGCATTCCGCCAGGGGCAGCGGCTCGCCCGGAAAAACCCCCGGTGGTTACCGGCCCAGAAGATCTACTACCTCCTGGCCCTGGGAGAGATGAGCGCGGCGTCCACCCTGGAGGCAGCCCGAAGGATCCACCGGCTGGACGCCACCTCCATCGCCTGGGCCCAGACCTTGGCACGCCAGGGACTCCATGACGCAGCTGTAGCCGAAACCAGACGCCTGGTGACCCTTCGGGAAGATGGCCGGATCCTCCGGTTGCTGGCCGACCAGCTCCGGCTGGCGGGAAAGCCCGCGCGGGGTGTGTGGCGCGCCCTTATCCATCGCGCGCCCTGGGACGCCGAGAGTCGCCTGGGCCTTGCCAATCTGCTGGTGAGCTCCGGTCGACGCCAGGCCGCCGTGCGGTTGCTCGAGCAAGGGATCTGGGCCCACCCCGAGAACGCGGACCTCCGACGGGGCCTGCGCGCCCTGGGGGTTGACGACCTCCTCGCCTGTTACCGCGTGAACGGCCGGGCCGCCATATCCGCCTACCGCAAAGCCAAGTGGGGTCGGGGTAAAGCCCCGGTGTACGTGCTCGATCGCAGCGTGATCCGAGTGTTTCCAGGCGGCGGACGCCTGACGCTCACGCACCAGATCGTGCACCTGCGCACCCGAGAAGCCATCGGACGCTACGCAGAGGTCAAGCTGCCCCGGGGGGTCCGCGTGCTCATCCTGCGCACCCTCAAAAAAGACGGCTCCATCCGAGAGCCCGAGAACGTGGGGGAGAAGGACTCGGTCAGCCTGTCGGACGTGGATGAAGGCGACTTCATCGAGGTGGAATATGTGTCCGCGGACCGGGCCCAGACCCTCTGGCGCCCCGGCGGCTTCTTCGGCAGCAGCTTCAGCTTCCGGTCCATGGCCGCCCACTTCTTCCGCTCCGAGCTGGTGGTGGTGACGCCCCGGGGCATGAAGCTCCAGTCCACCGCCTGGGGTCGATTGCCCAAACCAGTACACCAGACGTCCGGAGCGCTCCGGATCACGCGCTGGACCGCCCACCGTGTGGAACGGGTGATGCCCGAACCCCTGATCCCGCACCTGGCGGGGATCTTGCCCACGGTGCTTGTGGGGGCCCGGGTGCGCTGGTCCGACTATCTACGCCAGCGACAGGAGCTCGCCTACAGCAACGACGTGGCCTCCTACGGGGTCCGCCAACTGAGCCGTACCCTGTGCAAAGACAAGCCGGTGGCGCTTCGCGCCCGCGCCGTCTACGCCTGGGTGCAAAAGAACATCGAGGAATCGGGCAACTACCACATGCCGGCGAGCCACACCCTGGCGGCGCGCGCGGGCTCACGGCTGTCGCTACTCCGAGCACTGCTCCGCCAGTGCCGAGTGGGCCCCTTCGAGTCCCGCCTACTCAGGCCCCGGCACCGCAGCCTCGCCCGGGGCACGATCCCCCCCGTGCGGCTGCACTCCCAGCCCGCCCTGTGGCTCAAGCTCCCCAAGGGGGCCGTATACCTGCTGCCTCAGCTCCAACAGGCTCCCTTCGGCTACCTGCCTCCCCTGTTCCGTAAGGCCAGCGCCGTGTCCGTGGATCACCCCGACGCGCGCGCCACCCGCACACCGAATCAACCCAACGCCGATGCTCGACGCACCACCCTTACGGTGATCCTGGAGCCCAACGGCTCGGCGGTGATCCTGGGACACGAGAAGCTCTCGGGACTCATCGCTCTACAGTTCCGTGCGGCGTTGCGTCGTATCTCGGCCAAGCGGTTTCGACAGTACCTCGAGCGCGCCTTCTTCGGTCGGTTCTTCCTGGGCGCCGTCATCACGCGGCTCACCTTCAAGTACGACAAACGAACCGATCGTCCCCTGGAGATGATCTACCGCCTCAAGGTGGGGCGCATGGCCCGATCCGAGAAGCGGCCTGGAGGAGGACAGCGTTTGGTGCTCCGATCCGGGTTCTTCCCGGCCCTCGTGGGGCGGATCTACGGGCGACTCGCCAAGCGGCGACTGCCCCTGCGTCTGGGCCCACTGGGTCCGGTCTCCCTGCGTCTCACCGTCCAGCTCCCGCCAGGGTTCCGCCCCAAGGAGCTGCCGCGGCCCACACGGCTGAACACGCCCTTCGGCCGGTTCCTCCTCCAAACCACCGCACGCAAGGGCGCGGTGGAGCTCCGCCGCTCACTGTCCATCCCCTTCGGCATCGTCACGCCCAAGCGCTACTCCGCCTTCACCCTCTTCGCCGCCAGGGTGGATCGCGCCGAACGCATCACGTTGGTGTTCGACAAGAAATAGAACCTCAAGACGTAGAACCGCCTCCTTTGTGCAAATCGCAACTTACACTTGTGTTTTGCACAAACCAGAGTAAGCTTTCGATCTATAGGGGGAAATAACATGGAGACGTGCATGGAGATGATCCCCAGACTCCTCGCCGGCCCCCTGGCGGACCTCTTCGGACGGTACCCGGTGGTCACGGTCACCGGCCCCAGACAGTCGGGGAAGACTACGCTCGTGCGCCATGTCTTCGATAAGCTACCCTACGTGAACCTGGAGGATCTCGAGACTCGAGATCTCGCCCGGAGCGACCCTAACGGCCTGCTCCGCTCCCTGCGCGATGGCGCCGTGATCGATGAAATCCAGCGCGTTCCGGAGCTGCTCTCCCAGATCCAGGTCCTGGTGGACGACGCAAACCGGGAAGGCATGTTCGTCCTCACCGGCAGCAGTCAGCTCCAACTCATGGATTCGATCTCACAGTCCCTTGCCGGGCGAACCGCACTCCTGAAGCTGCTGCCCCTATCCGTCCCCGAGCTCGCTGGGGCCGGCATCTCCCTCGACGCAGACGAGCTGATGTTCCGTGGGTTCTACCCGCGCATCCACCACCGCTCCCTCGACCCCACGCGCGCCCTCGGTGACTACTTCGAGACCTATGTCGAGCGCGACCTGAGGAGCTTCGCCCAGATCCGAAATCTCAGCCGATTCCAGCGCTTCATCCGCCTGTGCGCCGGACGGGTCGGACAGCTCCTCAATCTAGCGAGCCTGGCCAACGACACTGGCGTAAGCAGCACCACCATCGGGCATTGGATCTCGATCCTCGAGGCAAGCTATGTCGTGTTCCTCCTCCGCCCCTTCGCCACCAATACACGCAAACGTCTCGTCAAGTCGCCCAAGCTCTACTTCTACGACGTGGGACTTGCCACCTACCTGCTCGGCATCGAGGAGGCTTCACAGCTCGCAACCCACCCCCTGCGCGGCGGCCTCTTCGAAAATCTAGTGGTGGGTGAGGTCATCAAGCACCGCCTCCACCAAGGCAGGCGCATCCAGACCCATTTCTTCCGCAGCGCTACAGGGTACGAGGTCGACCTCCTCGTCGACCGCGGCCAGAAGATCCTGCCCATCGAGATCAAGTCCAGCCACACCATACCCTCGTCACCCTCGTCGTTGTTCAAGGGCTTCAACGCCCTCGGTGACATCATCGGCAACACCATGGAAAAGCCCCTACTCGTCTACGCCGGCGAACGCGACGAAGAACGCACCGCCATCGGGGTAACCCACATCCAAGCCCTGGGTGCCCGCCTGGCGGAGCGAGGAATGTAAGGGCACTGGCGAAAAACACCTTGGTGGGAACAGAAATCGCCGTGCTTACTATCGTGGCGTTCAACCCGAAATTGAGTCGGCCGCCACTCAGTAGCCCGCGGCGGTCATGAGGTCGCTCCAGAGCTGCTGGTTCTGGAACAACCAGGAGTGTGAGCCGCCATTGACCGGGGAAAAGGTGACGTCCCAGCCGGCGGAGGTCATGCCGTCGGCAAGCGCTTCGCCGTTGGAGAAGGGGACCACGCTGTCGGACGTACCGTGGACGATCAATATGGGTACCTTGGGGGTGGCCAGGGACATGTCCTGCTGCCCGCCTGTGGCGTCATAACCCGCGTTGACACCATAGGCAGCAAAGGGCGACTGCCAGGTCCCCGAGGCGATGGACAGTCCACCGGAGAAGATGGCGAGCAAGCCGACGCAGCCCGCACCCCGGGAGTGTCCTACGACGAACACGGCGTCTGGATCGATCCAGTAGTCCGCTGAGGTCTCATCAATGATTGTGAGTAGAAGCTCAGCGTCGTTCTACAGCGAGGAGGAGTAGCCGTCGGCCTGGGGCCAGCCTTCATTGGTCTGCACGAACCAGCCGGCGTTGAATCCTTCTGGACCCACGAGCACGAAGCCGTTGGTCGCGGCGGTCCCCGTCAAGCCGGTGGCGGCGATAAAGTTCGATCCCGAATCCCCGGCCCCGTGCATAGCGATCAGCAGCGGGACCGGCCCGTCCGCCATTTCGGTCACGGCGGAGTCCAGGACGTGTAGCTGGTAGGTGCGGTTGACGCCGTCGACGGCGAGCGTCTCGGTGAACTGCCCCGCAGGGCCAATGATCGGGCTACCACCGCCGTCGGGACCTGCGTCGGGGACTGCGTCCACCGCGATCCCGCCGTCCGGATCCCCAGTGGAGGAGTCCGGGGCGACGGAGTCCGAGCCGACGTTGGCGTCCGATCCCACCCCTGTGTCGATGCCGGGGTCGTTGTCCGAGGCGCCACAGGCCGGTTGCCCGATCCCCATCAGCCAGACGGTGAATAGTCCGATGATTTTCCACCGAAGTGGCAACGTAAATCGTCGATTCTCATTCATGGTTCACATCCTCGTGGCTAGGCTGTCTTTTTTCACTGCCGATCCTTGCCGTTGAAAAAGCCATGGCCGCCAGGGACAGGGATATGGGGATTCCTTCTTCATGATTCTCCGCCAACGCTAAGGCGCCTCGTAGGCGCCGATGTCGCAGGGAACGTGGCGGGGTTCGCCTCGTTGATCGGTGTCGGGGCAGTTTTCGGCAGCGTTTTGGGCGGGGCTGCCGTCTAGGAGCGGGATGGTCTGGGTACGGCCGCCGTGATCGCCCAGGGGGCCGAGGAGCGGGTCCTGGAGGAGGACGTCGCTCGAGCAGGGCAGGTCGTTGTTGCTGGCGGGGGCGGGCCATTGGAGGATGTGGGCGCCGGGGAGGGTGTCGGTGCAGGTCTGGCTGAGGCCCCACTCGTTGTTGGAGGTGTTGTTCAGGAAGAGGCAGTTGTCCAGGGTCCACTGATCGCCTTCGGCGGAGACAGCGCCGCCGGTGAACTCGGCGTGGTTTTCGACGAAGGTGGCGTTTCGGAGCTGGATGTTGAAGCCGGACAGGGCGCCGCCGTAGCCGCCCTCGAGGCCGGGGACACCGGCGGTGTTCTGGGTAAAGGTGCAGTTGATGATCTCGGTGCGGTAGTTGCCCCGGGTCCAGTAGGCACCGCCATGGACGTCAGCGTGGTTCTCGGCGAAGAGGGAGTTGGCGATCTGGAGGGGAGCGTTGCCTGTGCGAAGGGCGCCGCCAAGAGCAGTGTCCCCGGGCGTGGGCCGAGTGGCGGTGTTGCGCAGGAAGCTGCACCGGTTGATGAGCAGGACGTCAGGGGCGTACGCCCACAGGTAGACGGCGCCGCCGGTGCCCAGGGAGGTGTTGCCCTCGAAGTGCGAGCCACAGATGGTGATGAGCCCGCCCACACCGTCGTCGTGATGGGTACTGCCCCCGTCGGTGTAAATGGCGCCGCCCCCGGCGGTGGAGCGGTTGTCCAGGAAGGTGGAGTCCACCACGGTGAGCGGGGCCAGGAGGTGATCAATGGCGCCGCCGCTGATGGCCTGGTTGCGCTGGAAGGTGGAGCGCACCACGGTGAGCTCCCCGCCGTTGGACTGGTAGATAGCGCCGCCGCCCTCGATGCCGTCGGCGGCGGCCACGTTGTCGCTGAAGGTACAGTCGAAGACGGCGAGGGTGGAGAGCCAGCCGGCGCGGATGGCGCCGCCGCTATGGGGCTCGCCGCCGGCGACGGTGGTGGCGTTGCCGTTGACGAAGGTGATCCCGAGGACCGTGAGCGCCACCCGGGCCTCGGTGTGCAACAGGCGCGTGGCATTGCCTCCGTCGAGGGTAATGCGCCCGGCCCCGTCCAGGATGGTGTCGGCGGGGACCATGAGCTCGGACGCGACGTCGATGGTGACCTCCCCCGGGCCGCAGTCGAAGGAGACGTCGCCCCCCTGGGCTAAGGCACCGGCCAAGGCCTGTTCTGAGCAGCTCCCTGGCGAGCCGTCTCCCACCACCACCGGCTGGCCGAGGGGCGCCGGGGACGCGGGTACCGTGCAGACGCTGGCGGGGGGCTCGAACAGGTGGGGCGCGGGCCCGTCATCACAGCCCCCACATCCCGCGACCAGCCCCACCAACCCCACCAGCCCCACCAGCCCCACCAGCGGCGGCCGCCCAAGCAGGCCGCGGGTGCGCAATCCGCAGGTGCGCGATCCCCGGTTCGAAGCGGATCGCTCTCGTCTGTAAGAACTTTCCTGCTGACTTTGGGACATTTATCTAAGTATGAGGGGTTGCAGGTAGGGGGTCAACCGGGGTGAATGGTGAGCCATTTGATCACAGACGTTCCCCGCTGGCGCCGGAGGCGCCGCGTCCGTGGGCAGCGGGGCGCGGGGCGCGGGCCAGGGGCCACAGGCTTGTGGTCGGAGGCCGGGGCATCGGACTCGGGATGACGGAAGACGGAAGACACGGACACGGGCACGGACATGGGCCCAAGCTTCATGCCGGCATGAGGAGTACGGACTGCCAGTGAGTGGATTCGCGTCATGGTGTCATCCTGTATGGGCCTGCGGCAGGTTTCTGTCTGCTTGTGCCGCGGCCGGCATCGGACGCTCGATGTCGGTCATGGCGTCGGGGTCGAGGCGGCCTTCGGTCATGGCTTGTTGGAGCCGAGTTTGT
>JAOZUO010000159.1:2122-18960 GCA_029938605.1 Deltaproteobacteria bacterium | reverse complement strand
AGCGAGCGGTGCCCTGCGAAGGAGTTGACGCCGGACGCTCTCGCAGCCGACGCCCTGGGCGTCGGCTGGAGCGGCCAGAGTCAACTCCGAGCTGCGGCATAGCGAGCGGTGAAAATGCGCTCTTTTTAGGGGCTAGCGAAAGCGAGCGGTGCCCTGCGAAGGAGTTGACGCCGGACGCTCTCGCAGCCGACGCCCAGGGCGTCGGCTGGAGCGGCCAGAGTCAACTCCGAGCTGCGGCATAGCGAGCGGAGTAGTGGGGAGAAAGAATCAGTTGCCACAGCGAGGGTCTTCGATGGGATCGGCGCCTACTGAGAGAATAAAGCAGGTAGCGCCGCCATCGCCGTCCTTGACGAAGGAGAGTTGGATAATTTCCCCGGGAGCGCCGGCGAAAGGCTCGGACAGGAAGCTTCCGTCAGTCTCAGCGATTCCACCAACCCAAACGGAGCGATCCAGGTTCTTGACAGTTACTTCGGCGCCCGGCTGAATATACTGGTTGGCATCGACTTGAAAGCGAAAATGGTCCGTATCCTCTTGGATAAAGGAGACGATCTCCCCGCCCGGTGGCGGCATGGGGATGGAGGGGGTATTGCACGCCCAGAGGATGGCCCAAAGGGCCAGTCCGGGTAGCATGACTCTGGTGATGACTTGTCTCGCCTTCATGACTCATTCCTTCCGTCCCACGCTCGTCTGGGCGAAAACGGCGTCTGGGATCTTCGCGCAGCGTCCGTGTATTCCAATGGAATTCCGAACCGCCTTCGCAACATAGGTGGCCCGCTGAACCCCAAACGGACGTGACAACTTGGTTGACATATCGTAAACGCAGTTGTCATCCGGTCTTCCTAGCGCTGCGTACCATGCCGTACCGCTTTAGCTTTTTCAACAAGCCAAACCGACTCAATCCCAGCAGCGCAGCTGCCCTGGTCTGGTTGTGACCCGTACGGTCCAGTGCCTTCTGTAGCAATTCCCGCTCCAACACCTCCACATGGGATCTCAAATCCATGTCCTCCGGATCGATGGCCATGACCTGCCCTTGCCCATCCCCACGAATGTTCGCCGTCAAATCCTCCACCCCCAGGCGATCCCCGCCCAGGGCCAGAGCTCGTTGGATCTCGTTCTCCAACTCCCGAACGTTGCCCGGCCATCCGTACGCCATGAGGCGATCCATCGCCGCCCGTCCCACCTGTCTGGGCCGATCAGGACAGTGCTTGGAGAGGAAGTGCTCCACCAGCAGCGGCACGTCAGCGGCCCGCTGCCGAAGGGGCGGCAAAACCACCTCAAGCACGTTCAGCCGGTAGAATAGATCTTGCCGGAACTGTTTGGACTCCACCAGGTCGGTCAGGTTCTGGTTGGAAGCGGCGAGGATCCTCACGTCCACCCGGATCACCTTGTCACCGCCTACCCGCCGTAGCTCCCCGTTCTGCAGCACACGCAGGAGCTTGGTCTGCATGCCGGGGCTCATCTCCCCCACCTCGTCCAAGAAGAGAGTACCCCCGTGGGCCACCTCGAAAAGGCCACGTTTGTCCCGCTGGGCCCCGGTGAAGGCGCCTTTGACGTGGCCAAAGAGGATGGACTCCAGCAGGGTCTCGGGTACCGCGCCGCAGTTCTCCGACACGAAGGGATGGTCAGCGCGCGGACCGTTTACGTGGATGGCCCTAGCCACCAACTCCTTTCCGGTACCGCTCTCACCGTGGATCACCACCGGCAGCTCCACGTCCGTGATCCGGTCCAGCAGGTGGAACAGCTCCGTCATGCGCGGTGTGGACCCGACGATGTTCGAGTAGTCGTATCGAACCTGGAGGGCAGCCTGGTTCTGGCGCAGCTCCGTGCGCATGTCCTGGATCTCCGCTTCCTGCCGAGCTACCTTGGAGGCCAACTCTACGTTGAGTCGCTCGATCTCCTCCTGGCGCGCCTGAAGCTCCTCGTGGAGCCGGGCGTTCTCGATGGCGATGGCCGCCTGCTGGGCAAAGTCCCGCACCAGGACGAGATCTCCTTCGCTGAAGGCTCCCCGACGCAGCCGGTTGTCCATGTACACCGTGCCCACCACACGCCCCTTCACGCGCAGGGGAACAGCCATCACGGAACGAATCCGCAGGCCATGCACGCTCACCGCGTCCGAGAAGCGCTCGTCCATGGCTGCGTCCACGGTGATCACCGCCTCCCCCTGCCGGGCCGCCTGCTCGGCGATGGACTGGCTCAGGGAAAACTCCCCCTCGGCCGGGTTCAGGCCATCGGCGTCTCCGGCCATATTCCGCGCGATGCGCACCTGCAGTACGTCATCTTCGTTGAGCAGCAGGATAAATCCCCGCTCAGCGTCTGTGAGCTCCAAAACGGCGTCGAGCACCAGCTCCAATAGGATGGGCAGCCGCCGCTCACTGTTGATTCGCTGGTTGATGGACAAGAGCCGCCGCAACTGCACCGCATCAGGCTCCCGCCCCCGTGGTCCAGACCCGCCCGCGGACCCGCCCGCACCCATCTGCCCAACGACTCCGACGCCACCTAGTTGCCGTCGCAATTGAGCCTCAAGGGTCAGGTCGGCGTCGCCATCCCGCAAGGAGCGGTAGGCCTCCGGGAGCCGATCCCGCTGGACTTGCTCCCTGGCGGACGCCGACGTCAGGAACCGTCGGGCCTCGGCCTCGTCGCCCCGAACCAGGGCCAGTCCCCCGCGCACCACCTCCACCCGCCAGACCAGGTCTGAGTGCCCGTCGGCGAAGAACTTAGAGGCAGCGGCCAGGGCCTGGTCCGACTGGTGTCCCGGCGCCCCGGCCAGCCCCAACCGCCCCCGGGCCAAGCTGGCGTGGTGAGTTACCAGGGGGTCGTCCAACTCCGTGAGCAGGGTGTCGAGCTGCGCGAGCGCGCTCCCGGCCCGCTCGGGTCGCCCCTCGGCAGCCCAGCACTCCAGCTCGGCGATGCAAGCGTAGGCCTGGTCCCTGGACGCGCCGATGTCACCAAAGACTTCGGCAGCTCCCCGGGCCAGCCGCGCCGGCCGCCGCCCAGCCAGATCCTCCGGCAGGTCTGGGGGAAGTCGTTGCCCTTCGGAGTCCGCCCGACGCAGCAGGTCGCTGCCCAGCAGCAGCATGTAGCCGCGCATGAAAGGAGCTCCCACACGCTCAGCCTCCGTGGCCATGAGGGTCAGCTCACGGAAGGCGCCGTCCAGGTCTCCCAGGGCCAGCAGCAAATTGCCCAGGTTGAACACATACGCGGGCAACTCCGCTGTGCGACCGAGCTGGATCATGCGACGCACAGCGGCAACGCTGGGCTCCAAAGCCTCGGCGAGCTTACCCTGCTCCTTGAGCACGCCGCCCAGGTTTCCCGCGTACAGGGCCTCGCTGTGCAGATCGTGCTGCTCGGCGGCCAAACGACCGGCCTCCTCATAACAACGCTCCGCGCGGTCCAGGCGACCGGCGGTCTGGTGCACCATCCCTGCAAAGCCCAGAGCCCGCGAAAGGCGCGGTGGATCCTCGGCGATGGCGCGCTCAGCGGCCCGGTCGAAGAAACTCTGAGCGGCCTCCAATTCACCGGCGTAGTACCGGGCCAAGCCGCCGATCTCGAGCAAAGCAAGTCCATCCGCAGTGTCCGGGGCAGAGTGTAGCTCCGGGCACAGCGCCCTCGCCGCGTCCACGTCCCCCAAGGCGAGCAGCACGCGCCCAAGAACGATCTGCGCCTTCACCAGGTGGGAGGAAGGGAGCTTTTTCTGCCCGGATCCCCGGCCCGCCAGAGCGACCGAAAGGACTTCCCGGGCCTCTGCCAACCTGCCCTGGCGCTGCAGGGCCAAGCTCCGCACGGTGGCCTCCTCCAGCCTCTGGGCTGCCGAGGAGCTGCTACCCAAACCATCCAGCTCTGCCAGCCCTTCGTCGTAGGCCCCGCTGCGCACCAGCGCCAGAGCCAGCTCAACGGTGGTCGCGCGCCACTGGGCACCGGACTGGGTCTGGCGCGCGATGGCCAGCAGCCGGGCCGCTTGCGCCCACTGTCCCCTCAGACCACTGCGATCCGCCGCCTCCCGTGCCAGATCAGGGAGGCCGGGATCCGGCGGCGCCAAGGCCAGATGAGTCACCTGAGCGGTCAGCGCAGCCTCATCGCCGGTCTGGGCCACCTCGCCATACTGTCGGGCCAGCCGACCGTGCAGCTCGGACACCTCCTCGGGGCTGGCCGCCAGGGCCTCACTGTAGCTGGGATGGGCCAGGCGCACCTGACCCTGGTCCACCGTCACCACGCCGTGATGCCCAAGCAGCTCGAGGGCCTCCCAGGCCTCCGCGGGGCTAAGGTCCGAGAGACGGGCTGACCACTCCAGGGGGATCGCTTCCCCAGCCACCGCCAACCCAAGCGCCAGGTGGCGCTCCCGGTCAGGCAGGTTGGCAAGACGGGCCGCGGCCACTCCGGTAAGCCCCTCCCCAGTGAGGTCGTCCACGTTCACCTCCGCCACCCGACGCCGATCTCCGACCTCGGCCCAGGCGGAGCGGAGCAGCTCCAGTAAAAGCCCCGGCAGCCCACCGCTGGCAGATCGCAGCCGTTCCACAAATGGACCGGGCGCCGTAGCGCCCAGGCTCCGAGTCACCAGGATCTGAACCTCTTGGGTGGTCAACGGTGGTAGGGTCCGCTCCAAAGCCACACCTTCGGCCTCCAAGTCCAGCCCTTCTGAGGCGCGCACCACGAGGGCCAGACGCCCCAAGAGGATCCTGGGATCCCGTCGAAGCAACAGGAACAGCCGGCGCAGCACCTGGGCCTCTGAGTCAGCGTCCTGTACGACAACCACCATGGGCTGCTCGGCCACCTCTCCCTCCAGGAGGGTGATCAGCTCCGCGAGGGCAGCGTCGTCCACCAGGGACGGCGGCGTCTGGGGCAGCAGGGGCCGCAGGGCCTGGGCCAGGGAGACCCCTGCGGTCACGCGCGGAGAAATCAGGTCACCACCGGCCACCTGTAGCTGGAGCTGACGAATCACTTCGGCCAAAGTGGCGCTACGTCCGGCACCCTCGTCGCCACGCAGTACCACTACTGCCGGGGTCCCCGACCGTGCCGCGTCACTCCGCATCCGTGCGCCCACAACCCGCCGCAGGTCCTCCACGAGTCGGGTCCGCCCCACCAGTCCCGTGGCCAGCAAGGGGAGCCCCTCATCGTCATCGGAAAGGGCCAAGGACACCGTACGCCGCGTGCGCGCGATCTGCTCGAGCAGTACCCGTGCGGCGCGTGGCCGATCATCGGGATCCCGGGTTACCAGCGAGTCCACCAGGCTGCAGAGCCCCTGGGGCAGGTCGCCGACCAGGTCGTGTAGGGGATCGGGCTCCTGATCCATGAGAGCTTGAATCGTGGCGGCCACGGGCCGTTCTCCGGACACGCCCCGGGCCAGGCGCCCGCTGGCAAGAAAGTAGAGGGTGGAGCCAAGCCCGTACAGGTCAGCGCGCTCGTCCGGGACTCCCGCCAACAGTTCGGGGGCCATGTGCTCCAGGGTTCCGAAGATCTCGTCCGAACCCAGATTTCCGGCCACGGTGGACAACCCCAGGTCGATGAGCTTCACATCGCCGTGGGACGTACACAGCAGGTTTTCCGGTTTCACATCACCGTGCAGCAGCCCCTTGCCGTGGATGTGATCCAGAGCCGAGGCGACGTCCGTTGCAATGCGCCACAACAGCTCCACCCGCCGCCGCTTGCCAAGCTTGGCGAATATCTCAGCTGGGTTGCGTCCCCCCGAGAACTCGGCGGTGAAAAAAAGCTGTCCTTCCGACAGAGGCCCTGTCCCGTCCGCCACGTCGAGATCGAAGACCCGCAGGAGCCGGGGGTGGTCCAGACGCGCCAGCCGCACGAACTCCCAACGCAGCCGCTCCACGGCCTTGGGGTCGGCGCCGGGCAACAGGGCCTTGAGCACCTTGATCCTTCCCGCCTGGAACTGATCGGCTACTTTGAAGACGCCTCCCTGGGCACCCTCGCCCAGAAAATCGAGGATCCGGTACCGACCATTCACCAACTCGGATGGTCCGGAACCAGATCCCTTGGTGCGATCTGTCAACTTAGTTGTCATTTTCACACCTCGACATTGCGTATATTCACCGTAACTTACCGAAAACTGACTATCAGGTTGACACAGCCTGGTTCATTCTGCAAGGTTTGGGCCGACCCGCCGGTGGTTTTTGGGCATCTATGAAAGATCGTGCTATTGTCTGCCGGTCATGCCCTTCTGTCGAAACTGCGGTGCCGACGTACGATCCGACGCCGTCGTGTGTGAGGCGTGCGGGGTATCGCAAATCAGCGATCGAGCTCCCATCCGCGCGGGAACCGCCCCCGCCGACCGCGACCAGGATCCTGAGAAGCCCGCTGAGTCCGAAGCGACCGCGCGCGTGGCCGAAGCCTATCCGGCCCTCCGCATTGGCCGACTCCGACGCTTGAGTCAGCGCCATCGGAAGGGTCGCCCGACAGGTCCCGCTCAGACCTCTGCCCCCAAGCCGCGTCCGCCCGAGCCGCGTCCTGATCTCGAGGCGGAGACCGAAGAGGACATGGAGCCGGCGACCATCATCGCCCGCCCGACCTTCGATGATGTCGAGGAGGAAAACCCAGCGCAGGACCAATCCTCCCAGCCACCCAAAAGCTATGTGAGCGAGGAATTGGAGCCGAGCAGCGGCGAGCGGCTACCAGAGCCCCCGGCGCCCTTCGACGACCACCGCCCCACGCCTCGGCAGACTCGTACCCTGCCCGATGAGCGACGTCCCCTCACCACGGTATATGGCGCCCTGGACCCCGCGCAGCCCACAGAGCAGAAATCCGTGCGCCTGAGCCAGCGGGACCAACTGACCCACAAGTCGGAACCGAGCTCCGACTCCAACTGGGACAAGGCGGCCGAACCCCAGGAACTGGTGCAGCGCCGCAGCGCCCTCAAGGAACGGTTCGCCGGTCCGGACCTGGACATCGAAGACTCCTCCGAGGAGCCGGACACCGGACACCGACGCGTGGACCCGTCCCGCCTCACTGGGGGACGCCGCTCGGCCATCCACACCAAGCGCCTCGCCGGCAACTCCGAGGACGATCTCGTCCTGTCCGAGGTGGCCAAGCAGTACTCCCGGGAGTACTCGGGCCGAGCGGGGTGGTCCGGGGGCGCCATCGCCGACTCGGTGACCTACGCCTTCCGGGTGGTGGGCCGCACCGCGGGTCGAAGCATGGCTATCCGCCGCTTGCGCAAGGAGCGAGAGAGACGAGAGCGCATCCGCACGGACCAGCTCAGTGAGCTGGGCGAGGTGGCGTTGTCTTTGAGGGATCTGGACAACGCCTTGCTCGACGACTACCGAAACCGGCTGCTGGAGCTACACCAAGACCAGGAGATGCGGAAAGACGAGGTCGACTCCCTCAACCAGAAGATCGAGACCTCTCGCCATGACTTCGTCCAGACCGAACGAAACGCCCAGACCGAGTCCGACGAGTTGGAGACCCAGACCAAGGTCACCGAGGAGAAGCTCCGCCCCGTGGAGGCGAGTTACCGGACCGCATTGAAAGCGGCCCGCAGCGCCGAGGAAGACGCCCGGGCCCTGGCGCGACAGATCGACCACGCCCGGGGAGAGGTCAGCGGCATGTCAGGCGCCGAGGCAAGCGGCGACGAGGCAGCGCGGCTCAAAGCACGGATGGAGCGCTGGACCTCGGAGCGGGACGGGCTCCTGAGGGAGGTGCCTCGCCTCGAAGAGAAGGCTGCCGCACTGGAACCGGAGATCGAGCGACTCCGGAAGGACACCGAGCGCAGCAAGACCGCCGCGCGGGAGCAACGGGAGACCGTCCTTGTGCAGGAGGCCGAGCACAAAAGAGAGATCCAGCGCCTGGAAGGCGAGGTGGAGCGTATCCGGGTCGTCATAACGAACATCTCCGGCCAGCGACGGACCCTGTTCCAAGAGTGCGGACGTCAACTCGACATCGACCGTCCCGAGCACGATCACCTAGAGGAGATCTACGGTGAGCTGGACGCCACCGCAGCGGAGATCCGGCGCTTCGACCAAACGATCGAGATCGCCCAGACCAAGCCCGAGCCGCTGGACTTCGGCGCCTTAACCCGCGCCGCCGTAGCCCTGTGCGGCGTGATCATCGTCCTGAGCCTCTTCGTCTACGCCATCAGCTAGTCCCTTTAGGTTGAGGGGCTACTCCCCTTTGCTGAGTTGCTGACAGACGCTGGTCTCTCGGGCAGCGGTCGAAGCACCCCGGCGGGTGAGCAGTCGGGCGAGGCCGCAATGGATCTCGGGATCGAAGGGGTCGATCTGGTTGGCGCGCACAAAGTGCTTCTCAGCGCCCCCGTGGTCACCTAGGCCCTCGGCCGCTCGGGCGGCCACCACGTGCAGGGCGGCCACATGATCCCCGTAGGGCAAGGCCCGGGCGATAACCGTCGCCACCTCCTGCCGCTTATGGCGCCGCAGCAAAATGCGGGCGAGGGTGTTGGCGGTGTCCGCGTCCGCTCCGTGCACCACGGCCAGCGCCTTGCGATACTCCACCGCGGCGGCGGCGGGACGCGAACGACTCCGCAGAATCGCGCCAAGACGCCGGAAACGCTCGAAGGGGGTTCGCTTTCGGAGCCGCGTCCCCGGCCCCTTTTTGAACTGCACCGAACGCGGCACGAAGGCCGGAACGGGCTTGAGGCGCTGGGCCATCAGCGCATTCTTCCAATGGGCTACGAACGCCGTCAAGCTCCTCCCGGTGACGCGATCCAGAGCGGTGTCGATGGAGTGCCCCGAGGCGAGTGCCTCCACCAGACGACGCAGACCCGCGCTTTTGTGGGCGGTGTGGAACTGCAGGATCATGGACGCCACCTGTGCGTAGGCCAACGCCGCCTGGCGGTGATCCTTCAGCTTGGCAAAGGACGGCATCATCTTGCGCAGGGGCACCAATCGACGATCCCGGATCCCCGTAGCGAGCCGATGGCGCTGTAGCGGCTCGAGAGAGGTGGGCAGGGGGCCCCGCCACCGTTCTTGGAGGAACCGGGCCAACCCCTCATGCAACCACAAGGGGATGAGATGACGCGCACGCACCTCCAGTACGTAGTGCACATACTCGTGGGCCAAAGTGTCGGCCCAGCCGTATCCCGTGGCCACGGCGCGGGGCGTAATAAGCATGATCCGGTGATCCTGGGACAACCCGGTGGTGCCCGTGCGGCGAACCTCCTCCAATCGCAAGGGCGACACCAGGGCCAGCTCCTCGGCCCCCGGCAGGATCTCCACCCGCACCGGCCCGTCCGGCTCCAGGCCGAGCTCGTCCCTCATGGCCACGCGGGATCGCTCCAGTACCGCCTCGGCGTAGGGCAGCAGAAGCTCATCTACGCCCCTGGGGCACCGGATCACAAAGGTCCCCGAGGCCGTGCGGTGGGTCGCCATGGACCCCACCACCCGGGCGGCGGCCTCCACCCGCGCCCACAGATCCAAGGACCGCCCCGAGGACCGCCCCGAGGACCGCCCCGAGGACCGCCCCGGCCCCAGATGGCGAACCATCAACGCCTTGGCTTCGGCATAGCGGCCCAGCAGGTAGAGACGTCGGACGCGTGCCTGGATCACCTCCCGGGTGTGCGGCACCGTCACCCGAAGCATCCACAGGAGCTGCTCCGCCTCCAGGAAGCGCCACTCGTGCAGCCTGGATTCGGCCAGCCTCGCCACGCCGGCGAGGTCGGGGGGAGCCGCGGGGGCGAGCCGCCCGGCGGGAGGCCCGGCCGCCAGCACCGAGCCCAGCACCATAAAAAGCGTCGCGATCATCGTAGGAGCCTCTCGTAGTAACGTTTCAGGGGACGCCGGAATCCCAGCGGCCAGGCGGTCCGCCCCCCCTCCAGGATCCGCTGCCGTAGCTTCCGGGGCAGCGCCCTACCGGCGGGCGGGACGCTTACATTTCCGGTTCCAGACGTCTGGGCACCGTCCTCCCCTTCCCCATCCCCTGGGGTGATCCGTCCCTGTCGGCTCATCTCCCGGGCGGCCTTGTCGAGGGCGGCCTTGGCGGCCTTCCCCTTCTCCCCGGCGGTCTTTCCCTGGGCCCGGGCAGCCTGCCGCATCCGCCCGGCGGCCTCCTCGACCAACCGCGCAACCCCCCGGCGCCCCGGTCGACCCCGCAGGGATCGCCCCAGCCGGCCGGCCTCGCGCGACAAACGTTGCTGCATTTGCCTGGCTCCGCCGCCCGTTCCAGAGCGCTGACGGTTCACCTTGGCCTGTCCATCCGCCAGGCGACGGATGGCCTGAACGTCCCGCTGCAGACCTCGCTCGCCGGGCAGCGGGTAGTATTTCCGGAAACTATCCAGGCCCCGGTCGAGGGCCTTCTTCATCCGTTTCACCCGTTGCCGAAGCTGGTCGAGCTCCGCCTGGGCCGGCTGTCCCTGACCCGTCTTGGAGGCCAGACGGTTAAGCAGCTTCCGGGTGCGCTTCCGATCCATGGCGTAGCGGTTCACATGTTGGTCCAACGCATCATCCTGCAGGGTGGCCCAGAGCCGTCCAAGCCGGTCGAAGAGGCGACTGAGCTGCTGGATACGCTTGGCGATTCGTCGCCGCAGCTCCGCGCTTGGATTCTTTTTCATGGCCGCCTGCAACTCTTCGACCTCCTGCTGTAGCCGAGCGATCCTCTTTCCCAACTGCTGCATCTGCTCGAGGGTGGCCCGCCCAATGAGCTGATCCAGCTCTAAGACCAGGGATTCCAGGCCTTTGATCACCCGACGGTGGCTGATTTCAAGCGACGCGATCCGAGCACAGGCCTGGAACGAAACCGGGAACTGTTCCGCCGCCACGGCGCGATCCGCCGCCAACGCAATGCGGAACCCAATGTGGGAGTTGGCCAGGGGTCCGGTCACAGCCCCCTTGAGCAATGAGGGCCCCTGAGACTGCTTTCGGACCTCGTGGATGAGACGGGCCACGTCCACCGCCAATTTGGACTCCGCACTCCGCGCCCTCTTCCAGGCCGCCAGACGTTTGTCACAAGGATGGGCCCGGTGATTCTCCAGTCGATCCGCCAGGCGCCCCGCGGACCGCTCCAGCATCCGGCGTAGCCGCGCGAGAACACGCAGTTGGACCGGACGCGGACCGGTGATGGTGATGGTCTGGTCCCGGGTTCGGCGCATCTGGGAACCCGCGCTTTTGCCGCCAACGGCAGCTCCCCCGGAACGGTTGTCCCGGGCCTCCAGATGAAACCGCACACTCTGGCTCCGACGCAGGCCGAGCCGGGTGAGATCCCACTTGAGAACCCCGGCCAACCGTCGCTTCCGCTTGGCGCCGAACCGCGGTCCCCGACCCAGCAGGATCGTACCCTCATCGCCGAGCTCCGTCTTCCACACCAGACGGGCCTCCAGGAGACCGTAGTCATCGGTGATCTCGTAGCGCAGGGGCAGCACCCGCGCATGCGGGAGATCGATCTGCTCGTCACCGGGCCGGACCGAAGGGTCCGGGGGCAGATCCGGACGCAGGATGAGGCGCGGGCCGGTCTCTCCCACGTGGAGGACCCCGCGAGCGGTGCGGTAAGCAAACACCACCTGACCCGGCCCACCAGCCACGAGCTCCACCCGAAAGATCCGCTCTCCCAGCGAAGCCCCCGAGACCATCTTTCCCCCGGGCACCAGCGCCCGCGCCCAGACCACGGGCTCAGGGGCCTTGGCAACCACAGTCACCCGGGCTCCCACGGGCACCGACACAGGCGCCTTGCCGGGCTCCACCACCTCCAGAGGGAGCCCCGTGTACCGGGGCGGGTGGATGACCATTCGCACGTTGCTCACGCCCGGACCACGCAGCACCCGGGGCAACCGGTCCGGCCCGCTGGGTCCTCCCAGGGCGGCCAGCAGGCGGGGCGCAGCGCGGGGCAGGGTAAAAACCGCCAGGCCCGTAAGCACCACGCCCAAACCCACCAGCCAACAGACCTGCCCGAGCCGGCTGAAGGACACCAGCTCGCGGGGAGGCACCCGCCCGAGCCGCTCGGCCACGGACTCGCCTAGACAGGCAACGAAGGCGCGCTCGGGGCCAGAGCCCATGGGGTGCTCCCGGAACTCCAGACCACTCCAGAGATCCTCGGCCAGCGCCGCGTCCACCCGCCGTAGCCGGCGGATCGCACCGCGGGGGGACCGCAACCAGAGCCGGACCAACCCGGCCACGACCCCCACTACCACCAGGGATCCCGCCACCTTGGCGACCAGCAGGCCCAGGGGAACCGCCCGGCCAACGCTTTCCAACACGCCGGCCAGCCACGCCACCACCAGGACCAGGGCGGCAACAGCCGCCGCCAAGACGCCAGCCAGCCCGGTCCAGACGGCCAGACGCCTGCGAATGGACCGCAAATAGTGATCCATGACCACCTCACGGCCAGGTAGTTGCCACCCCAGAAGTGGACTTCGGCTGCAAGCGCCCCAGGTACGCCGTCTGCACACCACCAGATCCGGGGTAGTACGCCCGGTACAACCACCAGATCTGGTAGTGCACATCCGACGCACCTGGCACGCTTTCGCTTCGAAACCACTTCTGAGGTGGCAACTAGGTAGGGTGGGGGCGGAGGCTGGCTTCTGTCCGGGTGCCGAGGTCACCCCCTATTTGTAGGCCCGGCCAGGCCACGGCGCAAACCCTGATAAGACTTGCCCCGCGGGAGTTGCGCGTGTTACCCGTATAGTCGTGCAAAGTCCAGGGATTAGACCAGCCCACCAGGAGAGAAACGCTTGCAGCCCAAGGACCTAGAGCTCGTCTCCCGATACCGTGACGGTGAGCAGCGCGCCTTCGAGTTGTTGGTGAAGCGCTACCAACGCAAGGTGTACAGCCTCGCCTACGGAATCGTGCACAATCCCGAGGACGCCATGGACGTCACCCAGGAGGCCTTCGTTAAGGTCCATCGGTACCTCGATAAGTTCCAGGGTTCTGCGAGTTTCTACACCTGGCTGTACCGCATCGTGGTGAACCTGTGCATCGACCACCTACGGCGCGCCGGTCGGGCCTACAGCGTGGAGTACGACGACGCCATTGATCGATCCCAGGGCGTGCTATCGGCCATGGACATCGTGCCCAGCCGCCAGGGCACGGATCCGCGTCAGGCGCTGGCGGACAAGGAAACCTTGACGCACATCAGCGAGGGTCTGGCGCAGATGTCACCCAACCACCGGGCGGTGATCATGATGCGGGAGCTCGAGGGACTCTCCTACAAGGAAATGGCGGAGATCATGGAGTGTTCCAAGGGCACCATCATGTCGCGCCTCTTTCACGCCCGGAAACGACTCCAGGCCTATTTGCTCCAGGTTCTGAATGAAGAACCAGAAGAATCCGTCTGATAATCAGAGGTCCTAGCCATGAGCGGTCTAGACGACGATACCCTACAGCGACTCTACGACGGAGAGCTGGACAAAGAAGAAGCCGACAAGGCCCAAAAGGCCGTCGCTGCAAATGCCGACGACGCCAAACGGCTGGAGTCCCTGTCCCAGATGCGGATCCTGATCCGCGCTGAAGCAGAGGCCGCCGCGAATGCTGCTGACTTCGAGGGGCTCTGGCCCGCAGTGGCCGCTCAGATCCAACAGGAGCCGCAGCCCGAGCCCAGCTCGGCTGCCCGGACTGACCCCGGCCCGGACCCGAGCCTGGGGGCGCTGGCGCGGTTCAAGACGTGGCTCGGCCAGTCCATGGGGAGTCACCCGGTACGCTGGGCAGCGGCCGGCGTCTGTACCGTGGCCGTGGCCGTAGTGTTGGGAGTGCTGTTCAGCTCGTTCCTCAAACCCGAAGGGATCCCGGCCAAAAGGTCCGCCGCCAAGATCGAGTCGGACGACAACGTGGACATAGAAAAGATGGAGTTCAAGGGCCGCCACCCGGACATCTTCCGGATCAAGGACGGCAAACGCACTACCACGGTGATCTGGGTCTACCCCGAAGATGAGGACGAGGACGACAACGGGGCGGACGCCGGAGACGATCCGGGGAGCACCGATCC
This sequence comes from Deltaproteobacteria bacterium, assembly GCA_029938605.1. Classification (GTDB taxonomy): domain Bacteria; phylum Myxococcota_A; class Polyangia; order HGW-17; family JAJRWW01; genus JAJRWW01. The sequence continues at coordinate 5,094 of JAOZUO010000159.1, read as the reverse complement.
AATATGAGACCCGCCAACCGAAGAACATCGCGATCCCTGTGGTGGAGTTTTCCCACGCTCGGGTTAGCGGCTACACTGCTGGTGGTACCCCAGGCCCACGCCCGCAAGGCCAAATCGCCCCCCCGGGGCCTGAGCGCGAGCTGCAAGATCCATGTGATCAACGGCCTCAACGTGCCCGGCAAGTTCCCCGCCTCCCTACGTCATCTCAAACGACGGCTCGGGGCCCAGCCCTTCAAGGTCTTCCTCTCCTTCAAGCTGCTCCGGGTGGCCTCCATGAAGCTGGCCACCGGGCGCATCGCTCGTACGAAGCTCGTCGGACCCTACCGCCTGGAGGGGCAGCTCCTCTCCAAGGTCCTCGCCGCCCCGAAAAAGCGCCGCCTGCGGTTCGAGCTGGCCCTGTACCGCCGCCGGACCCGCTACAAGGCCGCCAAGCGCATGCTCAAGACCACCCTGGTGCTCGACCGCGGTGGCACCTTCTTCTTCGTGGGTCCCCCCCACAAGGGCGGAAAGCTCGTCATCGGCATCAGCTGTAAGTAGTTCCACGCCCATCAAAAATCATTGGGGGTTTTGCCTGTTGTCCGGTCCCGATCTAGGATGCAGTCAAGGGGAGGCTTTGGCCCCCGAGAACGGACTACCCAAGATGGACCCAGGGCCTCAACAAACAGACGCGGCGACCCAGACCCCGGCGAAGGAGACCGAACGCGCCGCCGCCACCCAACTGATGCGCTGCCGGGCCGGACGCAAACGGCGGTGGAGGTGGATCGCGGCCGGGGTGGTGCTGGCAGTGGTGGCCGGCCTCGGAATCGCCGCGGCCCTGCTGGCGCCAAGCCTGGGGGAGCGGCTCGTGCGCGGTCGGGTGCTGCCGGCCCTTGAGAAGCGGTTCAACCGGAAGATCCGCGTGGGACGCATGCACGGAACCACCAACCGCCTGGTGCTCGAAGACGTGCGCGTGGCCGGAGGCAAGGACTGCGCCTCCAAACCCCTCATGCACGCCGAGCGGGTGATCCTGACCTACGCCTTCTGGCCGCTTCTGCGCGGGAAGCTACAGCTACAGTCCCTGACCGTAGTCAGACCCCGATTCTGCCTACGTCGCCACACCGACGGTACGGATAATATCTCCGACCTCCTCCGTCGCCTGGCCCGCCGCCGGGTGAGTCGCCGATTGGAGATGAAGCTCTCGGCGGTGGTCCTTCAACACGGCTCCCTGGAGGGGCTCGACGAGCTGCGGGGTCTTCACCTCAAAGCCCCCGTCCTGGACGCAACGCTCCGGCCGGGGGGGCGGTCGCAGGTGACGCTCGGTCAGGTGTGGCTCTCCTCGCGCCGACTCTCTCCCCTCCAGGCCAAGCAGGTCCAGGTAGCTTTTCACACCCGCCTCGGACAACTGAAGGGATGGCCCGAGGTCACCTTCACCGGCGCCCGCCTCCGACTACACGAGAAGCTGGTGCTCACGGACATGGCCGGCAGGGTCACTGGGGCCAAGGGACGCTTGCTGGTGGCGCTGTCGGGGGGCTACGGCGGAGTGGAACAGACCCTGTGGCGAGCCAAAATCCAGGCCCGACTCGCGGGATTGGCAGATCCTCGCCGGGCCGAGGTGGCAGTGCAGCTCAAGGCGGACCGCTTCAGCCTGGACAAGCTGACTCCCATCCTGCCCAAGCGGCTCCTCCCGAACCCGGGCCTGGCGCAGCTCAGCGCGGACCTCAAGTTGGCTCTCGCCAAGGGGCGACTCACCTTCGCCGGCAACGCCTCCCTGTCGGGCCTCACGGTGAAGGATCCCTACCTGTCGAGTCTGCCCGTGGAGAACCTCGGCTTCGACGGCCACGTGAAGGGCAGCTACCTGGTGGCCCGGGACCTGCTGCGCATAGACCAGGCTCGGCTGAAAGTGCGCCGCCTCCAGGTGGAGGTCACCGCGGAGGTGCTCCGGCTACGGAGCAAACCGCGCATCAAGATCGCCGTCACCATCCCCCGCACACGATGCAGCCACGTGGCCGACGCCATCCCCCGGGGCATGATCCCCCGCCTCTCCAAAATGCGCGTGGCGGGGTGGTTCAGCATGAACGTGGAAGCGGAGGTGGACTTTGGGTACCTGACCACCTCCAGCGTATACTTAGACGGCCGGGTAAACGCCGATGGCTGCCGGGTGACCTCGGTGGCCTGGGATCACTCGGCGGCTCGCCTGACCGGTGCTTTTGGACACGAGCTGGTGGACGCCGGAAACCGCATCGGCTTCGAGGTGGGACCGGACAACCCGGACTTCATTCCCCTGGCGCAGATCTCCCCCAACATCATCAAGGCGATTCTGACCACAGAGGACTCGCGGTTCTTCTATCACCGGGGCTTTATCCCACGGGAGTTCCAAACCGCCCTGGCACGCAACCTCATCGCCCGCCGCTTTGTCTTCGGGGCCAGCTCCATCACCATGCAGATGGTCAAGAACGTGATCCTCGGCCGACGCAAGACCCTGGCTCGCAAGCTCCAGGAGTTGATCCTCACCTGGTATCTGGAGAGGCACCTACGCAAGAATCGCATCCTGGAAATCTACCTGAACGTCATCGAGTTTGGGCCCGGTATCTTCGGTATCGGGAGGGCGTCCCAACACCTGTTCGGCAAGGACGCCAGCGCACTGGATCCCCAGGAGGCGGCCTATCTGGCGTCGATCCTGCCCAGCCCCAAACGACACTACAAGAAGTTTTGCCGGGGCCAGGTGGGCAAACGTTGGCGACACTGGGTGGACCGCATCCTGCGCATCATGCACCGTCGCAAACGCCTCGAAAAATCCCAGCTCGACCTGGCCCTGGTGTCACCGGTGGCGTTCTCGGAGACTGAGCGAGGCTCCTGGGCCACCTGCATGGCGCGGCTGGATCGCTTCCGTGGTCGGGGCCGGCCCCACCGCATCGTAGGTCCGAAAAACCGGGCGGGCGTAAGACGTCGGCCCCAACGCCGTCTCCGTCTCCGTCCCCGTCCCCGTCCCCGTC
>JAOZUO010000159.1:0-2022 GCA_029938605.1 Deltaproteobacteria bacterium | reverse complement strand
CCGTCCCCGTCTCCGTCTCCGTCTCCATCCCCAGCGCCGTCCCCAGCGCCGCGCCCCAATTCACCCACGCTGAGCGCTTTTCATGACAGCCCGTATGTGGTTTCATGGGTCCCCAAACCACACACAGGCTACCATGCAATGTCTCTGGCTCGACAATAAGCAACTGACCATCCGGGAGGTTCCGGTGCCACATCCCGCCCCGGGGGACGCCCTGGTGCGCGTGCGCCTGGCCGGTGTCTGCGGCACGGATCTGGCGCTCTGCAGTGGATACTCCCCCTTCACCGGCATTCTCGGCCACGAGTTCGTGGGTGAGGTGATGTCCGCACCCACGCACACGCAATGGGAGGGGCGCCGGGTGGTGGGGGAGATCAACGTCCCCTGCCACGACTGTCCCACCTGCGCGGCCGGCCGAACCCAACACTGCCCCCAGCGCTCAGTGCTGGGCATCCAGAACCACCCCGGGGTCTTCGCGGAGCTGGTCACCCTGCCGGTGGCCAACCTCCATGAGGTGCCCGAGGGCGTGTCCGACGACCAGGCCGTCTTCACCGAACCACTGGCCGCCGCCCTGCGAATCACCGAGCAGGTGTCTCTGACGCCCCAGGACCGCGTCCTGCTCATTGGCGCTGGGCGGTTGGGGCAGCTCATCGCCCAGGTACTGGTCGCCACAGGCTGCCAGGTACACGCCCTGGCCAAGCACACGGTCCAGAGAAACGCCCTGCGGGAGAGGCCCGTCAAGCTACTGCTGCCCGAGGACCTGCCCCCCGCCACTCCCTCTTTTGACGTGGTGGTGGAGGCCACCGGCTCGCCCGGGGGCTTTGCCCAGGCCCGTAGAGCCGTGCGCCCGGGAGGCACCCTCGTGCTCAACTCCACCTACCCCGGCACCACGGAGGTAGATCTCAGTTCCCTGGTGGTCAACGAAATCACCGTCATTGGCTCACGCTGCGGCCCCTTCGACAAGGCCCTTGCGTTGCTGGCCGAAGGCAAGGTCGATCCCCTGCCCTTCATCGAGACCACCTTCCCCCTCCAAAACGCCGCGCTCGCCATCGAGCACGCCCGCCGCCCCGCCGCCTTCAAGGTCCTGATCCGTCCCCCCTCTTGAGGAAACGGCCATCCTTTTCCCGAAGGACGCGCGCTCTTTTCATCATCGCTCAAAGTGACTATTGTGCGGCCCATGACGACCGAGCTTCAATGGGCCACGCTGCCGGACGGCCGTCGGCTCAGCTATGCCACCTGGGGGGATCCCGGGGGCGAACCCTACTTCCTGTTCCACGGGTGGCCGGGCTCCCGGCTCATGGGCTTGCTGGCTGACGATCTGTGTCGCCGGCGCGGCGTGCGACTGTTGGCCCCGGACCGCCCGGGCTTCGGCCGCTCCGACCTGCACCCCGGCCGCACCCTGCCCGACTGGCCCGAGGACGTGGCCCACCTGGCCGACACCCTGGGGATCGAGCAGTTCGGCGTCATCGGCATCTCCAACGGCGGACCCTACGCCCTGGCCTGCGGAGCGCTCTTGCCCCATCGGTTGACCGGCCTGGCCGTGATCAGCGGCATGGGGCCCATCCACCGGGAGGGCGCCCGGCAGACCCTGTCTTCCCAGGTGCAGTTGACCTTCTCTCTCAACGCCATGTCGCCTCTGGCTTCGGAGGTCGTCGTCTGGACCCTGGCCCTTGGCGCCAGGTTCGCTCCGGTGCTCATGGCCAGCCAGATGCGCTTGGCGGCGCCCCCGTCGGACCTGGCGGTGCTCGACCGGCCCGAGGTCATTGACGCCCTCAAGCGCGAGTACGCCGAGGCCTTCTACCAGGGCGCCGAGGGGCTCAACCAGGAGATCGGCCTCATGCGAAACCGCTGGGGCTTCGCCCTGTCCACCATCGGGCTACCCGTTCATCTGTTCCACGGCGAGCAGGACGCCAACGTGCCCGTGGCCCTGGCCCAGCAGGTTGTGGCCGAGCTGACCGACCCGCGGCCCCGGTTCATCGAAGGGGCGGCCCACTACTGGTACGTGGATCATTTCGGCGAAGTGCTCGA
>JAOZUO010000299.1 GCA_029938605.1 Deltaproteobacteria bacterium | reverse complement strand
CCGCTCTGCACCGCGCAGGTGTGGTTGTCCCCAGCCGAAATGGCTACCGCGTTCGTAAGACCAGTCACCGGCACAGGTACATCTGAATAAGAAGTGGCACCGTTGCCCAGTTGACCGGAAACTCCACCTCCCCAGCACCAGGCCCCCCCACCGCTCTGCACCGCGCAGGTGTGGTCCCTCCCAGCCGAAATGGCTACCACGTTCGAAAGACCGGTCACCGGCACAGGTACAGCTGAATTCATGATGCCGCCATTGCCCAAAGCATAGTTTCCCCAACACCATGCCGTGCCGTCGCTCAGCACCGCGCAGGTGTGAAAGTATTCGGCCGAAAGGGTCACGGCATTCGTAAGACCGGTCACCTGCACAGGTATCATTGAATCCGCAGTGGCACCGTTGCCCAGCATGCCATACAAGCCATCTCCCCAGCACCAGACCGTGCCGTCACTCACAACCGCGCAGGTGGATTGCTCCCCGACCGAGATGTCCGTATATCCCGGGCAGTCGTCGACACAGGATGAGAACGCCTCCCCATACGCCGGCTGACATACGCCATCACCGCAACTTCCCCAACAGCCCAACTCATCGATGCTCGAGCAGTCGATGACGCAGCTCAGGCCCCCCATGTAATAACCCCGTGCTTCGCAGCTGGTGCCGCCAAAATCAGTACCGTCACAAATCTCCGGGCCGTTGATCTGCCCGTCTCCGCAGGTCTCGGAGCAGCCCGAATCATCGATGCTCAGGCAATCCACGGCACAAAATGCCAGGCCCGTGTAGTACCCTTCACTTTCGCAAGTCTGCCCCCCAAGGTTGTTGCCGTCGCAAACCTCTGGGAACTCGATGATCCCGTTGCCGCACAGGGACTGGACATCACAATCGGACGTGTCGTGGTAGTGACAGTTCGGGAGGCAGCCGAGGATACCGCCGCCCAGCCCCAGGCTCTCACAGGACTCATCCGCCAGATCGAGCCCGTCACAGGCCTCGTCGGGCTCCACCAGGCCGTTGCCGCAGACCGAGAGGCACCCCTCCTCGTCATACCGGCAGAACCCATCGCACACCAGCGCCCCGCCCCCCTGATACCCCAGGCTCTCACAGCTCTCGCCCCCCAGGTTGCTGGCATCACAACGCTCGCCCAGCCCGATGTCCAGATACCCGTTACCGCAGGTCTCATCCGAACGGCAGTTGTCGCTGCACCCATCCCCCGGATCCCGGTTGCCGTCGTCGCACACCTCCCCCTGATCCGCGTCGACGATGCCGTCGCCGCAGTTCACGATCACGATACACACCCCGTCCACGCACACCCCGTCGGCCACGCTCGGGGAAATGCAGGGCGCGCCCTCATACAACCCCTCGCAAGCCTCCACCTCACCCGAATACACACACCGCCGCGTATAATGGCACTGCATCCCCGAAGGACAGTACCAATCCTCCGCCTCCCCAACCCCCGAGCACCGCACTGACTCGATACCCGAGCAGCCGACCCCAAAGCCGGTTACAAGCACAACTGCGCCCACAATCGCCAGGGCCACCGAAGCGCAGGAACACACAATCAAGGAAAAGTAGCGCATGAGCATTGAATCAATGCGCATCACAGTACCACACACGACCTTCCCCAATGGATTGGATTGGCCGGCGTCTCAACGGGTTGGGCTATGGAGGCGCTCTGGAAACAGCCGCAGCCGCGTTGAGGGAGTCAGCGGAAGATGCGCACAGAGGCTCGTCGAACGGGTCGCTCTGATCGAGATCGTCGTAGGGCAGATGAGTCTGCTGATCTCCCAAAGCCCAAGCGGCCGAACCTTTGCTCGGGGATCGAATCGCAGGATGATTTCAGTTACGCGTGGAGTCGGCGTGGTGTGGGCGTGATATGGGTGGGGTGTTTTCCCTCAGGGCGGTGTGCTACTTCCACCAGAACCAAAGGCGTGCGCGCGACGCCCCTATTGCGCCTCCATGCAGCAGTAATAACAAGTGTTTATGGCTCCATGGAGTGAGGGGATTCTCCCCGGTGCCCGACCTGTGCGGCTGGCACGAAACTCGCATAATATGAGAGCCTCGACAGCAAACCCGGTTGCTCATCTGGCCAATTGCGGAGTGGCCGTCGGCCAGTGGCCGTCGCCTGATGGCCGACACAAAGGAAGAGAGAAGCTCATGCGATCGAACCGCTCACCACAAGTCATGGTCGCCGCACTGGTAATCGCCCTATCCGGCTGCTCCGGTGGCGGTGGATCGGGTGACGATCCCTGCGTCGACGTGGAGTGCTCGGGACACGGGCTGTGTGTCGTGGCCGATGGCACCGCGATCTGCGCTTGCGAGGCCGGCTACTACCCTGAAGGGCTGTCCTGCGTCGAGGACGGCACCGAGGGCCCCTGTCTGGACGTGGACTGCTCAGGCCACGGGGTATGCAAGGACGTCGGCGGCGCAGCCCAGTGCGACTGCGAAACCGGATACCACGCGGTGGAACTCACCTGCGTGGAGGACGGCACGGATCCCTGTCTGGGAGTGGACTGCTCGGGCCACGGCACCTGCACCATCGTCTCCGACGCGGCGCTTTGCGACTGCGAGCCTGGCTACCACGTGGTGGGTGAAGTCACCTGTGAGCCCGACGCTCCTTCGGAGAACCCCTACCTCGAGCCGGTCAACATCCCAGCCTATGACTCGAGCAATTCAGAGCACTGCTTGATCCCAGACGATGGGCCCTGGAGCGCGGCCACCCTCAACAACGCCGCGTGCACCCACTTCTATGTGAGCCCCGGCCACTATCCCGGTCGCCCGGAGTTGACGACCAGTGGCACCTCGCTCAAGCGACGAACGATCTCGCCCTACGGAATGAGCGAAGACCACCCCGCAAAGGTGAGTGACAGTCTCCAGGTCAAGGTGGCGTTGCTGTTTTCGGGCGCGAGCTACTGGACGGTACACAAGCTGTCGAGCAATCAGGAAGTTTATCACGATGTCGGAGAAGAGGGAACCATCGCTCTTGGTGATTTCAGTACGAACAACGTTATCGACTCGTTATACGCGAAGGACGGGTTCATCTTCGCGGGGTTCGGAGAAGAGGCCAACAGCAACACGATCCAGAACTGCTACTGCGACGGCGTCCATCCAAACATGCTGGCTCTCGATGTCTCATTTGTCTTCATTGGGAGACGGTGGCCGAGCCATGACTGGTCCTGCAAGGACAATAAGATTATCAACAATGAGTTCCGCAACTTCACGGCGCTGAGGCTTACCAGTGCGCCCGACAGCACGCATCAAAAGAACTTCGAGGGCACCATCGTCGACTCGAACACCTTGTGGTACGACGGTGAGGTCTATTGTGATGCAGACGGGAATCAGGACCCGAGCGGCGACTACTCCTTCGCGGAAACGAGAGGGAGCGTAACCAAGGAGGCATCCCACAATCCCAATAACCCGGTCATCTTCAGCAACAATATCCTGTGGGGAAGTAGGCCCACCTATCCCAATGCACCGTCCTACCTTAGCTCACCCGCCCCCGGATTCACGGTGACCTACATCAAGTCAAAGCACGTGAGATACTATGGTAACGTGATCGACGACTGCAATTCAGGAATCCAAATCACGTCGAACACGGGGGGGCTGGAGGCCGAGGACATCGATGCCAGCTACAACATCATGAATAATACGGGGTGGCCGGGCCAAGGTTCGCAGACGCTCAGCGCATCCATCCGACATCAGAGCTGTAAGGACAGCACCACGTCGTACAACAGGGTTCGGAACCCGCGGGACGTCTGGGCGAGGTTCTGGAATATCGGCCCGGGGGAAGGGTTCGGAGGGAACTACCACGGTTACAACACGGTGATCAGCATGATCGAGCCCGCGTATGTTCACGGCACAGAGCCCGACGGTTACGATACGAATGTCTATTTGGGCACCGCTGATGGAATTGTGCAGTATCCAAACGACTATGTGATCATCTATCAGAAATTCACCAGCGACCCGCAAACCAGAACAATACCCAATGTTCTGGAATCGGATGAGACCACCGATTCCTACAGACAGTTCATCTGGAATCTGTAGATGTGCTTCCCTGTCCGGTGCAGATCATCGAACCACTCAGATTTGTGGCGATTATTCATGCCTGCATCTGACACGTTCGAACCGCCCCATTGCCGCTTAGCCGACCTCGATCATGCTCTCCCCTGGCTGCTTGCACCACGCCCCTCGATAGGTTGAACCCCCAAAGCCCAAGCGGCCGAACCTTTGCTCGGGGATCGAATCGCAAGGTGATTTCAGTTACGCGTGGAGCCGGCGTAGTGTGGGTGGGCGACTCACTGGGCGCGATACCACGCGGCGGTGGTCTCTATGCCTTCCTCGAACGGCGTGGGGTCAGACCAGAAGGCCCGAGCGAACTTGGAGTGGTCCACGCGGTAGGGCCGGGTCCACTGGTAGAGCATCTCCTTCATCTCGCGGAGGTTCGCGTTGAACAGCCCCGCGATGGCGAGCACAAAGGGCCCGGCGATCTGGATCTTCAGCTTCGAGGTGCGATCCGGGTCCACCCGGCTGGCAAAAAGCTCCAACAGCTCCCGCACGGTACGATCCTCGGCGTTGGGCACGTGCCAGACCTGGCCCATGGCGTCATCGTCGGCCTCGCCAACGCTGACGAGGGCCCGAGCGATGTCCGGCACATACGCGAAGCTGTGCAGATGGTCTATCTCACCCACTACCTGGGGGGTCTTGCCCGCGGCGATCTTGCCGAAGGTGAAGTCGCCCAGAGCTGCGTTGTGAACCCCGGGGCCGTAGAAGTCCGATGCCCGCACCGCGGCCACCTGAACCCGCCCGGACTCGTGGGCCTCCCGCCACATACGCGTCACCGCCGCTCGCGTAGCGGGCTTTTTGCCATACCCGGTCAGCGGCAGATCTTCATGGAGCGTGGCGTCGTTTTTCTGGGGGCCGTATCATGTAGAGGTTGTCATAAAGATGAACCGCGCCCCGGCTGACTCGGCGCCGGCCAGCATGCCCTTCATCATCGGCGGCCACAGGTCCGGCCAGTTCTCGTAGGTCATGCCCACGCAGCCGTACACGACGCCCGCACCCTCACACACCCGCTTGATATCCTCGACCTGCGACACATCGCCGGCCACCACCTCCACACCGCCGGGCACATCCGCTCTGCCGCTGCGAGTCACCACTCGCACCCTTCGCTCCATCTCCACCAGCTTTTCCACCAGCGCCCGCCCCACGGGACCCGCCCCAAGCACTACATTCAGCTTCTCCCAAGGTTGCGTCATTTCGCGTAGCCTCCTGTGGCCACCAGGGCCAGAGGCAAGATAACCACGCAGGACAAGCAGGAGCCCCCGAATCGAAACACGCCCGAAACCTGGAGGAGCTCGCTAGCGTCGGCGTCGAGCCGCCCCTGGTACAGGAGCTCAGGACGGAGTTAACTTTCTAACTTTCCCGCCTTGATCTTGGCTCTTTGCGGTGAATAATGCAATGTATACCTTGCTTATCTACCATAAAAGAGCTAGATATTGTCTGTGTCTATCGTACCTCAGGATGAGCTTCATAGG
>JAOZUO010000298.1 GCA_029938605.1 Deltaproteobacteria bacterium | reverse complement strand
GGCACAGTTACGTCTCGACGCCCTCGGTCCTTCGAAGTACTTCTTCCGCGAGCCCTATGGCGGCGTCTGAATCCTTCGGTAGAAAAACCAGCCGGTGCGTGCTATCTGTCTCCCTCAGCGTCCCCGCCGCCGCACTGCGCTCGAAGGCAAAGGAAAAACCTGAGGTCTTTTTTGGGTGGTTCGGAAATAAATTGGCCGGTGGATCGCGTTGACCTATTGGAGCGTGCCCCGGTTCGGCGGCGCGGCCATGTCGAGGAGACCGAAATGACCAGGTTCATTGGATGGCGCCTGCTTTCCCTGATCGTCGTGCTGTTACCCCTGGGTTCGAGCTGTGCCTCCAACAAGGTGATCCCCGGGACCCGCATCAGGGACGAACCTCGCAACCGTGAGGTCATCAAGATCGTGGAAAAGTACCGGAGAGCCATGGAGGCCCGTAAGATCTCCAAGCTCATGGCCATGGCCCACCCCCACTACTATGAGAACTCCGGCACGCCCACCGGCGAGGATGACTACGGCTACAAGGGGCTGCTCAAGGTGATCCGCAAGCGCATGGGGCAGTTGATGGCGGTGCGTTGCAGCCTCAAGTACATGCGTATCCATTGGCCCGCCAAGAACCAGGCCGAGGTGGAGGTCTACATCAGCGCCAGCTTCCAGCTCAAGACCTCCGAAGGGGAGCGCTGGCACCGCATGACCGACTACAACAAGCTGGTCCTGGTCAAAGACAAGGATCGGTGGCTCTTCATTCGCGGCATGTAGTCTTTGGGGGCGTCACTCGGCGCTCGTTTGCATCTGTCGGGCGTACACGATGGCGTCCTCCCCACTGTCGCCATAGTACTCTGGGCGAACCCCTATGCGCGTGAAGTCGAGGGACTCGTACAGGTCCCGGGCGCCGGCGTTGGTGCGGCGCACCTCGAGGACGATCCGCTCGATCGCGTTGCGCTGTGCTTCCTCGAGGAGCTCTTCCATTAACACTCTGGCGTAACCGCGGCGGCGGTGGTCTGGGCTCGTGGCGATGTTCAGGATGTGCAGCTCGTCGTAGACCACCCAGAAGTTCAGGTACGCGCAGAGGTGGTCTTCGCCGTTGCGGAGCACTCGGAAGATGGACCAGGGCCGCGCGATCTCCTCGGCGATGGACTCGGTGGTCCACGGCGCGGCGAAGGAGGTGCGCTCGATGGCCATGATCCGGTCGAGATCTTCGGGTGTGGCCGTCGCGATGCGGATCTCTCCGACGTCTGGCGTGGTTGCCCCCATTCCGGAAAGCGCTCCTCAGTCCAGCTCTTGGGGGGGGACGATGAGCGGCGGCTCGCCCATGCGCTCGACCTGCTGATGGACCAGCCCCCGCAGCTTCGCGAGCACGCTCTCCTTGCCCTCGCCGGTGAGGGCCGAGAAGCCCAGGGGCTTACCGCCGGCTCCGAGGGCCTTGTGGGATCGCCACAGGAGGGTGTCGCGTTTGGTTTTGGGGAGCTTGTCGATCTTGGTGTACACGGGCAGGCACGGCCGGTCCAAGTCCTTGAGATAGGCGTACAGCTCCAGCTCGGCCCGCTCGGGCTCGCGGCGGGAGTCGATGAGCAACACCAGGGCAGCGAGCTGGGCCCGCTCGGCGAAGTACCGCTCCACCACCCGGCCCCAGAGCCGCTTGATCTGCTTGGGCACCTTGGCGTAGCCGTACCCCGGCAGGTCCACGAAGCCACATTCCACGCTGTCGAGCCGGAGCCGAAAGAAGTTCACCTCCTGGGTGCGGCCCGGCGTGCGGCTTACCCGCACCAGGCGGCGGCTCCCGGCCAGAACGCGCAGCAGGGACGACTTCCCCACGTTGGACCGGCCTCCGAAGGCGACCTCCGGCAGGTCCCAGTCGGGGAACTGCGTGGACTTCGCGGCGCCCTTCACGAACGTCGCGTTAGATATATTGATGGGTCTGCTCATGACTGTGTGTGCTCTGAGACCTTATACTACTGATCGGTGTCCGATTCATCTACTGCCACCTCAAACGTTCGGTCTTTTTACCTCAGGTGACCCCCGGCGTCGGCGGCCTTGCGCCGCTGGTGGGTGGTCGATACTCTACGGGACATGACGTTGGTGGTGGGTCTTACTGGTGGTATTGCGTCCGGAAAGAGCACGGTGGCTCGGCTTTTGGGCGACCTGGGTGCGCGGGTGGTGGACGCGGATCAGGTGGCCCGGCGGGTGGTCGCGCCCGGCACTTCGGGGTTGGCGGAGATCGTGGAGGCCTTTGGCGCTCAGATGGTCGGGACGGATGGGGGATTGGACCGTGAGGGCCTGGGGCGGCTGGTGTTTTCGGAGGACGGGGCGCGGCGGCGGTTGGAGGGCATCACCCACCCGCGGATCGCGGCGGCTTTTGTCCAGGCGGTGGCGCAGGCGGTGGCCGAGGGGGTGGAGGTGCTGGTGTATGAGGCGGCGCTGTTGGTGGAGTCGGGGGGCCTCGATTCGGTGGAGCGGCTGGTGGTAGTGGCGGCCCCGCCGACGGTGCAGCGGAGGCGGGTGGAGGAGCGGGACGGGCTGGAGCCGGCCGCTGCCCAGGCGCGGTTGGACGCCCAGGCGTCCATGGAGGCCAAAATCGCTGTTGCGGATTACGTCATTATGAATGAGGGTGAGCTTGAGGACCTTGAGCGCAAGGTCATCGCGCTGTGGGAGGAGTTGCTCGATGTCGCAAGAGAAGTCGCCAAAAGCGAGCCGGGCTGACCGGGCTGACCGGGCTGACCAGGTTGACCGGACTGATACGATCCTGCTCACGGGCTTCCCCTGCTATCTGTCGAGGCGGGTGGGGTTGGAGATCCTTCGCACCCGGCCCGGAGCGCACATTTACCTGCTGCATGGCTCGGGGGAGGCGGCGGAGCGGGTGGAGCCGGTGCTGTCGGGGCTCGATCCCCTCCAACGTGCGCGGGTGACGCCACTTGTGGGCGATGTATCATTTATGAACCTGGGGTTGGCCAGTGATCTGTACCGTCGTCTAGTGGACGAGGTCACCGAGATCCAGCACCTGGCCTGCCGCTACGATCCTCACCAGGGATCCGATGGTCGCTTGCTGAGATCGGATGGTGTGCTGCGCCGGGTGAATGTCACCGGTACTCGAGAGATCCTGGAGTTGGCCAGCGAGTGCCAGGGGTTGCGGCGCATGGTGCATTGGTCCACGGTGCAGGTGTCGGGGGTGCGTGAGGGCGTGGTGATGGAGGAGGATCTGGAGTGCGGACAGCGTTTCCGGAGCGCCTGGGAGCAGACCCGCTTCGAGGCGGAGCGGCTCGTTCGGCGCGCGGCGCGAAAGCTGCCGGTGATTGTTTTGCGCGTGGCAGCGGTGGTAGGGGACTCCGACTCCGGTGAGCTGGGGGTCTACGAGGGCCCCCACCGCCTCGTGGCCAGGTTCGTGCAGGCCCGGCGGGAGCAGCCGGTGGTCCTGCCGGGGTCCGGGAACGCGCCGGTTCACCTGGTGCCGGTGGATTTCGTCGTCCGGGCAGGGTGTTACCTGGCCACTGACCCTTCGGCCGTGGGCAAGACCTTTCATCTGGTGGACCCCTCGCCCCTGCCGGCCAATACGGTCTACCAGGTCATCGCGCGAAAGTCCCATCGCAAACCTGTTCCTCGGGTTCTGCCCAAGGCGCTGTCCCGACTTTTCAGGCTTTCATCCCGGGTACAGCGACTGGCGCCCTTTCCCGTGGCTCCGACTGAGCTCTTTGATTCCATGGTCTTTTACAACTGCCAAAACACCCTGACCCACCTGGCCGGCACGAAGCTGCACTGCCCGCCCTTCGAGTCCTATGTCGATCGGCTCGTGAAGTTCGTCAAGGAGACCGATGAGCGGAGACGCGATCTGGCCGAGGAGCAGCTGGCGGATCCCCTGGCCTGACTCTTATCCCGACTCTTATATAGATACAGACCGCCATAGGAAGCAGCATATCGGGCGGATCTACCCCTTGATTTCGATCTTTCGGATCCGAAGAGTACACAATGGGCCGTAGTCCCAGCGGTGGAATTGACCCTCCGCCAAAAAATAGTCCAACCAGGACGCGGAAATAAAAATGGTTTGATTCCGCTTGGTTGTGTGACCCATATTGCGTGCGGCTGAGGATTGACAACAATTGAGAATCACTATGGAAAAAACGGCTTGACAGGTTTGAGCCTCTATCTATAATACGCCTCTCTTCTATAGGGACCTTTGTGCCTGAAGACGCAGTTTATCAAAGAATCGCAGAGAGTTAGATCGTTTCATGCCGACCATAAATCAACTCGTTCGCCGGCGCCGCAAGGCGAAAACGAAGAAGACTTCGGCCCCAGCACTCAAGGCCTGTCCGCAGAAGCGGGGCGTTTGCGTGCGCGTATACACGTCCACTCCGAAGAAGCCGAACTCGGCTCTGCGGAAGGTGGCTCGTGTGCGTCTGACCAATGGAATGGAGGTCACCTCCTACATTCCCGGTGAGGGCCATAACCTGCAGGAGCACTCGGTGGTGCTGATCCGTGGCGGTCGTGTCAAGGATCTCCCCGGAGTGCGTTATCATGTGGTCCGCGGCTGCCTGGATGCCGCGGGAGTTTCCACCCGCCGGCAGAGTCGGTCCAAGTACGGCGCCAAGCGCCCGAAATAGTTACGAGTAAGGAAGGCCGAGATGCCCCGCAAAGGCGACGTACCCAAGCGCAAGCCCATTCCGGATCCCATGTACACCGACGCACCGTTGGAGGTGCGTCGGCGGCTGTCCAAGTTCATTAGCGGCATCATGCAAGATGGCAAGAAGTCCACGGCTGAGAAGATCGTGTACGGTGCCTTCAATTTGATCGCCGACAAGAAGAAGGACGATCCGCTCAAGGTCTTCGAGAAGGCCATCGCCAACGTGCGGCCTCGCCTCGAGGTCAAGAGTCGGCGTGTAGGTGGATCCACCTACCAGGTGCCGGTGGAGGTTGCGGCTGACAGAAGTCTCGCACTCTCCATGCGGTGGCTCATCAAGTTTTCCCGTAGCCGTAGTGAAAAGACCATGGGCGAGCGCCTCGCGGCGGAGCTCATGGACGCGCACGACGGACACGGTCGTTCTGTTAAGAAGCGAGAGGATACACATAAAATGGCAGAGGCCAATAAGGCATTTGCCCACTACAGATGGTAGCCGTAGGCCCGACCGAACAGTAGATTTGCCGCGATTGCATACCAGTACAAAATGCAGTATACGACGATCGACATCGAGAGATTCTCACCTGAAGGTTCCAATCTTCGGGGCTTCCCTCGCGGCAAACACGGAACCGGGCGTTACACGGTGAATTGAAGCCCCGTCTGACGGGTGGCGTCCAGCAGGACGACCGAGGCGTCGGACACAGGGTTCGTACAATTTGATTTGAACTGACGGAAGGCACGTTGTGTCCCTGTCGGCACTCTGCCGCCTGCAATGGGCGTGTGGATGTGGTGAGCTACGATCGTGGTTGATCGCTGCTTACCGTCGGCGGGTTGAAACACGGAGGTCGGGGTAAACCCGCCGCCGCGACGTCGGAGGAGACTGATGGCTAAGGAAAAATTCAATCGCGACAAGCCGCATGTCAACATCGGCACCATTGGTCACA
>JAOZUO010000158.1 GCA_029938605.1 Deltaproteobacteria bacterium | reverse complement strand
TCCCGCCCCCCGGGGGGCGCCCGCAGGCAAGGCCCTGCGGGAAGTAGGAAGCCGGTCAAAGAGGTGTCGGCGATGCTCAAAGCGATCCACGCACAGGAGGACCTCACCGAGGCGCTCAAGAAGGCCGAGAGCGTGCGTGAGAAGCTGGTGAATATGAAGCTACCCAAAGCAGCGAAACTCGTCTCTGAGAGCATCCACGAGACGCTGAGCTACTACGCCTTCCCGCAGGAACATTGGCGACGGATCCGCACGAACAATCCGCTGGAACGGATCAACCGGGAGATCCGTCGGCGCACAAAAGTGGTGGGCTGTTTCCCCGATGGTCGGTCGGCCCTGATGTTGGTGGCCGCACGGTTGCGGCACATCGCCGGAACCAAGTGGGGCACCAAGAAGTACTTGGATATTTCACTGATGAGCAGGCAGGAAATTGAGATGGAGCACGCGGCACAGTCGTTTTCCAGTACGGCAGAAAAGGAGGCAATGACGACCCAATAAGTAGGGAATCCCGCCCCCCGGGGGGCGCCCGCAGGCAAGGCCCTGCGGGAAGTAGGAAGCCGGGTCCTATAAGCGGTCCCGGCACTGATCCGGGGAGCAAAAGCTCCCCTCAATTGAGGGCCACCAAAAGATTGTGCGAAAAACTCCGTGCACTACCGAGTGGTGGGCTGTTTCCCGGATGGGAAATCAGCCCTAATGCTGGTGGCCGCGCGTCTGCGTCACATCGCCGGCACAAAGTGGGGCACCAAGAAGTACCTGGATATCTCACTGCTCAGCAGGCAGGAAATCGAGATGGAACACGCGGCGCCAGCGGACAACACGGTGCCAGCAAAGGAGGCAACGGCGACCCAATAAGTAGGGAATTCCGCCCCCGGGGGCGACCGCAGGCAAGGACCTGAGGGAAGTAGGAAGCCGGGTCCTATAAGCGGCCCCGGCACTGATCCGGGGAGCTTAAGCTCCCCTCAATTGAGGGCCACCAAAAAAGATTGTGCGAAAAAGTCCGTGCACTACCCGTTTTCACGCCTGATTCGCCTCGATCCAGTTTCCGTACACGACGGGACGATGTCATACGCCCGCGCACCGACATGCAGTGATCGACTGACTTCCGCATTCGCGGACCCTTAGTTTTCGTACAGCACGGGCACAGACCAGCTATTTAGAAATTTTAGATCTTGCGACACGGAATCCTAACTGAGGAACTCTCTCCTTCGGACCATATCCGTATCTGTCTGCACACCTTGGGGTTGGTGGTAGTTTTGATGCAATATTGATATCATTCCCACTACTCCAAGACCCGCCTCGAGCAGCCCGCAGAGGAGTATCTCCCTTAGGAGACGCTGTCACAGCGCGGCCATTGCCCGGCGCGCCAGAGTATGAAGTGTGATACCAATCTTCCGTCCATTCCCACACATTACCAGACATATCGCACAACCCGTGCACGGTGTTACCAGCGATTCGCGAACAAACACTCCATGTGCGGTCCTTTCCACATCCGGCCTTGAAATCACATTTGGAGTCGCAGCCTTCATCGATTATTGCGTACTTGCAGCTAGCCCGAGAATTTCCCCAAGGATATTTCCAGTTCCTTCCGCCGCTTCGGGCGGCGTATTCCCACTCTGACTCAGTGGGAAGGCGACCTCCAACCCATTTGGCAAAACGGCGAGCTTGAAACCAATCCACGCAGTTCACAGGATGATCTTCCCTGCCAGATTTACTCCAATTACAAAAAGAACCTGAAAACGGCTTTGTGCAATATCTGGACATCACACATTTTCGATATTGCGCGACAGTAACTTCTGTCTTTGACAGTTGGAAGGATCTCAGTCTCACCTTGTGAACTGGACGTTCATCCGAATAGCCCGTTGTGGATCCCATCATGAAGACACCACCTGGAACAGTGATCCACTTAACAACAGTTGAGTTGCTTGGACGGGTATTCGAACTTTTGGCCGGACCCAATCTCATGGGAACATTTGTGGAGCCGTCCTGTTTCGTGTTGCGTCTCAACGTCCTGTTTTCTGTATCACAAACTGAGCTTTTATTGTGAAGCGTTTGGGTCGACGCGGCGTCATCTTTCGGCTTGTTTCTGAGGCACCCTTGAATAATAGTGAGATGAGCAAGAATCCCGATGGATATGAGAGTACGAGAAGGTTGACATCGAATAGTTTTGCGTACATTCATATCAAACACCTACAAACACATGGTGATAGAAATCTGTCCAAACGACTACCACGTTTTCATATCTCTCAATACGTCTCTCTGGGCCTTGGACAGCGTCTCTGAGATCGTAGAGAAAAAACGCCCACGATAGCTACCCAAAATCGCACTACGAGCTAGGCGCGCTCCAGAGATTGGGTATTTCCCTCCATTTCCAACTCTAGACAAAAAGACTATCGCGGCCTTTTCATTCCACCGTAATTTGTTCCACTTCCCTTTTGCACTGGATCCCGGACCGCGCTTTCCGAAAACCGCATTCTGCAACATTACGTTAGCGTTCGCACAAAATACCCTCATAGCTTTCCCCAACATGGGAATCGTGTTTCCGGTTTTCGCATTATTAAGACCACTTCGTAGCTTGACTGCTTCACTGCGACTGCCAAATCTATACCATTTCTTTGAGGCACTGAGTTTTGTGGCCCGTCCTGTTCTTGCCTCAGAAAACAATTTTACGGGATCTACCATAAAGACGTTAGAATTCGGGTGACCGGTGCGTGCCCAGTTTTCCATCGCAGAGTAGGCCACTAACGCCGCCCACATTCCACCAGGGATGCTTGCAGCTCTCGCTGCTTGAAAAATCTTGAAGATCCACTTCTTGTCCCTTGCCCTATCCTTGGGAGTAATACCAAAGTAGCGCTTTAGTCTTTTCGAACCGAGAAGAGATGTTGCAAGACTTGACTCGAAGTTTCTTTGAAATAATGTGTTACGAGACAAGGTGTCCATCGCCGGACTATTGCTTTCAGAGACGTATGGGTTCCAAGTATTGCTAGGTGCTGGACTCTTCTGTTTGGGTGCGGGCTTGTTTCCAGGAAGGGTGGGGATCTGAATCCCGTCGGGACTTTCCCACCATAGTCCGAACCCGAGTGCTTCTGACCCTTCGGGATGGTTACCATCGGGGTCAATCATCGTGTAAACATGACCGCCGACATATAGGTATGGACTGACTTCAGATTCGGCAAATAGCGCCGCAGCGTCGACAGAAAGAAATCTGCCTAATTGTGGATTGTAGTACCTGGCCCCGAAGTACTGGATTCCCTGTTCCCTCTCGAGTTCCTTGCCGGAGAAATGGTAGAATCTTTCGATATCGGTTCCAATTCCTGCAACTTCCGCTCCACTTTCGGCTTCAGTACCACCGTAAGGAAGATGGCTCGTTGTTGTGATTACAGCGCCGATGTCGGCGGGAGAGTTCAGACTCTGATCCATGACGACGACGGAATTAGAGCCGAGGTGGTCCGGGACGTACAGGAGGGTCGTTGCGCCCGATGCTGGTCCCTCGCTGGGGCGGGTGACGCCGAGGCGGGCGATGCGGCGGGAGCCGTCGAAGACGTAGCGCTCGTAGGCGTGGTTTCTGGCCTCCAGGCCGGCGGCGATGTAGAGGGTGTCCTGGGCCGTGGAGCTGGCTTGGTTGAGCTCGGACTTTGCCAAGCGTTGGCCGGAACTGTCGTAGACGTAGAAGGCTTGGGCGCTGGGGGTGACCGCGGCTAGCACGGGGACGTTGAACTTCTTTACCGAGGTGAGGCGGTCGTAGTGGTCCCAGGTGTACTTGAATGAGGAAAAGGATGGCGGTTGCTCAGCGGATGGGCCTGGCCTTTGGATCTCCAGGGAGATCATGTTGCCGTTGGTGTCGTAGTCGGCGGTTACTCGGAAGTCGCCGTCGGATCTGTGTGTTATGGCCTCCTTGAAGGCGTGTGGGTGAGTTGTGGGGTGACTTAGATTGGCGCCGAGCCACTTTTCGTAGAATTCATCGGCCGGGTTGTCGGTGTTGTTTGCGTCGGTGGTGCTGCGCTCGGTGAGGTTGCCTACGGCGTTGTAGGCGTAGCGCATCTCTCGGCGGAGACCCGTGGGGTGGTTCTCCAGTGCATTGGGTTCGTAGACCACGCGGGTGACGCGGTAAAGGCTGTCGTGCTCGATGGTGAGATCGTAGGGTCGGTTCTTGCCTGCTGTGTAGGAGTCGACCTCGTTGAAGTCGCGTTCGTCGATGATGTGTGTGATGTTGCTTGACGCATCGTAGTGGTAGCGTTTCTTGAGCAGGTCATATTGGTACAAGCCCTGCTGTTCCACCTCGCTGCGAAAGGTGCGGCGACGGCGGTCGTAGGTCTTGGTGGTCTTGATGGTGGATGTCTGGCTGTACTCATAGTCGGTGCGTTGCCCGAGAGCGTTGTAGTGCGCGTTCCGGAGGAACTCGTACTTCGGGATGGACGGGTCTATGTCGGTGGGCTGGTAGATGCTCGCCAGGAGACCGCGTCGGGTGTAGGTGTAGCGGGTTGTGAGTTGGTCCTCGCCGGCCGGGGTGGGGTAGACCTGCTTGACCACTCGGCCGGTGTCGTCGTACCCGACGCGACCGATGTAGTACTCTTGGTCACCGGTGATGGGAGTATTGCTGCCATCGGGCAGCACGGCGTCTATATGGTGCGCCTCAGAGACCTGGCGGCCAAGACGATCGTAGCTCATGTGGATGACGCCGGTCTCGTCCTCGATGCGGGTGACCCGGCCCAGAACCCAGTCCTGAGGCTCGTCCAACGCCGGATCGGCAGACAGGTTCATGTAGCCCCGTCCGCTGCGCATGGTCGCCGGGCTGTCGTAGTAGTAGCGAGACAGGAGGGTGTTGTCTGCTTTCCCTTCGCAGGAAATGCACTTCTCCACGATCAGACGGTTGGCGGCGTCGTACTGATAGCCGATCTTGTTTCCGGGATAGGTGTCGGTGGTGTTGTTCCACTTGCCGTCAGTGGACTCGATGAGGTTGCCCGACTCGTTGTAGACAAACTTCCAGGTACCGGCGTCCGGGTCCTGGATCTCACGGCGTTGGCCCAGGGAGTCAAAGAACTGTCTCTTCTCAATGGGGATGCCCGTGCAGTCACCATAGCGTTCTCCAGTGGTGCAGGTCTGAATGGCCTTGAGGCTGCCGACCGGGCTGTGGACGTAGCTCGTGTAGTATGAGCGGGGATCGCCACCCTGGCTATCGCGGTAGAGTTGTTCGACCTCGAGGACGCGGCCGTGACCGTCTGCGTACATCTTGGTGGGTGTATTATAAAAGTGTGAGCCCTGATCATTGTCGTTACCGTCGAATGTCCAGAGCTCGAGCGGCCCGTGGTACTCGACCCTGGCTGTGTCGCCGTTAGGAGCCTGGGTTTCGATGGCGCGTCCGAAGGCGTCGTAGGTCGTGGTGCTCACGCAGACGGAATCCACGGCCACGGGATCGGTGTTCGGGCAATCATCGGCGGTGGGCGCAGGCAGGCTCGGTTGGGTTGGAAAGTCGGTGTAGGCGGGCTCGTAGGTTTGCCTGACCACGCCCTTTTTGTTGAACCGGGCGGATCCGGTGGCGATCCAGCGTTGCCGGGGTGGAACGGGGTTCTCCTCGTCGGCTTCGCTGATGGTGATCCGGGGCCGGCTCATGCCATCCACGTAGCTCCATGCCTCGCGGATGTTGGAGAGGTCGCAAGCGTCCTGGAAGGAGGTTGCCTTCACGTAGCTGTATGGTTGGACTACGGGGTCGGTTGTGACGTGGTACTCGATCTGTGCGACCTTCATGAGGGTCGGGTTGCCGCCGTTCGGGCAGTTGGTGGACCTGGGCTCGCGCGGGCCCCACATCTCGGTTGGGCGACCGAATGCGTCGTAGACCGCCAAAATACGCTGGCTGTTCTCGTCTTGGTACTCGGTGACAATGCCAAACCCAGGATCGTAGCTGGCGCGGGTAGTGAGGTACTTGACCGGAGTGTTGATGTAGTCATCGGTGGCCGCGGCCGTACCGACTCGGAGGACCTCTCGGGTGGGAAGTGCCTGGTAGCCTCGGGGATCTTCGTAGTATACCCATCCTTCCATCTTCTTCAGGGCGCGTGTGTGGCGGGGAAGGCCGAAGTCGGAGTACTCGGTGAGGTGCTCCTCTATCACCAGGCGTTCTAGCCCGTTGTCTCCCCAGTAGCACTGCTCGTACTCGCCTTTGGTGGAAAGGCCCTTGTCGATGATCTGGCACGTTGCGCTGCCAGCGGCGGTGCACTCGTTGGCGCCCCACTCGCTGCCCTGGTTGTCGTAGCTCTCCAGCTTTCGCTGGTAGATATCGTTGCCTTCCTGGACCCACGTCTCGCAGACGCGGTGGATCCAGAGCTGGTCTTCGTGTACGTAGGTCGAGTGACTTTCGATGATCGGGTCGGGCACCGGACCGGTCTTGTTCACCTGTCCGAAGGCCCGGCTCTGGGTGACCTGGCGGAGGTCATCCACCTGAACGTCAGATTTGGTGTGAACGATGATCGACTCAGTTGCCGGGAGCGATACGTCTGCGAGTGTTTGGCTATCGACGGCTCCTCCGGTGGACTCGTAGCGGACCGCGAGTAGGTTTTCCACGATGTGGGGGCCGGGCTGCCAATTGGTCGTGTTGTAGCCAAACGAGTGGTTCTGGGCCGCGTAAGAAAAGCGAACGGAGCGCTCATAAAATGGGTCTAGCCCGGGCTCCGCGTCGTCGATGTGGGGCTGGTCATCGACTGTGCGCACGGCGAAGGCGACATACTTCGTGCCCAGGAAGACTGGTTGCTGACTTTGGTCGTAGGCATAGGTATCCACCCGGTAGGCGCTGCCTGCCAGGGATTCGTCTGTGCGGTCGCCCTGATGGAATCTGTGGCGAGTGTAGCTGGTGGGGCTGTTGGTGTCGCCAACGGACTCGACGATGGTTTCCCCGAAACCGCGGAACTCGTGCTCTTTGCCGTCCCAGTGACAGTCGTAGTAGCGGTATTTGCTCTCATAGACGCCGGCGTTCCAACCGCCGGTGCCGTTGGTCGTGTCACCGAAGTTGTCGCGAGTTGTGACCTTACGAACGACATGGTTGGGGAAGGGACAGACTGAGTTCCATTCGTCGCCTTCGTTGCGGGAGGTCAGGTACTGGGCGATGGAGGACTCGTACTCCACCTCGGTGGTGGCGCCGAGGCCGTTTTCCATCTTGACGAGCAGGCGGGGCTTGATGCCGCCGGTGAGGTCGATGTAGCTGTAGTTGCCGGCGTCGCCCCAGACGATGTCCCGGCTGCCACTGGCGTTGACGTCGGCGAGCCGGACGCGGTCGGAAAAGCCGGTGCTAAAGGGCGCAGGATCGATCATGACGCGCGGTGCAAAGGAGTCGCCCCGATTGATCCACACGTCGACCACCAGATTACGCACGCGGATGATGTCGGCGAGGCCGTCTCCGTTTACATCGCCCAGGCGCACCTCGTTGGCGTCGAAGCCGGCCATGAAAGGCACGTTGCTCATGGATACGTGCCGCCCCGAGCCGATCATGTTCTCATCGCAGTGGGTGCCGAGGCCCCATTGGCCCCAGCCCTTGTTGGGCCAGTAGGCCACCTGGCCGAAGTCCACCAGCACGATATCCTGCAGCCCGTCGCCGTTCATGTCGGCGAGCTTGATTCGGGGGTCGGAGAACCGGATGAAGCTGCCTTTGAACAGGGGGCAGGAGGTGACCGGATCGTCGGAGAGGTTACCGTCGGGAAGCACATGACCGAACTTGCCCTCGCCACCCTGGTAGCGGCCCAGGTTGAGCCAGTGCTCGATGCGGGTGCCCGCTGTCCGGACCACGTCGGTGAGGTGGTCGCCGTTGACGTCGACGAGCCTGATCTCTTCGGCATCGATCGTGAGGTCGATGTCGGGATGGCCGACGATGTCGCTACTCTTTTGCCACTGGCACTTGGCCGCGTTGTACGGTGCTCCGGGCGCCGGGCTCTGAGTCTCGTCACAGGCCAGCCGGTAGATGTTGTAGGTGCCCATGCGTGGCATGTGGATCATCTCCACATTGCCATCGCCGTCGACATCCATGATCCGCACGTTGCTGTTGGAGAGCCGGAGGTGATCGCCACGGGAGGGGATATCTCCTGCCGTGCCCATTTCGACCACCTGGAGCGGGTCCAGGCCGGGCATGATGAAGCCGTCGGCGTCCACGTTGCCGTAGCCGAGCTGGTAGCGGTGGTAGTCGTCCGCAAAGGTGGTGGGATCCACCAGCAGCACATCCACGAGGCCGTCGCCGTCTAGGTCCATGATCTCGGTGAGGCCGGTGCCTACGCTTCCGTTCGGCGAGGTCATGAGGTTCCGGACCTCGGTGTTCAGCTCGCCGAAGTCGGGCACGGCGACCGTGGTGGTGGTCCCGTCCTGGTCGTTCACCTCCTGGTAGTGGAATCTGGCCGGAGGTAGAGACGTGGTGTTGTTGGCGCCGAAGAGGGTGACACTATCGAGCAGGCTATGGTACCGGTCCTGCCGGTACTCCAGGGCGTAGCGTCGCACAAGCCAAAGGGAGCTGTTTGGATCCGTGTAGCGACCTGATGGCGTGTTTGCGCCCGCGATGGCCCCGTAGTCGGTCCAGATGTAGACGCTCACCAAACGCTTGGAGGTGGTGACCGGAAAGCCGGCCTGGTACGTGGTCAGGATGTCGTTCCGGCTTCCGTACTTGAGCTCGATATTGTGTTGAAACGTCGAGTCCGTCGGGTGGTTGTTGTAGCTGATACCGGCGAGGTAGATCTGTCCCGGGCTGTCGACAAAGCTCTCATAAGTGTACGAAATCTGGTTGCCGTGTACGTCCTGTACGTGGGTGATGTTCCAGCGGAAGATGTGCTGGCCACCTGCGTCCTGTATCAGGGCGTTCGCAGAGTCGCCGAAGTAGTAGAGGGTGCCGTTTCTGTCCTGGGCCACCCAGTACTCACCCGCGGTTTGACCGGGATTTACGCGGAAGAACCGCCAGAAGATTCCCTCGATCTTGGCCCGGTAGATCCAGACCTCTGTGACTCCTTGCGCATTGGCTACGGAATCCGGCGGCTGCCCACCAAAGGAGTCCACACGCACCAGCTCTTGACCACCGTTGTAGACAAAGCGATCGTACTGGTTGTAGCGGGGCAAACCCTGGTCTGTTTGGCGGGCGATGAAGCCGGCGCCTAGCGACCAGCCGAGACCGACGATCCCCTGACCGCCGCCGGACGAGTAACCGAGCGTGAGGCTGGGCGCCATGCCGCGCCGGCCCGGAGGCACGGCCATGGGAACGCTCATGGAAGCAGCACCGGTCTGCAGGCTCGTGTTGAAGGTGATCCCCATGCCATTGATACTACCGCCGCCGGTGGGTTTCTTGATCACCTGGGGCTTGAGGCCGGACTTGTTGATCTGCACCAGCGGCGATCTGGGAGTCTTCTCGATCTGCTGAGGCGGCTGCTTCTGGAGATGTTTGGGTGCCTCGATCTTGGGGAAACGGGAGTCAACGCTGCTCGGTTGATCGGTGAACGGGCTCTTCAGCTCGCTGTCGACGTCCGTGGTGTAGTCGTCGGCCGCAAGATCTTCGGTGCTCGGCCCTTGGTTTGGGTCTGGAGCGCGGAGGGACTCCTGACCGCTGTCGCCCGTCTCCTCGGACCAGAGGGGCTCGGTGTCCTCGGCAAAGGCCGTGGAACTCGCGCCCAGGACGCATACGGCGAGCAGCGTCGCCAGGGCACGTGCGATTCGTGTACCGTGACTGTGAAGCCGGATCATCGGCGCACCTCCGTGAGGTTCCGCATCCAGGGGCTGGGCTCTAGCTGCTCCATGAAGTCGCTCGCGTTGTCGTCGCTGTCGGCGTGGAAGCCGCGGCCGATGGAGTTGCCGCTCGGGGGCTCAATTGCAACGGCACCCTCACCCTCACCGGTGTTGATTCCGCGGTACTGCACCGCATCGACTCGGGAAATGCCGCACCAAAGCTGTACGGTTTGGTCCGGTCCGTTCAGCTCGAGTTCCGGCTTCACATGCTCCGAATCCACGCCGGGAGTCCCTGTGTCATACGCGACCACGAGATATCCGTACTCAGTCAAGTTGTAGGGCAGACCGGAGTCGCTGCCGATAAGCGGAATAGTGACGGTGATATCACTTTCAAGCACAAGCTCGCAGCCTGCCAGCGAGGCGAAGGGCTCGCCGTGCAACTCGACGAAGCTGCCGTAGAAGCCGTTGTCGTGGTCGAACATAACCTCGTTTATCACCAGCGCCGGACGGACGTTCAGCCAGTACGTCGTGTTGACCGGACAGCTCGGCGCGCGCACGACCTCGATGAGAAGGTCTGTGTAGCTGGCGGGCAGGATGAGATACATCATCGGATCCACGCCCTCGTGGCTGTATATTGTGTAGGTCGATGGATCGAGGACATTGGCAACGCTATCGCCGTAGAGCACCAGCGTCACCTCGGCCGAGGAGATGTCCGCCGGGGACACATCCCGAGCCACGATCTGCAGGGCCAGCGGCACGTCGTTGGCGCCGGTCACGCGGTAGAAGTCGCTCGTGTCGGCGGGATTGGCCGTCTGGAACTCGCCCCGGACGTGCCAACTCGAGCTGGCCACTCCGAGCTGCGTCGCGTGGAGGGAGTCATCATTGCTATCGGGGTCGGTGATGGTGGACATCTCCTGCAGGGACGTCGGCACGTAATAGTCCACCAGAAGCCGGTAATCACCGGTGAAGCTGTCGGACCACCGCTCGCGTACATACAGGAAGTACATGCCCGTCTCGGGGGCCTGAAACACCACCAACGCATCCACCGTGGCCGCGCTCTCGTCGTCGTTCTCGATGAGCGGGTCGACTATCGAGCTTCCGCCGGCGTAGACGCCCAGCACTAGATCGATGCTCGACCAGATTTCGCGTTTGGCTCGTGCCTTGATCACGTCGCCTTGCTCCAGCATGATGGAGAACCGGTCCGGGCCGTCTAGGTAGTAGCCATCGTCCCACGGGAGAGTCCCTGGGTCGATGGAGGTCGACAGGATCGTCATCTGAACGACCACCGTGGGCTGACCGTCGCCCGAGATCACCAGATCGCACACCTTGGGAATGTGGAACAGGGGCACCGACACATCAAAGGTCAGCGCTCCAGGCCCGGTCACCGGGCCCATCACGATAGTCAGGCCGCAGTTGGACGAAACCACGGTCGTCGTCGAATCCCAGCCAACGAAATGCCCGGTGGCCGTGATGGTCACGTCCTCGTCGCCCTGGTTCACAGTGTTCGGCGATAGCGTCACCGACGGATCCCCGGCCTCCACCGTGAACGTCGCGCTCGGCGTCTCGTTCCAGAAGTCCGTACGCATGGTGATGGTGTGCGGTCCCGTGGCTGCTGTCTCCGAAATAACGAGGGTCGCCGTCGCCAGAGATTCGTTCACCACGACAAAATCGGTGAGAGTTACGCCACCGCCACCGCTCACTTCAGGAACCGTTACGCCGTTCGCCTCGAAATGGGTGTTAGCCCCCGTAATCTCGAAGTTGGGGATCTCGGTGAGCTGTTGTCCGCTCGTGTGACTCAGATCGATGGTCGCCGGCGGCAGAGCCTCTACCGTGAAGATCCCCGTGACGTGCTCTGGCCCGGTGCGAAAAGTCACCTCATAGTCCCGGATTTCCGCATCCAGCTCCACAATGGTGAACAGATGAATTGTGTTGGAGTTCTCCACATAGTCGATCATCACCGCCAGCCCAACACCAGGCGGGTTCACCTCGATGGTCGTTGCCGGATCGCCCGTGCTAAACGACGTGTTCACTCCGGTCGCCACCACCGGCGGGTCCTCCCGTGGCTGCGCCGACACCGGATCAAAGCTCACCGTCGGAGCCGAGGCATCGAACAGCACCTCGAACTCAGCCGCCAAGGGCCCCCACGGATCCGTCACCGTAAACGTCCGTATTCCAGGAGGCGCGAGGGTATCCACCCACAGCTCCACATACAGCTCAGTCGCCGAAACAACCTTGTGATCCACCACCTCCAGGCCATCCCACAGGTCGATGTCGAACATTCCCTCCCAGTCCAGGCTAGGATCGTCGAAGAACGTCTTGAACCCGTAGATCGCCATCTTGACGATCTCGCCAGTCTCCGATTCCACCGGATCCAACTCGATGTACCGTCCCTGGACGGGCAAAATCTCAAAATCCAGCTCCACATCCTGCCAGTCGGTGCTCACTACGAACGATCCCGGATACACGCCTTCCAGCGCCGCCATCTCCACGTCGAGGGTCACCAACACTTCGGTGTCGCTCACCACTAGCGGTGCCCCTACCACCGTCACGCCAGGAATATGGACCGCCACCCCAAACCCTGAGGCCGAGAAAGTCGTGCTCGCTCCCTGGACCACAACTTCCTGCCCATAGGCGTACCGTTCCGCGCTGGAGGGCGAAAGCCACACCGTGGGTCCTGCCGTCACCACGAACTCCGCATCCACCTCCTCGCTCCCCGTGGTCAACCGCAATGTGTGCGCGCCGAGCGGCTCGTCGGCGGGAATGCGGACGACCAGAACCGCGCTCGCCTGGCTAGTCACGGTGAGCTCTTGGATCTCAACCCCTGAGGGTGCCAGGAACTCCGCCGTGGTGCCCGTTTGCGACCAGGTCGTGTTCTCGCCAGACAGCACGATCTCGAAAGCTAGCGCCCCCTGCGGCCCCGAGCTTGGTGCGATGCTCATCGCTGGGCAGCCGGTGAGCCAAACCACCGCAAGACCGAAAACAGCGAAAACCCATCTCATACCGTCCTCCTTCTCAAGCGAGCAGCCTTTCCGTACCTGAAGCCGTTCAGGCCTCAACTACGGATTCGAGAAGGCGGACCAGTACCGGTAGTTCATGTAGATCTGGATGTCCTCCACGTTTACCCAACGGAGCCCGGGCACATTGTATATTCTGAGGATGTAGCTCCCTTGTACCGGCCGGCCGCTGAACTCCGATTTTTTGTATGGCTCAAGCAGCACGGAGTCGGTGGCAGACATCGGGTTCGTGAGGATGCGCTCGGCCGCGAGTGCCTTGCCGTAGTGAATCACGCCCGTGGACATCGTGTACTGGTTGGTCTTTCTCTCGTAATCCAGGATCTCCACATGCCCGCCGTGTGTGAGGTCGTACGGGATGAATTGGTTTTGGTAGCAGGCGGAGCCAGCGCCGGGATCCAGGCTGCAGTCCTTCACGTTTGACCCCACCAGGTTCACGCCGAGCTCCTTGAGCCGGTAGTTGTAGTTGCCAACCGCAAACTGGTCCTGCCGGAGGATCTTGCCCTGCATAATTCCCGACAGACTTATCGAGAAGTCGGTCTCGAAGTACTCGATGTTCTCGCTCGGGCCGCAAATCGTGAGGTCGGCACTCGGCAAGGCGACCGCGTTGTCCACGCATTTGATCCGGAAACGCTGCCGCATCGTCTCTGCGAGGAGCTGCGGGCTCGGATAGTAGCCAGACATCGGGTCGTTGGTGATGGGATCATTCCACTGGTAGAACTGGCATCCTTGGCGCACGTCAAACTCGGGGTTGGGCATGTACGGTAGCGATTGCGCCGTTGCAGTAATCTGGCCGCCCCAGAGGTCCACCTCGCCACTACCGGTCCCATTGGATCTCACCTGGAGCTGGATGGTCACGTACTGGTCAGATCCCGGTGCGTCGACAACACCAGCAACTGAAACAAGCGTCCAGCCGTCTACTGCGTTTACCCGCACATTCGGAGAGATAACCGACCGGCCAAACAACCTCTGGTAGGTGCCTTCCTGATAGTAGCTCGCCCGAGCGGTGACCCGTACAATAGAGTAGCCTGACGCGACCTTGACCCAGATTGAAGCGTGTACATTGCTCTGTCCGCCAGGGAAACCTTCATTGGATTGGCCATAGAACTCGTTCTCACGAGAGGTGACGTCAAAACGGGGTGCCCCAAGAGGTACAAAGTGCTCGGCAGAAATCCCATACGTAGGATCTGGAGCCATCGACGCGTTCGGCTCCACGAACGTATCTGAGGGAGATACTGTCCATGCTTCGAGGTCGTGGCTGTCAAGTACGTAGTTCTCGTTCTGCACAGGTACCAGACACATCCGTTCGTTACCGACGCCTAGGAGGTCATCCCTGACCGAGATGACGGCGAGGTCCTCCTCGTCCGCGAAGGGGTGATCAAAGGGGTAGCCGTACAGATAGTCCTCCAGCTTCTTCACATAGTCCGTGGTCGCCACGTCCCCGTCGTAGAGCGGATCGTCGCTGAAAACTCGGAACACGTCGTCCTGCCATAGGGATGGGGCATCCACGATGATCCCGTCCTGCTTTTCGCGAGTGAAGTCGACGCCAAGCTTGAACTCCAGCGCCCGCTTGGCGATGAAGCTCATCTTCTGCGCCCTCTTCAGCGCGCCCAAGGCGCGAAGGTGCTTGACGTTGAACAGCTTCCGGTAGCTCTTCAAGCACTGTCCGTCGCTATCGACGCACTCAGTGCCGAGCAGGCTCTCCAGCTTAGCCGCCTCCAGTCGATCCGCGTCATTGGTGACCTGCCGCTGTTCCAACTCCAGCTTCTTCAGCAGCTGGATTCCTGTTTCGATGCGCAGCTTGTTCTGCCGCAAGGTGTTGTACATCTGCTTGATGGACTGAAGCCGCTGCAACGCAAG
Organism: Deltaproteobacteria bacterium; assembly: GCA_029938605.1. Lineage (GTDB taxonomy): Bacteria > Myxococcota_A > Polyangia > HGW-17 > JAJRWW01 > JAJRWW01. The sequence goes on along the minus strand of JAOZUO010000158.1, from coordinate 4,683 downwards.
CAAGAAGCTGCCCTTCATCGCTGCGTCGAGATTGAGTGCTGCCTCATCTTCCTCCATAACAGCCATCGTGTAGCTGCTCTGTAGGTCAGCCCCTGCAGACACAATTGAAAATACGCTCTGTTGGGCAAATCCTTTCACCACGTTGAGGATTCCTCTGAACAAAGCAAAAGCCTGTTTCATCTCGGCGGCGTTCTTCTTGTTTGCTAGCGCATATGCTTCGTCCTGCAGCGCTGCCATCTCCAGTCCAACGGTATCCTGCAGGAAGAACAGCTTGTGAATGTTGCTCAATAAATCCAACAGGCCGCTGTTGATTTCCATAAGTACTGCGAGATACTCACCATCGTACACATAAATAGAGCCCCCCGTGAGGTAGGGATCGTTAGCGATGATCGTCGGCAAATCTCGAATCTTGAATATTTCAGCAAACGTAGTGAACCACTTTTCGTTGTGACATCTAATCCATCTGCCGAGATGCAGAAAATCTCCGGGACTGTCGACGATAGGAGGCTCGGGCATGGCGAGGTAATTTGGAAGGTTATAGTTCTGGCTGTAGCCGTCGCAGCTGAACGTCCCCTCCTCGTCGGCAGCGTTCATGGCCGGCACGGACCAGAGCCCGTCCGGTGGGTCGCCCAGCCCATAGTCCCCTTTCACCACAGTACAGGTCTCTCGGCCCTCGCCGCAGATCTGCTCTAGGCGGTTCAGCGACTTGGCCTTTAGCTCGTCAACCTCGTTACTATAATTGACCTCTGCCTGCTCGCTGGCATTTGCCGCGTCGATTTTGGTCCCGGCATAAATCGCCGCGTCTTGAGCCTTCAGGAGGTAGTACTGGTACGAGTCCTCGATGCTGCCTTCGCCTCCCGACGAGATCAACTCGTTCTCCAATGGGGGCACGAGGTCATTTCGCAAGCCGAGTGAGTTGTAGAAAGGCTCGGAGCACTGGTTGTCGGATCGCTTGATGATCTTCTCGATACGTTCCCTGACCGGCAGGTCGATCTGCGACCGGAGCCAATGTATGCTCGGCAGCCATGTCGAAGGCTCCCAGCTGGCCCAGGTATTGCCGTACTCGAAGTAGATGCTGTCCACCAGCTCCCCTCCGATGAAGAGGAACAGGGGGTACCGCTGGTGGTTTTGTGTGTCGAGGAACTTCTGACGAGTGACGAACTGAGCAGTAAAGCAGTTCTCATATTCTGCGGGACACGTGCTTGAGCTTGTGTGGGGGACGATGTAGTCAGCGAGGTCGCACGGCTGCCCGCCCACTTCGCCGTACAGCCGGCATCGCAGACCGTCCAGGCCGTCGTTCATGGCTCCCGGCGTGGCAGAATAGGAGTTGCGCTTTCCGCTAATCACCTCGATGTTCGTGGCCTGGAACGGAAGCAGCAGATAGACATCGTAGGTTCGGGTAAGATACTGGTTCTGGGGTAACTGACCTGACTCGGACAGAAAATGGATCAGGTACATAATCTCCTTCGCCCCGATCTCATCATCGACGAGCTGAACGATCTCATCGTACGGCTCGTTGATCTCCGCACCGTAGCTCTGCAACTCCGGCTCTTGGAGCCACCAGGCAGACGGATCATTAATGCGGAACGAAGCAACCGCCCTCAAGAAGCTGAGGGTCTTGAAATACGAGTGCTTGAAGTAGTTGAAATGCCACACGGCATTGAACTCGTCGCCAGGAATCGGCGCACGGAACCGCCGGTAGAGCGGTACATCACCGCTGGCGACATCGATGTCCTCGTGGCCGATGCGGGAGCCGTTCACGCGGCCCCCAACCAGTGTGCGCTGAATGTCGGTTTTGTACCCGAGGTGTCCGTCGATGTACTTCGCGTAGTCGCCGCCCAAAGACGGGTCGTCGACGACCCGGAGGTTGTACAGATAGATCTGTGCCTCCTGCTCAAGATAGCGGCTCCCTTGAGACAAGGCCTCAAGGGAGGTCTCGAATGAGCTCAGGAGATTGTCCACGTCTGCGATGGGAGGCAGGTTGCTCGACGCCCGGTCCTGGTTAACTCGTTCCACCAGGAAGTCAGCGAGGTCGGCTTCCGCGTCAACGTAGCGGCCGTTGACCCCCACCGGAACCCCGTACCGTCGAAGCAGGCGCAGCGCGGCTTCCACATGGGCGTTCCGGCTGGACACCTGACAGGGCGCCAGCGGCACGAGCATGCGCTCATTGCACTCGTCGTTGCTAAAAAGCCGTTGCTCGTCGTCGGCTGCAAGAGGGTTAGTTTTTTCGCAGGCAAACTGGATCGACTGAGTTTGCGGAATGCCTTCCCTCTGGGTCAGATCGTCAAGAACCTTGATGTCGGTGCCGAGGAAAAAGGCGGCAGCCAGGCCGCGATAGCCCTCAAGGTCGGTAAACGACAAAGTGCCATCGTCGAAGGGGCTCCAGACGCCGTCGGAGTACTCCGATGTATTGCCAGAGATCGTGCGCGAACCGTCCGCCTCAGCAACCAGGGCGTACGAATACAGATCGCCGATGTGTTTGTACAATTCGGCGGCCTGAAGCTTCAATCGCCTGACGTACTGCAGCTGTGCGACGCGATCTTCATTTGCATCCCAGCAGCTATCAACGAGTTTGTCTTCAGTATAGTCCTGAACCCAGTTATCGAGGTCCTCGAGGTCCTGTGTATCGAAGATGAGGTCCATCAAATTCTCGACTGAGGCGCGAAAGTAGGCAAGACGCTTTGGCCAATCGATACCAGCGACATTGGAGAGCGAAGTGGCCTTGTTGAAGTGGAAGTAGGCGCCGCAGAGGAGAACCTCCTGTCGGCCTATCCAGAAATCGCACATGTCGCCGTCACCGCTGGCGAGGCTTGGTGGAACGTAGAGACCCCAATCGCAGCTGCTGGAGCCCTGACCATCCGGATGACAGGGACAGGCATCTCCAAGACCTTCATAGTCGAGCTGCACGCTGCGGTGTGTCTGTTCCGTGCTGTGTATCGGGCTCGTTTGCATCCCGCCCTGACAACCTGTTGTCGTTATGGCGCTCAAGCATAGTGCCACTATGTGTCTTGCGAGCATCTCTTCCTCCAAGGTGGTGGCGTGAAGCCTCCCGATGTCAGAATGGAATGTTGTTCAGGATCGCGACCTCGACCCCTCCCCACTCTGTGTCGATGCGGCCATAGTCGAAGAAGTTCAAATGGGTATCGTTGCAGCTGAAATTTAGTCCGGTAATAGCGTCAAGTGGACTGCCATTTTCTTCGAAGGGAGCATTGTAGAGTAGCGCTCCACCTGTCTGGATTGGAGCCAAGAGATCATCCAGATCGTGGAAGCCGAGACGGTCCTCAGTGAGGGGATAACAAGTCTGTAGCAGGTGCCACTCCGTCGAATGATCGGACGATTGCATGCTGTACTCTCCGAAGTTCCATCGCGCCCAGTCGTCTGCGAGGCACTGGCCGAGGATCAGCGGTCGCTCCGTCTGGAGGTCCACGGTGCCTGGATACGAGGTCACCCAAGTGGCGTGAGTGGAGCTGGAGACAAGGTAGTACCTGTAGCCGCCTGGGTAGTCCGGCAGCGTACTGAAGGACCCCGAGTAGCAGTTGATTGTGGCCGGCGCGTAGCCGCTGACGTCGTCGACCAGCCCAAGGCATCTGCGCGTGCCGCCGTACCTGGACCAAGTCACGAAACGACCAGTCGGCGCGACGTGGCCGAAGAGCGTGTCCGATGCATTTCGCGTGGCTAGCATCTCGGTGCCCTGTCCGAAGGTAAAGATCTCGTTCGTCACACCAGGGGCGACGGGCTCGTTGGTCTCAAAGTCGTAGAAACGACCGGACACGCAGACCGAGCCGTCCTCTGGGCGGACGCCGCAGTCAAGCGGCCCGTTGTCGACCCATGCGTCTTGTGGATCGACATCGGAGTCGCCGTCAACGCCACCATCCTGATTGGTCCCGGGCTCGCTGGTGCCGCATCCGGCGGATACGGCTGGGGTGGCGACCAATAGAAAGAGTGACATTAGGTACGCTGCCGTTGGTTTGTTGCGGTGCATCGAGATACTCCTCCGAAACTCGTTCTCGCTTGTGAAGCGTGGAGGGGGCTCTGGCGCTAGACGCAACTCAACCGTCTCGGCAGCGAGCCAAGTACCAGCGCCCCTCCCTCCGCCGGGCGCCGTCATTTTTTGTCTCTTCGTGGACTGAGATGGTCAGTCGTTGAGAGTCCGTGGGGTGACTAGGCGTCCCTTAGCGTTTTTGGGTTGGTAGGAGCGTAGCAAGAATCTTTTAGGGGTTGCAATAGGAATAATGTTCAGTCTGGGATTAATTTTGGGATGTGGGAGTTGCGTTCACAGTTGCGCACGGTTTTGCTCGATTGAGTATTTCGGGTAAGGGAGGTCACTGTTGCGGCTGGTTTATTATGAATCTACTTTTGAACTCAGGAACTTGCTTTTCGAGGAGGAATCCTAAGTCGCGTGGATAGCCGTGATCGTGTGTTCGTTTTCCGAACATTGGCCGGAATTTTGGCGCATTTTCGCTTTTGGGGTGTTCTGGTGGAGATCTCTATTTATGAAATCACCCATCTGTAACCTCGCATTTTTTCAGTGACCAGATGACGTGGGTTTGATGGGTCTGGCTCCAGCTTTTGTCTGAGCGAATGGATTACGCCTCGGATTCGAGTGGTCGGGACCTTTTTGCCGCGGCTTGAGCTTACTACTTGAGCGAGCTGGGATGCGCTTCGAGGCTCATTTGCGTGGTG
>JAOZUO010000297.1:1034-5588 GCA_029938605.1 Deltaproteobacteria bacterium | reverse complement strand
TTCTGGTCCACCAACACCAGGAGGTCACGGTCGTTCGGCCCAGACCCAAGCAGGCTGCTCCGCTCGGCGTATCCACCGTTGGCCGCCGAAACCAAGGCCGAGCCGTCCAGGTAAGGTGTGTGATCCAGCGGCAGGTCCAGACCGGCCAGTCCCTGCGCGTCAAACAACTGGGGGTGCAACACAGAGTGCTCCAGGACTCCGGTGACCCGCGGCGGATCCAGTCCCGCAGGAATCAGCACATCCGCGAGGAGCTGAAACCGCACTGGCTCGGTCACCTCCCGTGTGCGCACCACCGTACCCGCCGGTACAGGGACATCAGCCACCGGTGGTTGAGGCAGCGAGAACACCACCTCAGCCGTAGCCGCCCGCGCCCCGTGGAGCCGGTAGCCAAGCAGCTGCGCCAGCGCGATGACGTTCTTGCGCTGGGTGGCCGTACCAATCCGCGACTCCCTCGCCTGATTGTCCAGGTAGTACGTGATCACGTCGCCCACGAACGCATACATCTCGACCAGCAGGTTCCCAAACGAGGCAACATCAAAGTCGCTCCAATCCGGGAACACGCTCCGCAACAGCGCGATAAGCCGCGCCCGCAACGAGTCGAAGTCCTTGTCCGTGTAGTCAACGCTGCCTGGAAGGATCGCCACCCGCTTCGCCTCCTACAGAGGCAAAGCCCCCGTCAGGCTGGGTGGGGACAGATTCAGCGAGGTTATGGTCTAGCCGTTGCGAGGCAATCTGTAATAGGATTGCCTGTGAGGCGCGTTCGGGAGGACCCGACTTACAACAGAGCAGCCGTGGATAATCAGCGATGAGCGAGACCGTCACAGTATATCGACCGACTGGGCCGAAGGAGCTAGCGCTCGTCGAGGAAAGTGGCTTTACGCGCTGGCCACCTCGGCTGCCGGAGCAGCCGATCTTCTATCCGGTGACCAATGAGCGCTATGCCGTTGAGATCGCGACCCAATGGAACGTGAAGGAGAGCGGTGTCGGCTACGTGACCCGCTTCGAGGTCAAGAAGACCTTCATGGACCAGTACGATATCCAGACCGTCGGTGCGTTTCACCACACGGAGTGGTGGATTCCCGCAGAGAAGCTCGAGGAGCTGAACCTGAACATCGTCGGACTCATCGAGGTGATGGAAGAGTACCGAGAGAAGAGTTGAAGGGTATTTGCGTTCGGCACGAGCGGTCGTTGCGACGGCTCTACCGAAAGCGACCAACGGAGATCAATGGAACTCGCAGACGTGAGACGTAAGCTCGCATCGACCGAACCGGTCCTCGCAGAGGAGCCGATGGCGACGCTGGGAGAGTTCGACACGCCTCATGGGAGGCTGAGCGTCATCGTAACGGCTCGCCTAAGAAAAAAGTGCCGGAAGGGAAAGGTGTGGAAGTCGATCGCGATGCTCTCCGCGCTGAAGAATGTAGCTTATGGTTTCGACGCCCAGGCTCCGAGGAGTCGTGGTGGAGTGGACGGCGTCTTCCGAGTTGACCGCAGCTTCCGCCCGGCGAATTCCATGATGAAGAAGCTCTTCGGTGGATTTATCGACAAACCCGATCCGCTCATTCCGTTGCTCGTCGGCGCGTTGGGTGCGCCTGTCGAGGAGTGGATTCCTGTCCGCTTGGTCTCGCATCACTTGAGGTTGTTGGGGGTGTTGTCGCAGGGCAGGAGCGGGGCGTTGCTGGCGCTGGTTGATCAGGACAGCGACAAACGTGGCTAATACTGGGTGTGGCGAACAATTCGGATAGATTTTTGCGAGGTGCTCCGACTGCTCTGCCGTTGGGTCGGCTAACTGAGACGCCACCTTGGCTCAATCTTCCGTCTGTCGAAGAAGAACCAGTCCGATATCGTCTTGAAGCTCCCCAGAGGGAAGGCGCGCGCTTTCGGCAATGGCCTTGGCTGCCACAACCAGGCTGAGGGTTCCGGCTGCCGATTGGATAATGTCCCGGTTTGCGTAGCTGAACACACCATCGGTGCCCGAGATCAGCGTCCCGCGGAAACTAACCGGGCCAAACGCCACGGGGATGGCCTGGCCCGATCCCAGCAGGGGCTTTCGTCGCTGCTGCTTCGTGAGGTCGAGGCCGGACGAGCCACTTTGTAGATGTGCTTCAGAGTCTCCGACACTGGCACCGAGTAGCTCGCCGTCCTGAATCATGACAACAACGCCCGTGGTTTCTCCTCCGTCGCATGTCGTGGCGATCATTTGGTCTATGTCGTGGAGGACGTCGGCTATTTCAAGTGGATCGTGGACTCCACCGCGATCAGCCACAGAACTATCGACACTGTTGATGAATTGGTCCGCAGCTTGCGCACCTCGTCCCGATCCTCCGGCGCCATCGGCTACGAGGACGAGCGTCCCTGAGCCAATACGTCTGACCAGAACCCGATCCTCTAGACCCTCTACCATCGAGAAGCTGTCGATTTCGGCTGCCCGTTTTCTGGTAGCTGCCACCGGTCGGGAGGCCACGGCCTTGTCGAGAAATCTGCTGATGTCACTGAAACGCATCTTGGGGCAAATTTCGACCGCACCGGCGTTGAGGAGCGCGGTGTTTCCGGCGTCGTGAGATGAGATACCGATGGTCGGCGGCTGGGCGCTTCGGCTGGCCAGCCATCGCACTAAGTCATCGCCCTTGCCATCATCGAGATCGTAGTCGACGAGCACCGCGTGAAATGGTCCACGGGCGAGGAGAGCCTGCCTTGCCGCCCGGAGCGTGGGAACGACGATGACGTTGTGTTCGGCAAGTAAGGCACCCGCCACTGTTTTTGCGAACACCTCGTGATTCTCGACCATGAGGATGTTCATTTGCTGTCCGATGCTAAGCGGGCAATGCCATCTGCAACGTGCAGCATGTACTCGTAGCCCCGGCTGCCATGCTCCAGATTGTCCTTCCAAAGGGAGGGGATTCCATGAGAGCCCACCAAAGCACCCGCGAGCGCACCGGCCATGGCCGCGATGGTGTCGGTATCGCCACCTAGACTTGCAGCCTCCACAACCACCTTGCGGAAATCGGGAGCGTTTCTTAGGAAGCAGTAGATCGCAGCGGGTACGGCGTACTGCGCCAGGTAGCCGTGGCCAAGCGCCTCGACTACTTCCAACCTGCTCGGCTCCAAACAGAGCATGCGGCCGATCTCATCAATGGCGCTGTGTGCCCACGTACCGCTTGGGTATGAAACAGAGCGAAGCTCTGCAAGAAATAGTTCCCGGTCGAGCGAATCCAGATCCTTGCATCGAATGGCGGCGGATACCGCATGACCTTGGAGCAAGGCGCCCGCAATGGCGTCCGGATGGGCGTGAGTGATAACCGTGGCCGCGGTAATCGCGCGGGATAGCTCTTTGGTGCTGCTGTGATGCAAACAGGACACAGGGCCGATGCGTGCAGCGGCGCCGTTGCCCTTCGATCCTTCAGGCCAGGCGCTGAAGGCAACTACACGCCAGTGCTTGCCGCGCATGAGCGCATCAATGGCGAGCTTCATCCCTTTGCCGTAACCACGCGCTGGCTCATAATTCAGGGCAAACCGCTCCAATACATGGCGCGGCTCGATGCCCACTTCCTCGATGATCGACTCGGCCACGCCGAGCATCATCTCGGTGTCATCGCTGTAGCCCCAGTGTGAAGACGAGGCGGCCCTCCTCGCTAGAGACGCCTCGAGACGGTCAAGGCCTCCAAGTGGAGTTCCCTCGAATGGATACGCAAACGCATCGCCGAGCGCCGTCCCGAGGAGGACGCCGCGAGCCTTCTCATTCAGATCAGAGCGAGTCTCTCTCATTTCAACAGATATACGTCCTGCCGGCATGGAATATTCTTCACCCTTGCTCAGTTGGTGTGAGGGCCGCTTCGTGTATTCGATACTGGTTGGAGGGATCGCCACCGGCTTCGCCTTCTACAGAAGCAATGTCCCCATGCTCCGAAGCAGGGACGCGATCGAACTACTGAGAGCCTTCAGGATTTCTCAAAGAAATGTAGAATAGACTCATGCCGATACCATTCGAGCACTGGCACGCGCTGGCGTCATTCGTTGAGTCGTTGCCACCAAGAACCAAAGAAGTTTCTGAATCGTATCTTGAGTCTGAGACGGGGGTATCAGCTGACCAGTGGCACTTGTACCAGAATGAACTGAGTCCGCTTCTGCGGTTTTTCTTGAACGGAGCACCCGAGATTCATGTCGAGTTCTTTGGGGAGGTAAAGGCCAGACATGATCCTCATCCACCAGTACCGGATCTCAGCAAGGAAGAGGCACGGCGCTTGGTTGCAGCGAGAGCGGTTGCTCTAATCGACCAGAACCAGGAGTTCTCCGCAGCTGGGATTGCAGGCTCGACCGGAGTCCCGCTGCATCATGTGAGGCCGATCCTAGATGACCTCGTATTTGAAACCAACGAGCGTCTACGTAAGACAGGTTCATCGGAGTTCTACGCTTGGACTCCCGAAGCCTCGGACTACTTGAGTGCAATAGCCGAACCACTCAGGGATGACACCAACGAAAGTGATGACCTCTTCGAGGCGCCTGACCCTGACAGGCCGATTACGATATTCTTCTCCTGGCAGTCGGACCTACCCAACA
>JAOZUO010000297.1:0-1024 GCA_029938605.1 Deltaproteobacteria bacterium | reverse complement strand
AGCAACGCCTTGGAACGTGCTGCACGCGCCCTACACGATGTAGGGACCGTAGAAGAACTTCCCGTGGTCGAGCGAGATACGCAGGGCTTGCCTGGCTCGCCTGATATATGCAACGCGATTCTGAAGAAGATAGCCTCCTGCAATATTTTTGTTGCCGATATTAGTCTAATCGGGAAGGCCGAGGGCAGACCCACGCCAAATCCCAACGTCCTTTTCGAGGCTGGATACGCGCTCCGCGCGCTCGGATGGGAGAATGTGATTTTCGTGATGAACGCGGCAACCGGCTCGCTGGAGCAGCTTCCATTCGACCTACGACAGAGGCGGGTCTTGATATACGAACTCACCGCTGCCGAGACTCCAGCAGGTGCGCGCAATGCACTCACCAGGAAACTGACCTCTGCATTGCAGGAGATTATCTCGTGCACTCATCCGTCTCAGTAGGTGCAATGTGTCGTTTTGGTGTTTCTCGTCTCTAAGCAGCGTCGGAGGATGGCTTGATGGTCACGGATTGACCGGCCTCGGCATAGTTGGTCGAACGTGTTGTTTTCACATTGATAGTGAGGTCTGATTCTGTTCCAGTCGTGGCTACGGTGAATAGCACTGAACTCCGGAGCCACTTTGTGAGCGCATCGCGGCAGTAGACCCGTGCGAGCTCGGCGAGGGCTTCGTCGTTGCGCTGGTGGCGTAGGAGGTGGAGGGCGGAGCCGAAGTTGGTGCGCCAGGGGAGCTCGCCTGAGGTGCGTGGGGTGGCGCCTTCGGTGGCGAGGACCTGGGTGACCTTGGAGCGTTCGAGGTCTTCGCCGGTGCCGGAGGCGAAGTCGCTCTTGAGGTCGCGGCGGAAGGGGGTGAGCAGGTTTCGGGGCTCGGACGACATGGGGGCCTCCTATGGGATGGGCACCGCGGCGCGCACCTGTTCGAGGGTGGTCACCAGGGCGTCCAGTGGAGCCAGGGCCTCGTCGAGGGGTTTGCCGGATAGGTTGGATAGGTCGGGGACCTCTGGGCCGCCGACCATGCCGAGGACGAT
>JAOZUO010000296.1 GCA_029938605.1 Deltaproteobacteria bacterium | reverse complement strand
AGCTGCGCGATCTGAACGGCGATGGCCTCGGTGATCTCGTCAGGGTGGGCGTCAATCAAGTGGAGTACTGGCTCAACCAAGGTGACGGGAGCTTTGGCGTGCTGCGGACCATCGTGGACACGCCCTACCGCGACCCGATCAACACGACGATAGATTTTGCGGACATGAACGGCAACGGATCCACCGACATAGTGTGGATCGACGTAAGCGGCAGCCCGGCCGAGGCATGGAAATACCTCGACATCATGGGCGCGAATCGACCTGGCCTCCTCTTTGAGGCCTCCAACGGCTTAGGCAAGGTACTGCGCGCCGTGTATTCGTCCAGTGGTGAGATGTCGGCTCTGGCTCGCCGCGAAGGTGACCCGTGGACCGTGGAGCAGCCGGTGCCTACCCAGGTGCTCTCGCAGTTCACAATATCCGATTCTATCGGACCAGATATGGTCACCGAGTTTGTGTATCGAGATGGCCACTACAACGGCGCTGAGCGGGAGTTTCGTGGATTTGGTGAGACTCTGCAGCGCGCTGTTGGCGACGATCACTCGCCGACCCTGCTCACGACGTTGGAGTTCGACGTGGGTTGGATAGAAGAAGCGAGAAAGGGCTTGGTGCTGCGGCGTCAGCTCGAAGATGAGACAGGTAAGATATTCAGCGTGGAAGAAGCACTGTTTGATCTGTTCTCGCTGGCTATCGGGACCGATGGACGCACCGTTCGTGCGTCTCGACAGCGTTTGCGTCAGGTGGAGCACGTGGAGGGAACCACGGTGCCGCGTACAACGCTCACTGAGTACGAGTGGGACGAGTACGGAAATCAAACAGCCAAGTACGAGTGGGGTGAGGTAGTTGATGGTGATCCGGAGTTGGGTGATGATGAACGGATCACGCTGACCGAGTATGCTGTAAATGACGAGGATTGGATCCTTGATCGCGTGTCGGGCACGCAGGTTCTGAACGTGCACCGCGAAGTCGTTCAGTGGAAGCGCATGTACTACGACGGGGCGGACTACGAAGGACTGCCCCAGGGTCAGGTCCACCGTGGCCTGTTGAAGCGAAGCGAGGTCTGGCTCGGTGCCGCCGACGACCGTTGGATCCCGAAGAGGCGAATTGCGCACGATGAGTGGGGTAATACGGTCAGAACGATCGATGCGTTAGGTTATGAACGAAGCGTTGAATGGGATTCAGATTGCCACCGATTTCCGATTGCCGAGCGTCTCCACTTGGATGAGCGAACGCTCGTCATGAGCGTCGAGTACGATACGCTGTTGGGAGTTGTCACCCGGAGTGTTAACTGGAACGGTGCCGAGACGCTCTTCACCGCGGATGCGCTGGGACGGGTAACCTCCATCGTCAAACCCGGCGACTCCTTGGCGCTGCCAACGGCAAGCTATCGTTACGAGCTGGGCGCTCCGCTGTCGGCCGTGTGGGAGCACCAACGAACCGATCCGGATGACGAAGCGACGTTGGACAAGGTAAGCTACTACGATGGCCTGGGGCGGCCGCGTGGGCAACGTCAACGCGCCGAGGGCGGCCTCTGGGTGGAAACGCAGGCGATGGTGCGCGACGCTCGGGGCCGACCGTCCTTCAAGTACCAGCCTCACTTTGTCAACACAAGCGATTGGGAGGCACCGGATTCCGTTCAGCCCATGACGCAGATCTGGCGCGACGCCATGGGGCGAGCGGAGTTGGTACTGCTGCCGGATGGATCAGAGCGCAGAACACAGCGTGAGCCGATGCTAATTCGGCACTATGACGAAAACGATCTCGACCCTGGCTCACCGCATCAGGATACCCCCACGCTCCAGGCCTATGATGGGCTGGGTCGCAACGTCGAAATCGCGGATGACGACGGAGCGGGCCTGTACCACAGGCGACGCTACGAGTACGACGCCGCCGGACGACTGGTGGTCTTCACCGACGCCGGGGAGCACCGACGGGAGTTTTCGTACGATGGCCTCGGTCGTGTTACGCGATCACTTCATCCCGACGCGGGAGAGTGGTTCTTTCACTATGACGATGCCGGCAACCTCGAGCGTCGAGATGACCCGCTGGGGCAGGCGGTGGTTTTCACATACGACGGTGCGGGGCGCATTCTGTCGGAGGCGCACGGCGACGACACTGCTGGTTTTGAGCAGCGCGTCCGCTATCATTATGACGAGCCGCAATCGGGCAGTGACCTGCAGTTTGTTGCGGGCCAGCTCGGCTGGGTGGAGGATGCGTTGGGCTCGTTGGCCTTCGGCTACGATTCCCGTGGCAGGCGCGTGATCGAACGGCGGGTGGTCGACGGTCAGTCGTATAGCTTGCAGCAGGAGTACGACTCCGCCGACAGACTTCGCGCGATCGTATATCCGGACGGCACGAGGGCAGACTACCGATACAACCCACGCTCGCTTGTGGAGCGCATCGATGGGTTTGTCGAGCGGCAGGAGTACGGGCCGGCGGGCGAGTTGCTTGTGCGTCAGTACGAAAACGGCGTGCAGGTCATGAAGCAATACGACGAGCGCTTGCGATTGACCCATATCGAGTCTGAGGTGGGTGACGACGCGCGGGTTCTGCAGGATCTGCGCCTGTCCTATGATCCCAAGGGCAATCTGGTGGGGGTCCTCGACGGACGATTGGGTACGGCCGAGAGTCAGGACCGCACCCTGCAGGCGTCCTATGACGCGCGGGATCAGCTGACATCGGTGCAGGGTTCGGGCTACGAGCTCTCCTGGCAGCACGCACCTTGTGGTGCCATCGAGAGCGTTACGGTGGAATCGGATTCACCGATTCCGGGCATGCAGTCGGCGACCTACCGATACGGTGAGTCGGGAGCGGGGCCCCATGCTCTCACCTCACTGATTACCGCGCAGCAAGAGCAGCGGTACGAATACAATGGCGCGGGGGCTTTGACCCGCACGCCTGGTGCTTCGCTCACCTACAATGTGCTGCATCAGGTCACACGGATTGAGAGCGCCTCGGGTGAGATCATCGACAATACGTATGACTATTCGGGCGCGCGCGCCAAGCGAGTCCTCGCCGGATCGGATGGATCCACTCACACGACGGTGTACGTAAATCGCTACTTCGAGCTCCGAGATGGCGAGATGGTCAAGCACATCTACTCCGGCAAGGAGCGTATCGCGCGCGTAGGCGACTCGAACCCAGTGTCCTCGCCATCCTCAGCAGCGGTTGCCCCGCTTCTGCCTGAGCGGCCATTACCGCCCGCCGGCCCAATGACCTTGCTGCTCCTGGTGTCAGTGGTGTTTGTTTCCCATAGGCGTACACACTCCCATGGCCGATCGAAAGATCGCGTCACCATCACCATGCGCCGGCGACTGGTCCCGGTGACCATGGGAGCTTGCGTTATCGCACTTACAACCACCTGTCATCCGAAGAAAGAACGCACTCCACCGCGTTGGCCCACTAGCGGCTTTGCTGTGTTGACCGACCACTTGGGAAGCGTACACTTGTTAGTCGATGCCAAAGGAGAGGTCGTCAGCGAGCAGCACCACCTGCCTTATGGCGCTACCCGCCATCACTCCAGCCGGATCCCAAGCCACTACGGATATACTGGCAAGGAGACAGACGGATCGAGCGGCCTGATTCTCATGGGGCGCCGCCACCTGATAGCCGGGGTGGGCAGATGGAATCGACCCGATCCCTTGTTTCTCCAGAATCCGCTCTTGTTGCTCAAGCACAAACCCTCCGGAGACGCATACGGCTACGTACGCAACCGCCCCCTAAATCTCATCGATCCGGATGGGCTCAATGGTCTATTGCGGAAGTTTTTAAAGCGGCTGTTGTTGCCATCACGCACGAACCGCCTGGTGATCCGCGGCCTAGGTAGCCTTGTTTTTCGAGGCGTCAAGGCGCTGAACCGATTTGGCGCAACCAAAGTCAAAATACCAAAGCTGTGGCGCCAAATAATCCGCGTATACGCGAGGCAGAATCCTCGCTTCGGTCGCCTCGTGCTTCGCGGACTCAACCGAAAACACGCCCTCTATCAGGGAAAACGTGCCTTGCCAGGCACGTTCAAGTGGCTCCGAAGTGGATCACATTTTGCCTCGTTCAACAACTGTATCACCCTGGGCAACCAGATCTTCAACAAGGGGCGCATCAGCATCGTGGACTACGTTCACGAGGTGGTCCACGTAGGGCAGTTCGGCCGCTTGGGGCGCACACGGTTTTTGAAGAGCTATTTGGGGAACTTACTCAAGAATCTTGGTAGAAAGAGCTGGTGGAATGCGTCGGGGCCACTGGAGATGCAGGCCCAGCGCGCCGAAAAGCACTTTAAAAGGTGGTTGGGGACAAACGCGGGTATCGCTGCAGTTAGGGCATTGACTCCAGGGGTGACTGGCCGGCAACGACAAGCCCGGTTGTCGATAAATCCATGACGCGTGTTCGTCCAAATACAAGAGAGGTATTGGGTCTGATTGTCGTGACGGTCATTGCCCTCTCAGCATCCTGTAGTCGATACCGGCACGGATGCTTTGGCGGACCCTGCCGGTCTCACATCCTGGTGAGAGTCAATCTAAATGGGACATTGCCCAAAGCCTCTCAGGCCTTTATTCGGGTACGGGGAGTGGTGATCAAGCGCAACCACCCAGCCCCGGCGCTAGATACGGAAGGGCTACCCGATCCTAAAGGGAAGCACCCACACACAGTCTTTCAGATTATCGAGCTAAACTTTAAGAGCAGCAAGCGGTTGTACGAGGACACGTATCGTTGGGACCTGTTGTCCGACGACAAAGCCTGGCTCTACGCCTTCGTCGATCTGAACAACAACGATTACCTGGATCCCGGGGAGCCTTACGGTGTGTTGAGAGGCGCCCCGAAGGTAGTACCGGTTTGCAAGACCACTAGGGTCACCATCACAATTGATCTGTCGCGTCGTTGGAAGGGCAAGAAACGCTGGTAGCCCGACGCCAGCCAGAGTCGCAGATTGTGGCTACGGTCAGGAGTGGAAAAGTGAAATTTCGATTCGGAGCATTTCTGACCTTCGTCGCTGGTCTGATTGCGCTTTTACCGTCTGAGGCGCAAGCCGGCAAATCCGGCGTCTCTCCCGGGGTGATTTCTCTACCCAAGGGCCCCGGTTCGGTGGGTGGGCTCGGCGAATCCTTCAAGCCGGATCTGAACACTGGCTCCATGACGTACCGGGTGCCGCTCAAGGTGCCGTCCGGTGTGGGGGGTCTCACGCCGTCGGTCGCGCTGTCATACTCCTCTGGCGGTGGTAATAGCGAGGTCGGGTTCGGCTGGTCGCTCGGCATTCCCAAGATTCAGATCCGCACTGAAAAGGGTATCCCGAAGTACGACGGCTCTGATATCTACACAATTTCTGGTGTCGGCTCTGGGGAGCTCGTGCCTCTTGCGAGCGGATTCTACCGGCTCGAAATCGAGGGCGCGTATATCCGGGCACAGCAAGGCCAGGCCGGCTGGGAAGTGCGCGACAAGTCCGGCAAGATCTACCGATTTGGATACACCGTAGAGTCTCGCACCGAGAACAACGGCCAGGTCTTCGCGTGGTATCTCACCGACCAGTACGACACCCTCGGAAATCACATCGAGTATATCTACGAGCAGTAACCGTTCACGGGGTGTAACCGAATCAGGGGGTCATGCCGCTGCTTCGGCG
>JAOZUO010000295.1 GCA_029938605.1 Deltaproteobacteria bacterium | reverse complement strand
AGAAGCAGAAGCAGAAGCAGAAGCAGAAGCAGAAGCAGAAGCAGAAGCAGAAGCAGAAGCACCGGGGCATGGTTCCGTCGCTCACCGTCGGGCTCAACTTCGCCTTCGGGCAAAGCCGTGGGGTCGTGGGGGTGCCCGACTCCCTCGCCATGGCCTTGGGGCTGACTCTGCGGGGCGGTCTGGATTACCAGCGCGGCCCCCACCGATGGCGCACCCTCCTGCTCATCCAGGAGGCCACCACGAAGGGGCCCGGCTCCGAGCCCTTCATCTAAGGGCACCGACCTCATTGAGGTCACCTCGGAGTACATCTACCGCGTCCCCCGGTTGCAGCGGCTGTTGGTCTACGGCGGGATCCGGCTCCGTGGCACGCTCCTGGAGGGCAGCCTCGTACGCCGGACCGAGACCCAGGTCCAGCTCACTAACACCAATGGCGACACCTTCACCGACGTCGTCGGAGCCCAGCAGCCCTATCCCCTCACCGAGTTTTTGGCGCCGCTGATCCTCGAGCAGTCCGCCGGAGCGAAGCTCGTAGCGCTCGCACACCCGGCCGCGCGCCTCTCCTTTTGCCTGGGTGTGGTCGCCCACCAGGTATTCACCCAGGGCGGCTACGTCGTTCACGACGACGGGGCCACCCCCAATGTGCTCGAGCTCGTGCAAATGCGCGACTACGTCCAGGGCGGCGCCGAGGCGCGCCTGGCCCTCACCGGGCTCATGGCCCAAAAGCTGCTCAGCTACCAACTCGGCGCCCGGCTCATGGCTCCATTCGCCACCAGCTTTCAGACAGAGCTCGGCTACCATCAACTCCTCAATGTGGAGCTGCGCCTGGCCCTCTCCATCCGTCTTTCCTCCTGGGCGGCCCTGGAGTACACCCTCCGGCTGGATCGCATGGAGCTGCTCAGGCCGGGCTGGCCCTTTCGTCGCCACTGTTCGGGGGCGACCTTGTCCCGGCCGCGGACACGGACCTGGTGCTTACGCGAACGGACTCCACGCAAATCACCGCCCTGGCCCGGGCCAACCGCCGCTTCCATCTGACACGCCCCTTCAGCCCTCTGTTTTTCAAGCAGCTCGTGGGCTCCGGCGCCAGAGCCTACGAATCAGCCTTGGCCACCCTGGGGCTGTACATGGGCATCACCACCCAGCAAATCTGGGCGAGTGGATGGACCCCGGCAGACATCGACACCACCGACGAGCTGGAGCTCGCCGCCCTGCGGAACTATCAGCAACTGGGCGTCGCCACGGGCTTCACTCTCCGGGGACAGGCTCACAAGCGATTGACCTACGCTGTGCTCGCCGACTTCACCTACCCGCTATACACCAGTGTGGAGGCGGGCCTGTGGGGCTTTGACCTCATGGACATCGACCTCTCCTTCAAGCTCAGCCTCAAGGTGGCGCGATGGGTCTCGGTGGACTACCTGGTCTCGGCGAAGCGGCTGCCGCTCATCGTCAACCAGTGGCAGGTCGTCAACAACCTCGTGGTCGTCATCACCGCCGACGTCATGTGATCCCCGACGGCGCCTTGAGTCGCATTGCCAATGCTGATAAAAAGAGTGCGTTATCCCGCAAACATGGAGGATCCGATGAACCAGGCACGCGTGTGGCGATGGCTCTCGATTGGTGTGGTGGCGACCTTTGGCCTGATGATTCCGGCCGAGGCCGGTGCGACAAAGAAGGCGCCGCAGTCACAGCCTAAGGCACAGCCTCAGTCACAGCCTCAGTCACAGCCCGAAACACGGAAGCTGAGCAAGGCGGCGCTGTACAAGTTCCTATCGAAATCCGCCCGCGACAAGAAGACGGGCGGCGCGATCTTCGGTCGCATCGCTTCCACCGCGCAAGGTCTTTCATGGAAAGGCATCGAGACCAAAAAGCTCACGGGGAATCTCCGTCAGCTCGTGGTAACCGGTGGGCCGAACACCTACCTGGTGCGGGAGATCTCCGGCGACATTTACATCCTCTGGCTCCCGGCGGACGCGGCCGCCCTGAAGAAGGGCACCCAAAGCCCCTACGCCGATCTCCAGGCCAAAATTGGCAACAAGATGTCCTTCCACGCCCAGGTAGTCACCCAGACCGTCGATGGCGTGGAGTACCGATTCCTGAGGCTCACCAAGGTGCCCAAGCGCATGATGCTTGACCGCCTCTTCTTCATCGCCATCGTGCTTCTGCTGTTTTTGACCATGGTGGGAATGGGGCTCACGCTCACGCTCGGGGACTTCGCGATGGTGTTTAAAAAACCCTCCGGCATGGTGGTGGGCATCGTGTGCCAGTTCGGCCTGCTGCCTCTGATCGCCTTCGGAGTGGGTCGCGCCTTCGGCTACTACGAAACCTACCCCTTCATCTTTCTGGGGCTGATCCTCGTGGCCTCCAGCCCCGGCGGAGTGACCTCCAACCTGATGACCTACCTGGGCAAGGGCGACGTGGCCCTGTCGGTGTCCTTGACCGCCGTGTGTACCGTGGCGGCGCTGGTGTTCACGCCCCTTTTACTCGGCCTCTACGGGGGCAACATCCCCGACTTCACGATCCCCATGGGCGCGGTCTTCAAACAGATCCTCGTGCTGGTAATCGTGCCGCTGTTCCTGGGGATGCTCGTGCGCGGCAAGTGGGAGCGCCTCGCCAAAAAACTCGAGAAGCCCTTCGCCATGATAGGCGTCAGTGCCCTGCTGTTCCTCATCGTCGTGGGCGTTTGGTCGAACATCGAGAAGTTCGCCGAAACCACCCGCTACAGCCCCAAGTTCTATTTCACGGTGTTTCTGCTGACCTTCACCGGGATGTTGGTCAGCGGCCTCATCGCCAAGGCGGTGCGCATCTCCAACTACCAGATCCGCGCCATCTCCCTGGAGTGCGGCCTCCGAAACGCCTCGCTGGCCATGACCATCGCCATCCTGCTGCAAGACCGCATCGGCGACTTCTACAGCTCCATGTTCTTCACGTCAGCCATCTTCGGCCTCTGCATGTACGGAGCCGGCGCCCTGTCCATCTGGCTGTACAGGTACGCCCTGCCGGTCAAGCCGGTCAAATCCACCGAAGGCGAGCAAGAGGCCTGAGTTTCTAGTAGTCGAGGATCGTGAGCTCGTCTACGTACCAGCCCGACCGACGCACAGACCCATCGGAGTGGAAGGCGAACTGCAGGCGAATGACCTGGCCGGCGTAGGCTGACACGTCCGCTTCGAACTGGTGCCAACCGTTGGTCATGTTGGGGTTACCCCAGGCCACCTGGCCGTCCACATTGGTCTGGTTGTACGGCGGGTCCACGCCCGTGACGAGGGTGAAGGTGGGGCCGCCCGTGGAGATCTTGAGGTTGCCGCCGTCCCAGTTGGAACCCTCAGTGTCTATGTAGCTCCAGAACCGCAGGGTCGGCGAGATCGTGCCCGTGAGGTCGATGGGGGGCGAGGTGGCGGTGCAGAGGTTCCACTGCTGGTTGTTGTTGTAGTTCGAGCTCATCCGCAGCCCCATACAGCTTCCGCTCAGGCAGGCCGACGGCCCCACGGCCGTGGGTGTACCCCACTCCCAGTCCCCCGCCAGGGTCCAGCCCACGGCCCCGGCGTCGAGGGTGTCACTCCAGATCTCCCGCTGCACCTCCACAAAAAAGCGCCGCTCATCGAAGTTGCTCGGATTCCCCTGGGACGCAGCCCGAACCAGCACCTCCACGGGCCCGGCGTCGGTGTCCGCCGGCGTACCGGACAAAATCCCCGAGGTGGAGCCAATGGAAAGCCACCCGTCGCTCACGCCCCCTGGCTCAATGGACCACTGGTAGAAGCCGGAGCCGCCCATGGCGAAGAGCTGCTCGGAGAAGAGATCGGCCGCCAAACATGTGCCAAGATCCTCAAAGGTGGTGATAGACACCGGCCCCTCCCCCTCCTCGGTGACCAGAACCTGGTCCACATAGGCTCCCGGATTGGTGACGCTGCCGTCGGTGCGCATGGAAAAAGCGATCTGGATGGACTGCCCCACGTAGGCCGACAGATCGAACTCCACCTCCACCCAGGAGGCGAGCCCCACGCCGGTCCAAGCCAGATAGCCGCTGATACTGTTGGTGTACGCTACACTCGGGTTGTCCAGGTGCGCCCAGAGGGTAGAGCCCTGGGGCCGCACCCACACATTGGCGCCGTCGCAGCACTCCTCCGCCACGATCCAGCCCCAGAAGACCAGCACCGGTTCCGTAGCGCTCGCCAGGTTGATGAGCGGCGACTGCGCCATGTTGTTCAGATACTGCCGGTTGTCACGATAGTCCTGGCCAATCCGCGTTCCGAGAACCTGCTGCCCCTCGTAGGCCGACGGCGGCTCGGAGGAATACCCCGTGGGGACGCCCCACTCCCAGTCACCACTCAGTACCCAGCCCGGCAGGGTGGAGCCCTCGAAGTTCTCGTACAGGTAGTGTAGCTGCCCGGTGCACGCGCTGGTGTCGAAACTGCAACCGGCGGTGCAGCCCAACGAGCCCTCCAAGAAGTTGAGGCTCTGACAGGTCTGGCCCTGGAGATCCGCGCCGTCGCACTCCTCGGCGCACTCCGCCACGCCGTCCCCACAAGGGGGCTCCCCGAAGCAACCGCTGAACTCGAAGGTGCAGTTATAGGCACACCCGAGGGTACCGCCCGCGTAGCAGTGATCCTCACACACCGCGCCCCCGAGGTCAGCGCCGTCGCACTCCTCGCCCGCGCCCGGCTCCAGCACTCCGTTGCCGCACTGGTTGCAGCAGTCGCTGGGGCAATTCGCGCAAGTCTCCCCAGCGACGGCGTCGCAGATGCCATCGCCGCACTGCCACTCTGTCTGGCAAGTCGCCGAGCAGCCATCGCCGGGCTGGAAGTTGCCGTCATCGCACTGCTCGTTGCAATCGACCACGCCGTTACCGCAGTACTCCATGCGACACTGGCCGTCGCAACCATCGCAGGGAGCGGTGTTGGCGTCGTCGCACTCCTCGCCAAACTCCACCATGCCGTTGCCGCATCCCTCGAAGCTGGTGCACATATTGGTCTCGAGGCGACAGGCGCTGGTGCAGCTCAAGCTGCCCCCCGCAAAGCCCATCATCCAGCAGTCCATGCCGGCCAGGTTGGAGCCGTCGCACTCCTCGCCCTCCTCCACGCTCCCGTTGCCGCAGTCCTCGGACCCACCGCAGCCCGACACCTCGAAGGTACAACTACTACTACACGCCAGAGATCCTCCGCCAAAGCCCAAGATCTCGCAAGAGTATCCCCCCAGGTTGGAACCGTCGCACTCCTCACCCTCCTCCAACCGGTCGTTGCCACAGCCCGGGTCGGGGTTCACGTTCCCCCCCCCATCGAAGTCCGCCCACACCGAACGGCCCCAACAGCCGGAGCTCAACACCACAATGCCAACCACCAACAGGTGCAGTACGCCGCGTGCCATGGAAATCACCTCTACGTAACGTGTATTACAAGTGGCCCGGCGGTGCAACAAGAGCACAGGAGGAGACACACCGACGACATGGCCACGGGTGAGTGGGTGAAGGTCACAGGCCATGACGACGAGTAGAGACACCCCGCTCCCACCGGGCTACCACCACACCCGGGCGTGAATGGTCAGTACAACTGTATCTGCCTTGCCACAGTGGGAATATTGACGGTCTGCGGTAAGTCTGGGTTTTATTGTCGACCGGGGCCTGGCACGC
>JAOZUO010000157.1 GCA_029938605.1 Deltaproteobacteria bacterium | reverse complement strand
TTTCGATCGAAGCTTAGATACCGCCGGAACTCACTTGATCAAGCCTGGACCAGCTATCCTCCAGTATTTCCCAAACGATACAGACGAAACTTAATTACTTAAGTACGTCCCTTCCCTGCTCCCTTCCCTCCGGGCTAGGCTGAGAGCTGCTCGCTATACGCGGCGCTCGTCAGGGCGCCGATCGGGGCTCCCGGAGCCGCAATAGGCACAGACCCAGGCACCACCCAGGAAACTTATTAGGCACCATTTGGGCACAAGCCGGTTTTTGTGCCTACCGAATGGCCGCTTTCCTGGGGCTGGTGGTCTGCATCACCATTGCCACCGCATCGCGGCGTAGACCTCTGCGTTGGCCCGGGCGATGTCGTTTCAGCCCCTCGGCGGCCGGGGACATGTACGAGCGTGAGCCGTTGGAGTGTGCCGTGGATGTTCACTAGAAGACATCGAAGCCCAGGGGCGCGAGCAGCGACTCGAACAGGGCCTCTGTAGGGGCGGCCCCGGAGCAGAAGTCATCGCCGTCGAGCAGCGCGATCAATGCGCGATCCTGGCGGTGGATGGTGAGCCCGTTGTGGCAGACGACCACCGGCCAGTCGTCGCCGAGCCGGGGGAGCAGCGTAACCAGGTCGTCGTGATTGCCCTGCTGCGAGAAGGCGCCCATGGTGCACTGCAGGTACACGAAGAACACCAGGAACTGGCAGCAGCTCAGCTCTTCGGGATACCAGATGTCCTCGCCGTCTGCGGCGACCACCACCGGAGGGTCTTCCGCGCTCTCGTCGGACAGGTCGAGCCCCCAGTAGACGACGCCTTGGTTTTCATCGACGAACGTAAGGACGTCCTCTTCGAGCTCGAGATCCGCGAGCGCATAGAGCTGCTCGTGCGCTCGATTCAGTTGGTCGCTGCCGCCCAGCGCTTGGTAGTAGCGCCGCAAGGGCGCCGGCAGAGCAATGCCGAGGCGTTCCTCCACCTCCTGCAGCCACGGCTCTGGCAGACCCGCGCCCACCAGCTCTTCGGCAAGCAGCTCATGCGCGATTGCGATCGGATCGTCCCCGATAATCACGCTTGGTTTGTCTTGAGACATGAGCCGAGCCTACCTCAGGCGAGCCATCTGCGGCGAGCACTTCGTATAAGCGTGGCGCGCTCCGGGCGAGGTTCGGGGCGGTGCACTGGGCGCTGCACGAGGCTCCCGGTCGGGCGGCTATTGCAGCGCCGAGCGGCGCAATAGGCACAGACCCAGGCACCACCCAGGAAACTTTTTAGGCACCATTTGGGCACAAGGCGGTTTTGGTGCCTATCGAATGGCCGCTTTCCTGGTGCCGGCGGGGCGGGTTGGGAGGTGTGGGGCGTGATTGGGCGAGGCGGTAACGATGCGAGTTGACAAAGAAAAAGCCCCTCCAGCGTGAGCTGAAGGGGCTACAGGGTCGACCGACGCAAGTTAGTCACCCTAAGTGGCGGCACAGGGACTTGAACCCCGGACACTACGGATATGAGCCGTATGCTCTAACCAGCTGAGCTATGCCGCCGAGGTTGGAGCCATTTACCGAATTGGCGGGTGGTTGTCAAGCGTTGAATGTGTGGCGGTTGGATCGAATGTTTGGGGAATTTCGGCGGGTTGACGGTGTTTTGTGGGGGCGGAGGTTGGGGAGCGGAGGTCGGGAAGTGAGGGTCGGGGAGTAGGAAATTACGGGTGGGGGTGGGGGTGTGGGCTAGGCTGGGGGCCGGGCAGTAGGCCGGGGAGTAGGTCGGGCAGTAGGCCGGGGAGTAGGTCGGGCAGTAGGCTGAGTTATTTGCGGGCCTTGGGCTTTTTGTCTGTGGGCTTGGTTTTCTTGGGCTCGTCTTGGCCGCCGTAGCCTTTGTCCTTGCCCTCTTCGGGGGCTTCGATCCAGTGCTTGGGCTTTTCGTCGGTGTCACCGGCGTTGGCCCAGGAGACCTCGCGTAGGACGCCGCCCTCGTAGCGCTCCCAGTAGTCCTTATAGGTGTTGCGATCCTTGTCCATCTCCACGCGGTCGATGACTGTGCCCTTGCCCTTGATGTTCCGGTAGTACTTCCAGATGAGGGGCTTCCACTTGTTGGAGGCTTTTTTGCCCTTGACAGTGGGGTAGGGGCGGATCTCTATGCGCTTCTTGGTGCCGTCCGGGCGGTTGTACATGACCTGGTCGAAGACGCCGTCGTGGTCGAGGTCCCACCAGATGACGGCGCGGGTGATGCCGTCGTCGAAGTAGCGGATGGACAGGTCCGGCTTACCGTCGAAGTCCGTGTCCATTTCATGGCAGACCTTCCTGTTGCCCGGGCGCACCAGAAGCCAGCGGTCTCGCTTCTTGTCCCGGTTCAGATCCAGGGTGATCATGCGCATGTTGCCGGTCTTGGTACACTTGGCCATTTTGGCGCCCTTGGAGGACACCACCACAGATCCGGATTTGCGCGCCCCTGGGTCGTCGGGCGTGGTTTTCTTTTTGTCTTTGTCGCAGCCCATCAGGGCAACGGCAAGGATCAAGGCCAGGGCTAGGTTGGTGAATATACGCATGGCAGTCCTTCCAGCAGGATCCCGATCATAAAAAAGGCTTCGTTATATCCCGCACTTGACAAGCGAGACACTCCCCACCGACACGGAAATATAGCAGGTTCGGTGCTGATGCAACACTGTTTTTGACCCTGGGCGTAGGCTCCACAAAGTCCTTGCCTCGGGTTGGCCGTGGGAGTAAGCCTTCTTGAGCCATGGCCAGAGGTAAGACAGAAACCAGATCCAAGCCGACGTCTAAGACCAAGGCGGGCGCCAAGACCAAGACCAAGGCGAGCGCTAGGACCAAGACCAAGGCGGGCAACAGTGGGGCTGGTGGGGCTGGTGGGGCTGGCGAGGTCACGGTGCTGGAGCGGTTCGTTCGTTGGCGCGTGGATCGAAAGCGGCGGCGGGAGGCGCGGTACCTTCTCAAGGAGGTAAAGCGGATCTTCCGGTGGCGTAGGCGCCGGGAGCGGGTGAAGCCGGAGGTGGTGGCGGAGATCCAGGCGGCCGGGGACAAGCTGCTGCAAGCCTATCGCGCTAAGCCCCGGGATCCGGACGCGCTGGATGAGGCGCTGGACACGGTGGAGGAGTTGGTGGACGAGCACCTCTCCTTCGCCCGGAAGTCCACGATCCGGGAGTACTCCGAGGCCATTCTCATGGCGGGCTTTGTGGCGGTGATGCTCCGATTCTTCGTGGTGCAGCCCTTCAAGATCCCGTCGGGCTCCATGATCCCCACCCTGCAGGTGGGCGACCATATCTTCGTCAATAAGTTCTCCTATGGCTTGCGTGTGCCCTTTACCAAGGATCCGCCCCGGTGGTTCTGGAAGTGGGGCTCGCCGAATCGTGGCGACGTGGTGGTGTTCATTCACCAGCAGAAGCCCGAGCAGGACTTCATCAAGCGGGTGGTGGCCATTGGGGGCGATCGCATCAAGGTGATAAACGAGGTGATCCACCTGCAGCGCGGAGGCAAAGGGGCCTGGAAGAAGGTCGAGCGCAAGTACGTCCCGGGCGAGTGCACGCACATGGACAAGAACGAGCGTGACAACTCCTGGTACAAGGTGGAGGGGTGCCAGCGGTTCAAAGAGCACCTTGGCGATCACGAGTACACCACGGTGTACGTGCCCACCCACTTTGGGCAGATGCGGGACTATCCGCCGGTGTCGGAATTCCAGCAGACCGCGGTGCCCGTGGGGTTCGGGTTCCACCGGGCCGACCGGGTTTTGGATCCCTACCGGGTGCCCAACGACCACATCTTCGTGATGGGAGACAACCGGCGCAACTCCACCGACAGCCGGGATCTCGGTGAGGTGGGCTTCATCTCCAACAAGTACATCAAGGGTCGCGCCATGGTGGTGTGGTGGTCCTGGGGACCGAATTCATCCATGCGCGGGTCCCGCGTCGGGCACCTTATTCGGTAGGGCCGCTCGAAGACGGGCGTTTGGGCAGGACGGCGGATATGGGGCCGTCGTCGGTGGACTCCAAGCGCATGGTGGAGGCGAGGCCGAAGTCCTGGGTGTCCCCCGTTTCCACCTGGCGGCGGTCGTGGTCTAACAGGGCCCCGGCCATGACGGCGTTGGCCGCCATCACCTCTTCGCAGGTCGTGCACGTCTGGGCCACGTCGCATTCCACGCCGGTTTCGGCCACCTTCCGGCGAAGGTAGAGCCCCACCGAGGTTCGCTGGTCTACGCCCAGTCGTTCGAGCGCGGCGAGCTGCCGGGCCTTGACGACCAGGTATCCGACGATGAAGCCGCCGCTCAGGGCGACGAGCGCCACGGTGGCGACGATGGCAGGGGACATGGGATCTCCTCGTTCGCCAAAGATAGCATCGGTGACCGTCGGCGTCGAGCGGTCCACGCGGAGGTATCCGTGCGGGGTCAGCCGCCGCCCCCGATGGGCTCAGCCAACGCTCCAGGTGGCTTCAGCCGCCGCCCCGGCGGAGGACGAGCAGGTTGTAGGCTGCCTTGGCGATCTGGTGGCCGGCGTGCTTGTTGGCGATGATCACGCGCAGGCCGCGGTCAGCCCGGGCGTGGGAGGCCGGGTGGCTCTGGAGCAGGGACGGCTTGGTGGTGCGGCCCGTGAGCTTCTTCATGGCGTCGGACAGGGCCTGCATGAACAGCGCCACGTAGACGATGTCCATGGGCTGGGGCCCCATGAGGGCGTCTCCCGTGGTCTGCTTGTAGCTCGCGGACGTGGATTGCCAGACCCGCTGGAGGATCCGGATGGAGGTCTCGTCGGATTCGTACTCGTCCACCTGGCCCAGGGCCGTGGAGCCCAGCTTGTTGATGAACTCCGCCTTTTTGCCTTTGGTGAGCTTGCTGTACTGGGCGGCGTTCACCCGCAGTACCTCCATGCGCAGGATCTTTCGCCGGGCGTGGTTGTTCAGGTTATGTCCGAATTCATGGCCCAGGATCGCCAACAGCAGCCCCTGGCGGCGGGCGAGGACCTTGACGTCCTTGAGCTTGCCCGTGCGGCAGGCCAGATCGCCCTTGGCGCAGCCGGGCACCGGCCACTCCTTCAGTGGCTTTTTGAGCAGTACGTGGGACGCCAGGAGGATCTGGTACCGCAGGTACTTGTTGAGATCCGAGGCGAAGGCGATCTGGGCGATGGCCAGGTTCTCCAACGACACGATGGCCGAGGTGTGGAACAGAATGTGGTCCCCCAGGGCCATGGCGTTGAAGGAGGGCGCCTTTGTGGCCACGCAGATCTGCTTGTGGCTTCCCCGGCCGGCTGACTGCATGACGGCGGAGATCTTGTCGCAGATGGCCTGGACCACCTGGGTGTTGCCCGGGTCCTTGCCGTGCTTGATCACCGACAGCGCGATCATGTCCGCGCCCAGCTTTTTGAGCGTGGCGTCGGTGATGACACCCACGCCCTGTCCGGACTTGACGGTCTTGCCGCGGCGAATGGGCAGCCGAACGATGCGGGCGAGATGGCCGCAGCTCAGCTTGGGCAGGTAGCCCAGGCGGGCTTTGAAGCCTTTGTTCTTGTTGGCCGTGGTGACGCAGATGGACGTCTGCCGGGCCTTGACGTAGTCGGGTATGTGCTTGCAGCTCACCAGCTTGCCGATGAAGGAGGTGCACAGTTGTTGGGGCGTGCCCGTGGCGGTGGCGAAACCCTTGACGCCCAGCTGGGGCTTCTTGGACTCTTCGATGGCGCGCCCGATGACCTCGGGGTCGCTGAGGCCGCCGGGGACGACCGCGGCGCTGGTGGGCGCCGCAATGTCAGGATGCATCGCCGCCATGGTCGTTTTGGATGCCATGGTGTTCTTGGTGCCCATGGTGTCTCTGGTGTCCATGCTCGCCATGTTCGCCATGGCGGTTGCTCCGGTGGTGTCCTGGGTTTTTTCGGCGGGTTTTTTCTTACAGCCCCAGGCGCCCAGCACGAGTGAGGCACATACCGCGAAGGTCCACATTCTCTTCATCGTCATACTCCTGGTCGGCGTCACACTGGTCGGCACCACACTGGTCGGCACCACACTGGTCGGCACCACACTGGGCCGGACAGCAATTTCGGGATCCTACTGTTTCAGTCAGGCAGTGGTCAAGGGCTGGCCTCGGGCAGTGCTGGCCTCGGGCGGGGAGCCTGGGGTACCCTTAGGGAAGCGCGGGCCGGACGCCCGACGGAGGAGTCATGCGAACGGTTCTGTTGGCGATGATGATCGTGGGCGCCCTGGGGTGTGGTGCTGAGAAAAAAGCTCGGGAGTCGGACAAAGACGAAGCCAAAGACGAAGGCAAAGCCAAAGCCACGGTGGACGTGCCCGGTGCTCGGCGAGCGCCGCCTCGCCGCCGGGCGGCGGCAAGGCCGGTGTCTCTCGTCTTTCCGCCGGTGGTCACCGACGCCGATCTCCAGGCGCGGGGCGATGAGATGCGCAAGGCCCTGGTGGACAACTACAAGCCCGGTCCCGCCGGCTATCGGCGAAATTTTCGGGCGGCTTGTCGCATCATCAACCAGGCCTTCCGAGCCAAGGGCGTCGATCTGAAGCGCATACGTTGCGAGGTGATAAACCACCGGGCTTTCAACGCCAACACCCTCCCCGGCGGCCACATCGTGGCCACCACCACCCTGGTGGCCGGGTACACCAACCTCGCCGCGGCCCAGGTGCTCTATCAAAAGAGCATGAAGGACTACCTGAGCTACAACGACTCGTTGGCCAAGGCCATCGCCAACAAGACTCCCGTGGCGAAGCTGCCCCTGCCGGCCTGCCCGGGGGGCGGCGACAAGTGCTTCGCGGACGTGGTGAAGAACCCGCTGTTCATGGCCCGGGTGGCCGGGTTGCTCACGGCCGTGGCGGCCCATGAGTTCGGCCACGTACGCGCCGGTCATGTGCTCAACGAGTTTTTGCGCAAGAACGTGGAGCAGTTCAACTCGCGGGCCTTTTCCTCCATGACCGGCAAGCAGGTGGACACGCTGTTCAAAAAGCTCCAGGGCGTGGCCATGAATCAGGTGGACGAGTACCAGGCCGATGAGATGGCCGCCAAGTACCTGGCCATCTGTTACGCCCACACCAATGGTAAGTACAACGCCCAGCTCAAGGACAAGCTGGCCGGCCCGCACCCCATGGACGCCTTTTACACCCTGTGGTTCCTCATGTCCCTGGACAAGGCCCACAAGGCCGCCGGCCGCGACACCCCCGCCTTCCAGAAGAACCATCCCCCGGCGCGGCTCCGGGCCCAGCGCGTGCTGCAGGTCATCGTGCGCAACAAGCTGCCGAGCCACGAGTTGGCCCGGGCGGCCTACGGGATCCTGTTCGGGAAGAAGAAGTAGGAGAGGCGGAGGTGTCGGCGGCGGAGGTGTCGGCGGAGGAGGTGTCGGCGGAGGAGGTAGCCGGGGCTACTTCTTGAGCAGGTCGGAGGTGAACGTGTACAGCGCAACGCCGAGCTGATAGCCGTAGGAGGGGCTGGCGTAGGTTTGGCCGAAGGTGAAGTACGACAGGATCATGATCCGACCGTGGGCGGTGCCGCAGAAACCCAGGCTGAGCTGTTTTTTGCCGCCGTCCATGGAGAAGGCCTTGAACATGAAGAGCCCGGTTTTTTGCACGGGCTCGAGGGGACCGGTCTTGAGGGAGGGCGTGGTCTTTTTTACGATTTCTATCATCTTCTGGCAGGAGGTCTTGGAGTCGGGGGCCTTCTTGGGTAGCACGAAGGCCATGGCGCCAAGCTCGCCCGGTCCCGTCTGGGCGGGGTTTTTGCGCACCTGGATAATAAAGGTGGGGATGCCTTTGACCTTGCCCACTTTGACATTGGGGGTCCAGCCCGTGGGGTGGCGGAAAGCGAAGGACTTGTCCGGGTGCACGTACCGCGTGTAGGGCAGGGGTTGCGGCTTGGCTTTGGCCGGCGGGGTGGCCGGGGTCATGGCCGCCGGACCCATGCCCTCAGGCACCATGGCGGGCGTCATGGCGGGCGCCATGGTGGGCGCCATGCCCGGGGTCATGGTCACCGGAGCCGCCGGGGTCATGGCCGTCGGGGCGGTGGGGGTCATGGTGGCGGGCTGGTTCATGCCGGGTTGGTTGCCTTTTTGGAACCAGCCCTCTCCGAACCCCTTGCTGATGTCCACGTTGGCCAGGGGGTTTTTGCCCTTGGGGATGACGATCATGCCGCCGGGCTTTTCCATCTTCAGGGCCAGCGTCGTCATGCCGGCTTTGGGCCCCATGGCATCCATGGCGTCCATGGCGTCCATGGCGTCCATGGAACCCGTGGCACCCATGGAATCGGTGACCACCGGGCGCATGGACTCCGCGCCGGTCATGCCGCTCTTTTCGGCCGCACCCTTGTCCTTGGGTTTTTTCTTGCAGCCCACCGGCGTCAGGACAACGGTCACCATCACCAGGATCCCTGCGACGTTCTTGATCGTCATGGTCTCTGTCTCCTTCGGCTTCGTTCGCGGGTCAGACCCACGAGTTGTTCAGTAGCTCGCCCACGCCGCCGGCGCCCGGCACGATGTAGCCTAGGTCCGTGAGACCGCGCTCTTCGTCCCAACGCTCGCCGGGCATGGCTTTTAGCACGTCGGGGGCCGACATTCCGCGGTCCAGTCGCAGGGCGTAGACGCACACCTCCGGGCGGTGATCGCGAATGCGGCGTAGGTACTCCGGGGTGACCATCAGGTGCATGAAGATCACCTTCTCCGGGGTGCCGAGGCGGTGCTCCTCGTAGTGATCCAGCAGGGCGAGCACCGTGCCCCCCGTGGCGCCCATGGGGTCGGGCACCACCACCAGGCCCCCTTCCACGGACCCGCCGATTTTGGACGCGGCGATGACCGTGCCGGTGACCTCGCCGTTCTCGTCGGTGGCCCGGGCGGCCGCCACGTGATCCTGGCGCACCACCCCCGGGTCCATGAACTCGGCCAGGGAGTCAAAGGCGATCTGTGACGGCTGTAGTCCCGCCCTGGCCAGGGCCACCACCGCCACCTGGGCTGAGGTGTCCACCACGGCGCCGGTCCAGATCCCGCGAGACTCCGTTTCCTTCATGCGGGT
Source organism: Deltaproteobacteria bacterium (assembly GCA_029938605.1). Classification (GTDB taxonomy): domain Bacteria; phylum Myxococcota_A; class Polyangia; order HGW-17; family JAJRWW01; genus JAJRWW01. Next base: position 10,466 of record JAOZUO010000157.1, on the reverse strand, counting down.
GTCCACCGACACCTGACGTCGCGGAAACTCGGCGCACACCATGGAGTGCAACAGATACTCGTAGAGCTGTCGCATGAGCCGCCCGGCCAGGGGCTGGATCGTGTCCGGGTGTCCCAGCCGCGCCAGGAGGGTGAGGCACAGGGGATCGGACAGGATGTGCACGTTGTCGCCATAGCGGTGTTTGATCTCGGAGGGCGAGAAGGTGAGCTGGTTGAACTGGCTGTCGATGAGGGTCATGGAGTCCTTTTGTCGGGCTGGGGGTTCCGTGCGAGCTGCTCCCTGATGAGGGCCTCCGATCCGGCGAGGAGGCGGTAGATCCAGAGCAAGGCCAGGGCGTTGACCACCGCGACGACGGCGATGGCGTACAGGGCGTGGACGGGGTGCGGAAAGAGCAGGCCGGTGGCCGCCTCGGCGTTGACCGCCGCGGCGGTGATCATGGCCAGGCCGAACAGCGCGGCGGAGCGGCTGAGACCGCCTCCGCCCAGGGCCCTGCTCACCTGCATCACCAAAAGAGCCGAGGCGGCGATGGCCGTGGTGCCCAGGACGGCGGTGGCCAGCGGGCCTACGCCACCTGTGGGCGCGTCCACGCCGAGCAGCCGGCCCGGGTGTGCCCCGATGGCCATGACCAGCAAGGCCAACGTGGAGAGGGCGCCGCAGGCCAGGGCCACCCAACGGTGACGCCAGTCCACGGGCATCAGCGCCGTGTAGAGCTGGCCGCCCACCAACATCACGAAGCCCAGCAGCAGCGCCAGGTGAAAGACCAGCGACTGGTATTCCATGAGGCTGCGGGCTTCGGGCAGGTGCTCGTTGGCGCAGCCGGCGCGGCCCACCGTGGACAGCAGGAGCAGCAGCCCCCCGCTGACGGCCGTGAGGACGGAGCCCCGACGCACGAAGCCCAGACCGGTGAGGGTGCGCTTCCAAGCGGGGGAATGATCGTCCGGTGTCGACATGCTCTTGTGGATACGTTGGGCACCGGGGAAAATCAACCTTGATATTCAGACGTTGTCGGGTCCGGTTGACAGCTCAGAGACCTTTCCCTATCATGGTACGGACCCACACAGTTGCGCTGCTGAATCCCATAAAAGGCGTGTATTTACAGGTCATTGTGAGTCGCTGTCCGAGTCGAAAAACGCAGGGTGGACCGCAAGGAGAACGATGACTCCTCACAAGCGAAAAAAGTACATCTTCGTCACCGGTGGTGTGACCTCCGCCCTGGGCAAGGGGCTCAGCTCGGCGTCCATCGCGGCGCTGCTGCAGAGCCGTGGTCTCAACGTGACCATCCAGAAGCTGGATCCGTACATCAATGTGGATCCGGGGACCATGAGTCCCATCCAGCACGGGGAGGTGTTCGTCACCGACGACGGCTCCGAGACGGATCTGGATCTGGGCCACTACGAGCGGTTCACTGACGTTCAGATGGGCAAGGTGAACAACACCACCACCGGCCAGGTGTACTACTCGGTGATCACCAAGGAGCGGGGCGGCGAGTATCTGGGGGGCACCGTCCAGGTGATCCCGCACATCACCGACGAGATCAAGGCCACCATACGACGGGCCGCCGAGGGCGTGGACCTGCTGCTCGTGGAGGTGGGCGGCACCATAGGCGACATCGAGGGGCTGCCCTTCATCGAGGCCATCCGGCAGATGATCTTCGAAGAGGGCAAGGAGCACGCCCTGGCCATCCACCTCACGTTGATCCCGTATCTCAAGGCCGCCGGGGAGCTCAAGACCAAGCCCACCCAGCACAGCGTGCAGAAGCTGCGCGAGATCGGGATCCAGCCCGACATCCTGATCTGCCGCTGCGAGCACCCGGTCACCGACGCCATCAAGAAGAAGATCGCCCTGTTCACCAACGTGTCCGAGGACTGCGTCTTCGCCGCCGAGGACGCCGATACCATCTATGAGGTGCCCCTGCTGCTGCACGCCCAGGGGATCGACCTGAAGATCACCGAGCTGCTCAATATCTGGGCTCCCGAGCCCAAGCTGGACGGATGGCGCCAGCTGGTAGCGAAGATCCAGAACCCGACGCAGACCGTCACCATCGGCATCGTGGGCAAGTACGTACACTTGATCGAGTCGTACAAGAGCCTCAATGAGGCCCTGATCCACGGGGGCACGGATCACAACTGCCGGGTACTGCTCAAGCACATTGACTCGGAGCTTATGGAGACGGATGACGCCTGGCGGGAGACGCTGGCGGAGGTGGACGGCATCCTCATCCCGGGGGGCTTTGGCCGTCGGGGCACCGAGGGCAAGATCCAGGCCGTGCAGTACGCGCGGGAAAACGGTGTGCCCCTGTTTGGTATCTGCCTGGGCATGCAGCTCATGGTGGCGGAGTTCGCGCGGAATGTGGTGGGGCTCGAGGGGGCCAACTCCTCGGAGTTCGACGCCCAGACGCCGCACCCGGTGATCCACCTCATGCCGGATCAGCGAGGCATCACCGACAAGGGCGCCACCATGCGGCTGGGGGCCTACGACTGCCACATCGAATCTGGCTCATTGGCGGCCAAGGTGTACGGCACCGAGCGGATCTCCGAGCGACATCGGCACCGCTACGAGCTCAACAATGAGTTCAGGGAGCAGCTCGAGGGCGCCGGGATGCGGCTGTCGGGGCTCTCTCCGGACGGTCAGCTCGTCGAGATGGTGGAGCTCGCCGACCACCCGTACTACCTCGCCTGCCAGTTCCATCCCGAGTTCAAGAGTCGCCCCATGGCGCCTCACCCGCTCTTCAGCCAGTTCATCCAGGCGAGCCTCCGGAAAAAGCTTGCGAATGCTAAGGATTCCTGAGCCATTTCGCGGAATTGTCTGTGCAATAAACATTCCAGAATTCGGAGCCCCGCTTTACAAGGGGAGATGCGGGTGCTAGATTTGTGGGGATGAGCAGCGATTCGCGGACCTGGACCTTGGCCTCTACTAGCCTTATTTCCTTATGATTACGTGCAGGGATATTGGTCGCGGGGCAACGCCAGATCGCACCCAGGAAAGACGATAGACTGAAATGGCCTTCGAGTTACGACAGCAGCTTCGCCTGACCCAGCAACTGGTGATGACTCCCCAGCTGCAGCAGGCCATCAAGCTCCTGCAACTCAACCGCATGGAGCTGGTGGATCTGGTTCGCGAGGAGATGCTGGAGAACCCGGTGCTCGAGGATGAGGCCGACGCCCCCGCGGATCAGAAGGCGGACGGAGACAAGGTCCCGTCCATCGACGGCCCGGTCAAGACGGAGTCGGGCAACGATGACCGCTCCACCAAGGAAGTCCCCGCGGACGACAAGACCGTGTCGGACATCGACTGGGAGACGTACCTAGACAGCTACACCATGTCTCCGGCCCTGCCGTCCATGCGCGCTCAGGACGACGATCTGCCGAGCCTGGAGTCCACCCTCAGCTCCTCATCCTCCCTGTCGGACCACCTCATGTGGCAGCTCAAGCTGAGCGGCTTTTCCGAGGAGGAGGAGACCGTCGGGGCCCTGATCATCGGCAACCTGGATCGAGCCGGCTACTTTCGGGAGCCCCCCCTCGAGGAGGTGGCCGGGCTGGCGGGCGTATCGGTGGACCTGGCCGAGTCCGTACTGCAGGCTGTCCACAAGTTCGACCCCGTGGGAGTAGCCTCGAGGGACCTGTCCGAGTGCCTGCTGGTCCAGGCCCGCCGCATCGGCGCCGACGACGACGTGCTGGTGGCCATGGTGACCCGGCACCTGCACAACCTGGAGAACAAGAACTACCAGGCCATCGCCAAGGATCTCAAAGAGCCCCTCGAGGAGATCTACGAGGCAGCCAAGGTGATCACCAGCTTGGATCCCAAGCCGGGTCGGCAGTTCTCCCTGGACGAAGTTCGCTATATCACCCCCGACGTGTACATCTATAAGCTCGGGGACAAGTTCTTCGTGGTGCCCAACGACGACGGGCTCCCCAAGCTGCGGATCTCCAACTTTTATAAGAGCGCCCTGTCCCACGGGGAGGCCACTACCCGGGAGTACGTACAGACCAAGCTGCGCAGCGCTCAGTGGCTGATTCGATCCATCCAGCAGCGGCAGCGCACCATCATCCGGGTGACCGAGTCCATCGTGAAGTTCCAGCGGGAGTTTTTCGATCGGGGCATCGGTTTCTTACGGCCCATGGTGCTGCGGGACGTGGCCGAAGACATCGGCATGCACGAGTCCACCATCTCCCGGGTGACCACCAATAAGTACGTATCCACCCCGCAGGGGATTTTCGAGCTTAAATTCTTCTTCAATAGCGCGATTGGGCGCTCCACCGGCGATGATATCGCCTCGGAGAGCGTAAAGAGTAAGATCAAGGAGTTGGTCGCGGAGGAGAATCCGCGGAAGCCCTTTAGCGATCAGTCGATCACCAAGCTCCTCAAGGAGCAGGGGATCGAGATAGCGCGGCGAACGGTGGCCAAGTACCGTGAGCAACTGGGCATTCTCAGCTCCTCGAAACGCAAGCAGGTGTTTTAGGGTTTTCCCAAAGTGAAGAGGCGAGAGTTCTAGTTGAAAGTCTGGCCGGCGAAAACACCGATTCGAGTTTCCAGAAACTGGCAATCCTACTGGCCGGTGGTGTGGGAGAACACCAGGCGGCGCACACGAATGTCTGGCCGGGGACTTAGCCCCGGCCCACAGCCCAAGGAGGGACCATGAAGTTCTCTGTGACCTTCCGTAAGATGGATCCGACGGACGCCATCAAACAGTACACCGAGGAGAAGGTCAAAAAAATCAAGAGGTTCTTTCCCGATCCCATCAACGCCAAGGTCGTGCTGGCTTTGGAGCGCTATCAGCATCGGGCTGACGTGACCATCACCCTGCACAACGGGTTGGTGTTGAAGGGGCAGAACATCTCCGATGACATGTACAGCTCCATTGATCTGGCCATGTCCAAGATCGAAAAGCAGGTCAGGAGGTACAAGGACAAGATCCGAAGTCACAAGCCCGCTCAGGGGCCGAAAATCCCCTTCCGGGTGGATGTCATCGAGGAGGAGATCGAGGCCCAATCGGAACCGGAGGCCGCTCCCGTGGTGGTCCCTGATGAGACCATCAGTGATCTGATGTCCAAGGTGGTCCGGTCGGACGAGCACACGGCGCAGCCCATGTCCGTTGAGGAAGCAGTGATGCAGCTCAACCTCATGAACAACGCCTTCTTGGTGTTTACCAACGCCGACAACCAGTCCATCAACGTCATCTACCGCAGAAACGATGGCAACTACGGCCTCATCGACACCGCCCAGGCATAAGCCAACCCCCCACCTCCAATCCTGATGAACGGAGCCTTGCTCCAAGGGGCGATCCCTGCTTAAATCTGAGGGGTTCGGTGGCCCGGGCGGGCTACCAGAGGGGCAGGGGAGCGCAGGCGCTGAAACCACGCGCCGGATAGGCATCATGAACCTGACGGAGCTACTATCTGAACGTCTCATCGCCGTGGACCTCAAGGCCACCGGCAAGCTGGCCGTGATCGAGGAGCTGGCGCATGTCATCACCCGGGTACACGACGAGATCAACCCCAACGCGGTGGCTCGGGCCGTGCTGGAGCGTGAGCGCATCAGCTCCACGGCGCTGGGCCACGGTGTGGCCATTCCACACGCCAAGACATCGGTCGTGGACTCCATCGTCGGCTGCTTGGGACTGAGCCGTGAGGGGATCGATTTCGACGCCGAGGATGGGCGCCCTACGCGGATCTTTTTTACGTTGATTGCGCCGGAGACCTCGGCGGGTGAACACCTGAAGGTGCTGGCTCGCATTGCCCGGCTCTGTCAGGTGCAAAGATTCCGAGAGGAGTTGCTTGCCTCAGAGAGCGCTCGGGTGGCCTACGAGCTCATCGGCGCCGAGGAGGAGAAGCTCCGGGGAGCGGACGGATCATGAGTCGGCTCACCGTACAGATGCTCCACCAACAGGCGGGCAGCCAGCTGGATCTCACGCTGGTGTCGGGGCGTGCGGGGTACTGGCGTACCCTGGAGTCCTCGAAGATCCAGCGCCCGGGGCTGGCCCTCACCGGATTCATGGAGCACTTTCGGGCCGACCGCCTCCAGGTGGTGGGCTTCTCGGAGGTGGCCTACTTAAACAGCCTTGACCAAACCGAGCAGGAGGAGATTCTGGATGGGTTTTTCGGCGAGCAGCCCCCCTGCGTGGTGATTACCCGGGGCCTGGAACCGCCCGCAACCCTGCTGGAGCTGGCTGACAGACACAAGGTCTGCCTGTTTACGACGCCGCTTCAGAACTCGGTCTTCGTGGACCGGGCTGTGGAGTATCTGGACGACAAGCTCGAGCAGACCACCTCCCTGCACGGCGTGCTGGTGGACGTCATGAGTGTGGGCGTGATGCTCATGGGGCCCAGCGGCGTGGGCAAGAGCGAGGTGGCGCTGGAGCTGATCAACCGCGGGTATCGCCTGGTGGCCGACGACATCATCGAGGTTCGCAAGCGTCCTCCGGACGCCGTGTATGGCTCTCCGTCGGACATCATCGGGCACCACATGGAGATCCGCGGTTTGGGGATCATCAATGTGCAGGACCTCTTCGGCGTCACGGCCGTACGGAAGCGCAAGAAGATCGATCTGGTGGTGGAGTTGGTGCATTGGGCCGAGGACGAAGAGTACGAACGACTCGGGGTGGACGATGTGCATCACACGTTGCTGGGGGTGAACATCCCCAAGATCGTGTTGCCCCTGCGGCCGGGGCAGGTCATCGCTACCCTGGTGGAGGTGTCGGCCCGGGATCGGTTGCTCAAGGACCACGGAATCCACTCGGCCCGGCAGTTTCAGGAGCGGCTCAGTCAGGCCATCGCCACGGCTCGGCCCGCGACCTGGGATGGCGAGGAGGTGGAGTAGACCATGCGTGTTCTGGTGATCACCGGTATGTCGGGGGGCGGCAAGTCCGAGGCTGCCAGGGCCTTGGAGGACGTGGGCTTCTTTTGCGTGGACAACTTGCCCGTCCCGCTGCTCGGTCGCTTCGTGGATCTGCTGACCAAGGCCGAGGAGGCCACCCGGGTCGCGTTGGTCATCGATGTGCGCGGGGGGGAGTATCTGGCCGGGTGCGCCGCGGCGTTCAAGGAGATCCGCGGCGCGGAGCACAACCTGGAGATCATCTTCTTCGACGCCACTGACGAGGTGCTGATCCGGCGGTTCTCCGAGACCCGTCGACGACACCCTCTTAACAGCGAGGACCTGCGCGCCGGGCTGGAGGAGGAGCGGGGGTTGCTCTCGGGCCTGAGGGCGGAGGCCAACCAGGTGGTGGATACATCCGCCCTGACCGTACACGAGCTTCGGCGGCGGCTGCGGCAGCAGTACGCGACGCGAGACTCCCACCTGCGCGTGAGTCTGCTCAGCTTCGGTTTCAAGTACGGGTCGCCCTCGGAGGCGGATCTGGTGTTCGACGTGCGGTTTCTGCCCAACCCGTACTTCGTGGAAGATCTGCGGCCCCTGTCGGGCATCGACAGTCGCGTGGCGGCCTACGTCAGTCAGCCTGCGGAGTTCTCTGAGTTCCTGGAGCGGCTCCTGGGGCTGCTGCGGTTGGTCTTGCCCCTGTATCAGCGGGAGGGCAAGGCCTACCTGACCGTCGCCGTCGGCTGTACGGGAGGGCGTCACCGCAGCGTGGCCACGGTGGAGGCGCTCCGGGGCCATTTGGAGCAGGACTACCCGCGCCTCGCGGTGCGGCACCGGGATATGGAGAGAGTATGAGCGATGAACCTGTCGCGGTGCTGCTGGTGGGGGTTGGGAACGTTCCCCGGGAGCTTGTGGTTGCGGCGGAGCAGATCCTGGGTCCCCTACAGGACGTGGCCGCCGTTTGCATCGAGCCCACCCGGACGGCGGACGCGGTTTACGGTAGGATCCGGGACCAGGCCGACGCGCTGGACCAGGGGGGCGGGGTGCTGATTATCGCTGACCTCTGCGGCTCCACGCTGGCCAACGCCGCCTACCGCATCTCCGGTGAGCGACAGGACTGTGAGGTGCTTTGCGGCGCGAATCTGCCCATGCTGATGAAGCTGTTCACCGTGGATCGTCGTAGCCTCGACGCCGCGGAGTTGGGGGAGCTTCTGGCCGATACGGGTAGGCGCGGCATCAACCTGTGCAGCGAGCAGCACTGTGGGAATGCCGCCGTGCTCCGGGCCCTGGCGGAGGGGGAGGAGTCATGAGCGGGGATCAACACGACGTTTCGCGCGCGCAGGTCGATGTGGTCGTTTCCAATGAGATGGGTTTGCACACCCGACCGGCCAAGGAGTTTGTACAGACGGCGGCTCGCTTTCGCGCAGTCATTGAGGTGAGCAAGGACGGCTCGGTGGTCAACGGCAAGTCCATCATGGGACTCATGAGCCTGCTGGCTCCCATGGGCACGCGGCTCACGATCACCGCCGTGGGCGAGGACGCCGCCGAGGCTGTCAGCGCCCTGGCGGAGGTGGTGAATATACGTTTCGGAGCGGTGGAATGACCGGCCGTGAGACCAGGGTGCTGCACGGGATCAGCGCCGCGCCCGGCATCGCCAGCGGGCCGGCTTTCGTGCTGGAGCGTCAGCGGCTGCGGGTGGTCAAGCGCCATCTTGAGGCGTCGCAGCTCGATGATGAGGTGGAGCGTCTCCGGGAGGCCTTGGCTGACAGCTTTGCCCAGGTCCAAGAGCTTCGCGATATGCTCGCCGGCCAGCACGAGGACCCCCAGGAGATCCTCGAGGCCCAGGCGGAGATGTTGCGTGACCCTTCGATGATGGACGATCCCGCGAGGCTGATCCGCGGCGAGCTCATCAACGCCGAGTGGGCTGTGGCCAAGGTGCTCGGCCAGCTACGGGCCCTGTACGACAACGCCGAGGACGTCTACCTGCGGGATCGCGGCGAGGACATCGATCACGTGGGGCGGCGCATCCTGCGGAACCTCGCAGGCCAGGACCCGCTGCTCGGGAGGATCCCGGCGGGGGTGGTGGTGGTGGCGCATCACATCAGCCCCGCCGAGATGGTGCAGTTGCACCGCGCTCGGGTGGCCGGACTGGCCACCGACGTGGGCGGTCGTACGTCGCACACCGCGCTTATAGCCCGGGCCTTCGAGCTGCCCACGGTGCTGGGCCTCAAGGAGATCCTGACCGCTGTGGAGGGCGGTGAGACCGTGGTGGTGGACGGGTTGGCGGGGGACGTGGTGCTCAACCCGTCGGACGAGGAGCTCGTTCGCTTTGGGGAGCGGGCCTACCGGCTGGCCCTGGTGGAGCAGGAGCTGCTCAAGGACCGGGACAAGCCGGCGGTTACCCTCGATGGAACCGTGGTGCAACTCATGGCGAACATGGAGCTCGCCGAGGAGGTGGCCTCCGCCCTCGAGCATGGAGCGGAGGGTGTGGGGCTCTACCGGACAGAGTTCATGTACATGGAGCGCACCGCGCTGCCTTCCGAAGAGGCCCACATGGTGGATGCCTTGAAGGTGTTCAATGGCATGGGTCAGCGTCCGGTGACCTTTCGGACTTTCGACCTGGGCGGCGGCGAGAAGACCTCCGAGCTGCTTAGGATCCCCAACGAGGACAACCCGGCCCTCGGGCTGAGATCCATCCGCCTGGCCTTTCGGGAGGAGGCGATCTTCCGGTCCCAGTTGCGGGGGTTGTTGCGGGCGTCCACCGCCGGACGGATGCGGATCATGTTCCCCATGATCTCCGGTGTGGCCGAGCTTCGACAGGCCAAGCGAATGTTGGAGGAGTGTCGGGAGGAGCTGGCGCGTCAGGGCCACGCGGTGGCCGAAGAGATCGAGGTGGGTATCATGGTGGAGATGCCCGCGGCGGCCATGATCGCAGACCTCCTCGCCAAGGAGGTGGACTTCTTCTCCATCGGCTCCAACGATCTCATTCAGTACACCCTGGCCATCGATCGCTCCAGCGAGCTGGTGAACTACCTGTATCACCCACTGCATCCGGCCATCCTGCGGTTGGTGCGGTCGGTGGTGAACGTGGCCCACGACGCGTCCATCTCCGTGAGCCTCTGCGGCGCCATGGCCGGGAATCCGCTGTACACCCTGGTGCTCGTGGGTCTGGGGCTCGATGAACTCTCCATGCCCGCGGCGGCCATCCCGCGCATCAAGCGGATCATTCGAGCGTGCAACTCCTCGGAGGCGGTGAGCTTCGCCAAAGACCTGGTGAAGATGGATACGGTGGAGCTGGCCGAGGAGGCGGTGCGAGAGATGATGGTCTCGCGGTTCATGTTGAACCTCGATGAGGATCGGTCCTGGGAGGTCGATATGCGGCCCAACATTGGCACCCACCCCGCTGCGCCCCGGGTCTCGAAACGAGCCGAGGATGATCCGAAGCCGACCTCGGGGCGGAGAGGGTCGCGGTGACCGCGGCGAAGCAGGAAAAGAAGCCGAAGCCGAAGCAGAAGCAGAAGCAGAAGCCGAAGCAGAAGCCGAAGCCGAAGCCGAAGCCGAAGCAGAAGCAGAAGCAGAAGCCGAAGCAGAAGCCGAAGCCGAAGCCGAAGCCGAAGCCGAAGCCGAAGCCGAAGCCGAAGCCGAAGCCGAAGCCG
>JAOZUO010000156.1 GCA_029938605.1 Deltaproteobacteria bacterium | reverse complement strand
GGTAGCCAGGTAGCCAGGTAGCCAGGTAGCCAGGTAGCCAGGTAGAGTGAAGGGGTCTTTCTACTCGTTCGGATGAAACTGCGCCCAGACAGCGCGGGCGACTTTCTTCGACATGCCCGGGGCGGTGGCCAGGGACTCGAGGTCGGCCTGGCCCACGGCGCGGACGCTGCCGAAATGTTTGAGCAGGGTCTTGGCTCGCTTGGGTCCCACTCCGGTGATGTCCAGCAGGGTCGAGCGCAGGGTAGAGGCCCGGCGCAGCTTGCGGTGGTAGGTGATTGCGAAGCGGTGGGCTTCGTCCCGCAGGCGGGCCAGCAGGAACAACTCAGCGGTGTTGGGGCGCAGGCGGATGGGGTCCTTGACTCCGGGCAGAAACACCCGGTCCACCACGTTCTTTTCGTTGTCTCTGTCTTTGTCGTGTCCATCGGCGGCGCGGCTGGTGGTGGGGTCGCCCCGAGACTGCTGGGGAAGCGGGGGCCACTGGCTGCGCTCCTTGGCCAGGGACACCACGTCCATTTCGCCGCCACCGTGGGGTACCCCCAGATCCGCCAGAACCGTCAGGCACGTGTTGAGCTGTCCCTTGCCACCGTCGATGACCAGAAGGTCCGGCGGATCCCACCCTTCCTCTCCGGTCAGGGCTCGGGCGAAGCGGCGGCCTAGGACTTCCCGCAGGGACGCGTAGTCGTCCGGACCTTGGGCCTTCTTCACCCGGAAGTGCCGGTACTGCTTCGGCGTGATCTCCCCGTCCTCCATCACCACCAGCGATCCCACGGTGTGGTCACCCTGGAGGTGCGAGATGTCATAGGCCTCGATGCGGTGGGGTGTACGGCCCAGGCGTAGGCGGCGCCGCATGCGTTCGAGCATGTCCTCAGTGTCGGCGGCCCGGTTGGCCCGGGCCTCAAAGGTCGCCCGGGCGGTTCGGTCCGCCATCTCCACCAGTCGCCGCCGGTAGCCCCGCTGGGGGTGTACCAGTCGCACCTTGCGCCCACGCTTCTCGGTGAGCCACTCCTGCAGGACCGCGGTGTCATCGAGGATCACCGGCAGCAGGACCTCGTCGGGCACGGGCTGGTCTCCCTCGTAGTGCAGCGCCAGAAAAGAGCTGAGCATCTCGTCGTCAGGGAATTCCTGGTGCCGCAGGGGGATCTCCTGGGAGCCGATCATTCGCCCCTGACGGATGGTCATCAGACACAGCTCAACGCGGTCCGCCTGTCGGTACCGGCCGATGACGTCCTGGTTCAGCCCAACGGCCTCCACCACATGCTGCTCTTGGAGCTGGGTGCGGATCTCTCCCATGAGATCCCGCAGCCGCGCCGCCTCCTCGAATTGCTCGGCCTTCGCCGCGGCGACCATGCGTTCCTCGAGGCTTCCGACGAGCTCGTCCTCCCGACCGGAGAGAAACAGCACCACGTCGGCCACCCGCTCGCGGTAGCGTTCGCGGTCCACGTCCAGAGTGCACGGCGCCAGGCAGCGGCCGATCTGATGTTGGAGGCAGGGGCGCTTGCGGCTACGCATGACCCGGTCCGTGCAGACGCGCAATTGAAAATGCTTGTTGAGCAGGCGGGTGATGCGGCGGGCCGTGCGGGCCGAGTGGTAGGGACCAAAGTAGCGTGCGTTATCGGCCCCGAAGCTCCGGACCAGATCCAGACGCGGATAGGATTTGCGGGTGTCCAGTCGTAGGGCGAGGTAGTTCTTGTCGTCTCGGAGCAGAACGTTGTATCGGGGACGGTGCTCCTTGATGAGGTTGTTCTCCAGGAGCAACGCCTCCTTCTCATTTGCCGTGACCATGATCTCGATGTCGAAAAGGATCCGGTCCAGCAGCGCCACGAAGGCGCGGGTGTCACCGCTGGCGTTGAAGTAAGAGCGCACCCGGGCCCGAAGGTTGGAGGCCTTTCCCACGTAGAAGACATTGCCCGCGCGTCCCTTCATGAGGTAGACGCCCGGCGCCTGGGGCAGGCGTGAGACCTTGCGTTTCAGACGCTCGGTCCGGCTGAGCCGTGCAGGCTTCTGGGCCTTCTTCCGGGCCTTCTTCTGGGCCTTCTTAGAGGCCTTTTTGGGGGCCGCCTTGGGCTCTTTGCCCGGACCTGGGGGCTGCGGGGGATCGTCCACCGTCATGGGCTCATTTTCGCCGGTGCCTCGGAGAAGTCAACCGGCGCACGTCCTGCAGGAGCTGGGAGGCGCGGGGGTTGAGATCGGTGACGGTCAGGGAGTGGCGTCCCTTGCGCTTGTAGGTGGCGCGGAGCTCCACCACCCGCAGTTTTTTGCCCGGGCAGGCGATCACGTGTCGCACCTCGTATCCGGAGAAGCTGGGGGAGATGATGGCCTCATTGCCAATCCCCCGTTGGGCTCGCCAGAACTGACAGGGCAGGGACTTCGCCCGACGTCCAAAGCATCGGTGTTGTCGCCGGTGTCTGGCGGCTTGCCGCGCGTCTAGGACGCACTTGGGAAAACGTAGGCTCAGCTCCACCGCGTGAAGTTGCCGGACCCGAGCGAAGGAGTCGATGGGCGCTGCCAGCTTGACCAGCTCCTTCCAGGGCGTCACCAGGGCCCGGCGGCCCTGAAGCCGGGTCAAAAACCGGCATTGCCGATCCCGCTTCTTTCCGCACACCTCCTCGATCACATGGAGTTGGCGGAGGTTGATGGGCAGCCGGCTGGTGGCAAGGCTCAGTCTCTGGGTGCGTGGTCGGCCGGCAAATCGCGCCGCCAGGATCTCCCAAATACCCAGGGTCATCGGTGCCCCCGCCGGACTTGCACCGCGGCGGAGGGTCGCCCGGGTCGGGTCCAGCAGCAGTTGGATGGGAGCGCCCACGGGGATGACGAATTGTCTGCTGGGCGACCGCTGGGGCCAGAGGCTGGTAGTCACCTTGGATCGTGCCCCCTTGCGGACCTTTCTCACCAGGCGCACCCGGAGCTGAACGCTCTTACGGCTGGCGTCGCCCCGACCGCACAGGGGAGCGAAGCGTAGGTCCAGCAGAAGGTCCGCCCGGTGTTGTGGACGCCGCGGGTTCCGTGGATGCTGAAACCGCGGCGCGTCGTCCGGGTGCATGCGTACGTTGAAGGTGAACCGCTGGATGGGCTTTCCCTCGAGCTCCACCAGGTCGGCGCGTATGGGCGCCAGCACCAGCCGCACGGCTTGGGCAAAGCGGTCGTTATACAGGCTGCTCCCTGTCCGCCGCTTCAGCTCCACGGCCGGGTCGCAGGCGTTGGGTATGTCCACCGGCGGGGGGGCCACGCCCGCTGCATTGGTTTGGGGATCGGACCCGGGCCTTTTCTGGTGTTGAGCAAGGCGGGCCCGTCGCGCTCGTTGGGCCCGGGCCCGGGCCAGCCGCTGGGCCCGCACCACCCGTTGCTCTTCCTGGCGGTTGTCGTGGTCGAGCCGCCCACAGGAGGTCAGGGCCACCACCGCCGCCAGGGCGAGGAGAGAGGCTTTCGACGTGGAAAATTCAGCCATTGATAGTCAGAGATCAGCGCCCAAAGCGCGCTCCCATAGTAGCAGCTCAGGACGGAAGGCTGAAGGTGGCGATTGAAAGGTGGCGATTGAAAGGTGGCGGTTGAAAGAGGGCGGGGCCTTAGGTGCTACTTCCGCTTCTTGTTCTTTTTGCGCGCCTTGCGGGCGGCCTTGCGCTTGTTCTTGGCTTTGGTGCGATCCGCTGCCCGGCGGGGGGGCCGGAACTTCCTGGCGGCCTCGGGGGGTTCTACGCCCGGCATCATGCCCTGCATATTATCCATGAGCTGATCCATGTCCATGCCGGCCATCTTGCGCATGCGGTTGAACTGCTTCAGCCCGGGGATCTTGCCCAGGAGCCCCTGCTGCTGCCCCAGCTCCATCATCATGCCTCGCATGGTGGCGAACTTGTAAAGCAGCTCCTTGACCTCGCTCTCCTTGCGCCCGCAACCCTGAGCCACTCGGCGCACCCGGCCGAGGTCATAGTCGCTTTTTGCCTTGCGCCCCTTTTTGCGCCCCTTATGGTCCTTGATCTCCTCGAAGCTGGTGACCACGAAGAGCTCCGGGTTCGCCCGCTCGGATCGGGTCATGGAGTTGATCATGGACTCGATCTTGGTCAGCTCGTCGTCGTCCACGTTGACGCCGTCGGGGAGTCCATCTTTGAAGAAGGGTAGCTTCTCCACCAGATCCTTGAGGGACCCCATCTTCTGGATGGTCTTGATCTGCTCGAGGAAGTCGCCCATGTTGAAGCGCCCCTTGAGCATCTTCTCGGCGTCCGCCTCGGCCTTCTCCTCGTCGACGACATCCTCGAACTCCTGCATGAGGCCGACCATGTCGCCCATGCCCAGGATGCGGCTCGCCAGTCCCTCGGGGCGGAACTCCTCGAGCTTGTCCAGAGTCTCGCCCATGCCCAGGAACTTGATGGGCTTGCCCGTGACGGCCTTGACCGAAAGGGCCGCGCCGCCGCGGGTGTCGCCGTCGAGCTTGGTGAGCACCACGCCCGACAGCTCCAGTCGCTCGTTGAAGGTCTTGGCCGTGCGCACGGCGTCCTGGCCCATCATGGCGTCGACGACCAGCAGGATGTTCGAGGGACGGACCTTCTTTTTGATCTCGTCCAGCTCCGCCATGAGGGGCTCGTCGATGGCGAGCCGGCCGGCGGTGTCGATGATCACGACGTCCCGCCCACGGGTCATGGCCTCCTTGAAGGCGCGTTCCGCGATGTCCGGTGGGCTGCCGGAGTCGTCGCTGTACACCGGCATGTCCAGTTGCCGGCCCAAGACCTTGAGCTGCTCTATGGCGGCCGGGCGGTACACGTCAGCGGCCACTAACAAGGGCTTCTTGCCATACTTT
This sequence comes from Deltaproteobacteria bacterium, assembly GCA_029938605.1. Lineage (GTDB taxonomy): Bacteria > Myxococcota_A > Polyangia > HGW-17 > JAJRWW01 > JAJRWW01. Next base: position 14,648 of record JAOZUO010000156.1, on the reverse strand, counting down.
TCGGACAGGAACCGGGCGAGCTTGGCCACGGTGGTGGTCTTACCAGAGCCCTGGAGACCCGCCATCAGAATACAGGTGGGGCCCTTTTTGGCGTACTTGAGGGACGAGTCGGGCTCGCCCATGAGCGCCGTGAGCTCGTCCAAGCACGCCTTGACGAAGTGCTCGCCCACCGAGACCTTGGCCTTGCGGCCCCGGGTCTTGGTCCGGAGCTTGACCGTCTCACCGAGGACGTTTTCCTTGACCTTGGCCAGAAACTTTTTGGTAACGCGGAACTCGACATCGGCCTCGAGCAGGGACATGCGCACTTCGCGCAGGGCCTCGTCGATGTCGCTTTCTTCTACCTGGGCCTCGCCCGAGAGGCGCTGGCGCGCGGCCCGGAACCCTTTGGTGAGGGTCTCTAGCATGGGGTAGCTCCTCCACACTCCGACACTGGGAGGCGATCGATGGTTGGGAGGGAGAATATCGACCGCTCCGTCTTCGTCGGAGCTGATATGGTTCCCGTGGTGAGCGCGGCGTATGCCATCGGCCACCCCGGGACTGTATGGTCCGCCAGGCCCGTGATCCCCCTGGCGGTGGAGTGCCGGTCAGGAGATCGGAGGCGTATTTAACACAGTCGACCCACGCTGTCGACCCGCTGCTAGACAAGCGGCAGTCGGCCTGCGATAGTAATGAATCCATTGGCCTGCGTTAGTATTGCACCGAGTCCGTTTGACAGAAACCGCTCAGGAGGATCCATGCGCTCTGCCGTCCGCTCTGCTGTTTGTTCCGCCGTCTGTGCCGCTGTGGTGCCCGCCACCCTGCTGGTGCTCACGATCCCGGCTCGGGGTTCTACCCTTGAGTGCCAGCGAGTCGATAACAACGCGATTTCCATTGATGGTCTGCGTAGCGACTGGAACAACGTCACCATGGAGCACCTGCGAGGCAAGGCCATCCTCTCGGGCAAAGACCAGTGGCAGGGCAAGCCGGATCTCGAAGGCAAGGTCCGCTGCGGTCACAACGCCAAGGGAACGTTTCTGCTGGTGGAGGTCAACGACGATCAGGTGGTGCGCACCCGACGGCCGGGAACCCGAGAGGACCGGGTGGAGTTCATCTTCGCCGCAAAGAAGGGCAAGACGCGCACCCTCCGCATCCATCCTCCCAACGCCCGGTATCGCAGGGCGAGCGTGCGCTGGGTCAAGGGTCGCCGCTCCACCAAGGGGATCACCCACCGGGTCATCCGTCTCCGCCATGGATACGCCATCGAAATGAAGATCGTCGACGGCGCCGTGCCCGGCTACGCCCTGGGCTCTCCCAAGCTCCGCATGTCCATCCGGATCATCGATCACGACGGCGGCCCCTCTCGCAAGGCTGACACGGTCATGGGTACCGGTGGCGATACCGTCTCCACGCTGGGCGTGGTGGAGTACGACACGGCCCGGAATCTGCTAGCCGGATTTCTGAAGCAGAAAAGCCTGAGAAAGAGCCAGATCCTCCACTACAAGGTGGGCAACTTCGTCACCGGTCGCGCCCGGGAGCAGCTCGTCATCGCCGGCACCTTCGTGGCCGTCATGGGCGAGGACCTTGGAAGCGGCGGCGCGATCTTTTCCGTGAAGGCCCCCTGGGCCAAAAAGCAGAACGACCTGCTGCGCTTCCGCACGGTGGATCTGGACGGCAATGGCAACCTGGATATCGTCTACGTGGTGCGCCAGACCATCGCCGGAGGCTTGACCCGGGACATCCTCGTGGTGCTCCGCTTCCTGGACTCCAATCGCTTCGACATCTACTTCATGCATGAGATCTCCAAGCGACAGGGGGCGCGGGTGCTCACCAACAAGTACCGCTTCATCAAGCGGGGCAAAAAGACCGACATCCAGATCTCCCTGGCCAAGGCATCGGGCTTCACGAAACAGACCTACCGCACTTCCCACGGCGGCAACCTTCAGGGTTTGCTCACGCCCTGGGGAAAAAAGAAGAAGACCTTCCAGTTCGCCTACGACGGCGTCACCGAGAAGTAATCTCACAGTATGGTATGCTTCGCAGAGCACCTGAGGCGAGGTTCTCGATGTCCGAGTCGGCACAGGAGATCAAGCGTAAAGCCACCTACGAGGATGTTCTCGCCGCGCCGGCCAACCTGATCGCCGAGCTCCTGGACGGCGAGCTGGTGCTCAGCCCTCGCCCGGCGCCTCGACATGCGCTGGCATCCTCCGCGGTGGGTGCCGATCTCTTCGGAGCCTTCGGCAGGCGTACGGGGGATGGAGGACCCGGCGGCTGGTGGATCTTGGATGAACCCGAGATTCACCTGGGTGGAGATGTTATCGTGCCGGATCTCGCCGGCTGGCGGCGAGAGCGTCTGCCGCGCCTGCCGGAGGATGCTCACTTTTCGTTGGCGCTGGACTGGGCATGCGAGGTGATCTCTCCGCGCTCGGCCAGCAACGACCGCGTCCAGAAGATGCGGATTTATGCGCGCGAAGGCGTTCTCAATGTCTGGCTCATCGATCCCATCGGAAGAACCCTCGAGGTGTTTCGGCTGGAGAAGGATCGATGGATCCTCGTGTCCACCCACGCCGAAGACGAGAAGATCCGGGTCGAGCCCTTCGACGCCATCGAGCTGGCACTAGCAGATTGGTGGACTGCACCGTCGGACGAAGAGACGCACCCAGAGACGCACCCCGGCCAAGGCCGATCCACCGAAGCTGAAAAAAATTCCACAGAGTAAAGCACGGCCCGACACCGGCCTATGGTCATTCCACGCTCCGACTGGGGGCGTTTTCCATCAGGAGATGTATTGATGACTCGCAGAAGGAGCCGAAAGAGGGAGACGCTTCCCGCGTTGACCGACCACCCACAGGCGGAGACCGAGACCTACGAGGTCCTCACCTCCGCGGCGCGGCGTCGTACCGGCGCGATCCCGCCGGAGCTCTTCGTACGCCAGGCGCTGGCCTGCGCGCCGGGTGGGGACTGGCCCGTACAACGGGATGCGCTCGAGGCGCTGGTCCGGCGGGCCGGATTCTGCCGGCGGGATGGACTGAAGGTGCAGGGTCAGCCGCCGCATCGGCGGGCGCTCGGAGTGTACGAGACCCGCCGCCAGACGGCGCGGGCGAAAGCCGGCGGTGGCTTCCGGCGGCCCTACCGTACGCTGCTGCTGGGCGTGGATCCGCTGGAGACGAGCTGTGACTGCGCCGACTTTCAGCGCGGCGCCCTCGGGCTGTGCAAGCACGGCATGGCGGTGCTCGAGCACCTCGCCGCCAGGCCGCGGCGGTGGAAACAGGCTCTGCGCGAGCAGGATGAGCCCGGTCGCGATCAAGGTCCGCGCCTGCGCTGGGATCCGGTGCGCCCGCTCACGGGGCTGGGGGACTGGCTGGAGCGGGTGACCTGGCTGGCTCCTCTGATACCGGACATTCCACGGAACAGAGTCCAGGCGGTGGTGAACGCCCAGCGCTGCTTCAAGCCCAATGGCGAGGACGTCTGGCCGCTGAAGCAGGGCCATGGAGAAAACCCGAAGAAACGCCTGAAGGTGGTGGAGTCTCTGCGGGCTTATGTTCGCCTGGACGCCCGGCGGGCCGAGCGCACCGGGCAGGTCCCCTCCGACCCCGTGCTGGCGCCACTGCTCGACGCCGAGGCCGAGCGTCTCACCCAGGACCTCTCCCTGGCCCGGATGCACCGCCGGGTGGATCGCAGCTTGGCGTCGCTGCACCACCCCATCTATCCGTACCAGCGGGAGGGGCTGGATTCCTTCCTGAGGACGGGGCGGCTACTGCTGGCTGACGACATGGGGCTCGGCAAGACGGTGCAGGCCATCGCCGTGGTTAATACCCTGTGGGATCTGGGGCTGGCGAAGCGCGGCCTGCTGCTGGTCCCGGCGGCGCTCAAGACCCAGTGGTTGCGCGAGTGGGAGAACTTCAGCGACGTACCCGCCCAAGTGGTAGACGGCTCCCCGGAGGCCCGGAGGGAGCTGTATCGCACCACCCGCAAGGGGTTCCTCATCGCCAATTACGAGCTGGTTCTGCGCGACCTGGACGAAATGCGCGGCTTCGCTCCGGACCTGATGGTCCTGGACGAGGCGCAGCGCATTAAGAACTGGGCCACCAAGACCGCGACATTGGTCAAGCAGCTCAGGCCCCGGTATCGGCTGGTGCTCACCGGGACCCCCATGGAGAACCGTCTCGAGGAGCTGGCGTCCATCATGGACTGGGTGGACAGCCGCGCCCTGGAGCCCAAGTGGAGGCTTGTTCCCTGGCACACCACCGCCGCGGACGGCCGCAAGGTCATCACCGGCGCTCGCAATCTGGACACGTTGAGAGAGCGGTTGGCGCCGGTGTTTCTCCGCCGGCTCCGCTCCGAGGTCCTCTCCCAGCTCCCGGACCGCACCGACACCCGGGTCCCGGTTACCTTCACCGAGGTTCAGGCCGAAGAGCACGACGCCCTGAGCCGCCCCATCCGGCAGATCATGCAACGCGCGGAACGGCGGCCGCTCACCCAGGCCGAGTTCCTCAAGCTCATGCAGCTGCTCACCCAGCAGCGCATCATCTGCAATGGACTCGCCCAGCTTCAGTTCGCCGAACTTTGGCCCTCCTTCTCGACGGTGAAAAGACCCACGCCGGCCCTGCTCCGCCGCCTCGACAGCCCCAAGCTCACAGAGCTCCGGGAGATGGTGTCCCAGCTGGTAGTCTCCGGACGGCGCAAGGTTGTCATCTTCAGCCAGTGGCGGCGGATGCTCCAGCTTGCCCAGTGGGTCACGCAGGACCTGCTCGCCGACGCGGGTCTACGCTCCGCCTTCTTCAGTGGTATGGAGAGCCAGAAGCGGCGTACCCACAACATCGTGGACTTTCACGACGACCCGAACCTGATGATGCTTCTATGCAGCGACGCCGGCGGCGTGGGCCTCAACCTGCAGCACGCCGCCAGCTGTCTCATCAACCTGGATCTGCCCTGGAACCCGGCCGTGCTCGAGCAGCGCATCGGCCGCATCCACCGCCTTGGCCAAAAACATCCGGTCCAAGTGTACCACCTCATCTCCGAGGCCGGCATCGAGGCGCGCATGGAGGGCACCATCGGGGTCAAAAAGGCCTTCTTCGATGGCCTCTTCGACGGCCAGAGCGACGCCGTAGAATTCGATCGTTCCGCGTCGTTCCTGGATCAGATCAAAGAGGTGGTCGACGACGAAGAAGACCAGAGCGTACTAGCATCCGCGACCACCGGCGACGCTCTCGAGGAGCTCGACGTTCTCGAGGAGCTCGACGCTCTCGAGGAGCTTGATGGCGAAGCGATCCAGGCCCCTCAGGCAATCGGCGAGCCGGCCGATGCCGATGCTGCTTTGGCCACGAGCCGAGCCGCCGAAGACTCCGGCCAATACGCAGCGGATCAGACCAGCCAAACCTCCCCGGGCCTGGTGACTGGCGCCCAGGTGCAGCAGCTCCTGTCCCGTATGGAGGTCAGCCGCAGACCCGACGGAGGCGTCACCATCGACGCCCCCCCAGAGGCCGCCGAGGCCCTCGCCGCCATCTTCGCCGGTATGGCCGGTCTCATCGCCCAAGCCGCCCCTCCCGCCACCGAAGATCCATGATGTTAACTGACTGTTTTTCAGTATATTGAATAATCGACGTGACTATTTTTCAATGTGCTGAATAATAGTCAGCATGCAGGACCGAGATGTCTACCTGCGGATCTGGCGCGAGCTGACCGATGATAAGAGTATGGTGTTCGTGGCGGGACCTCGCCAATCCGGCAAGACCACGTTGTCGAAAATCATCTCTAGCCGGTACGCAAACAGCGTCTATTTCAACTGGGACATCCCAGAGCAGCGGCTCGAGCTACTGGAGAATCCATCGTTCTTCGAGTCGGTCGCCAGGAGGGATCCTTCGACGCCCCTGGTTGTGTTAGACGAGGTCCACAAGTACAGAGACTGGAAGAACTATCTCAAGGGCGTCTACGATCAGTTCGGGGGGCAGTACCACTTCCTCGTTTGTGGCAGTGGTCGTTTGGACATCTACCAAAGGGGAGGTGACTCCCTGGCCGGGCGGTATCTCCAGTTTCACCTCTGGCCATTCACAGTAGCCGAGCTGGGTGGGCGCAACCGTGACCACAATCTTCGCGAGTTTCTCGAGCGGCCCCTGGAGGTCGATATGGAGAACCGCGCCGCTTTGGCCGAAATCTGGGCCGGGCTTTCCAGCTTCAGTGGGTTTCCCGAGCCTTTCCTTGCCGGCCGGTCCACAGCCTATCGTCGTTGGTCGCGGACCTATTCGCGCCAGCTGGTACGAGAGGACATTCGCGACCTGAGCGGAGTTCGATCGGTGCGCGAGCTCGAGACCCTGTACGATCTGCTTCCCTCGAAAATCGGCAGCCCGTTGTCGGTTCCGTCACTGGCGAGGGATCTCAAGGTTTCCTATAATACGGTGCAGAGTTGGCTGGCTTTGCTCGAACGGTTTTTCCTGAGCTTCAGCATCGGTCCCTGGACCTCTCGGATCGCGCGAGCCATCCAAAAGGAACGGAAAATCTACCTCTGGGACGCTCCCCGGATCAAGAACGAGGCGGCTCGCTTCGAAAACCTTGTGGCCCTGGAGCTATACCGGGCGGTGACCGCCTGGACCGAATTGGGCCACGGAGAATTCTCCCTGCATTTCATTAAGAACAAGGAGCAGCAGGAGGTGGACTTCCTGGTGGCCAATGAGGGGAAACCGGTGGTGCTGGTGGAGGCCAAGCTCGCCGATGAGCACCCTTCCACTCCCCTGCGCAAGTTCCAGACCATGTTGAACGTGCCGGCCGTGCAGCTGGTCCAAGACGGTGAAACCTACCGATTGCTTGGCAATCCTAACGATCCGGGCGGCCAGATCCTGGTCGCCCCGGCCTGCCAGTGGCTCGCCGGGCTGCCGTAGAACCCCTCGCCTGCGTCCCTGGGCGCGGCTCTGCTATTTGGGCTTCTTCTCGTTACATATCAATAAGTATGAGCCTCGTTGTGCCTTCGCGAGCCGGGCGCATCGACGTCCTGATTCGAGGACTTATTTTGAGACAGGCCCTTACTTGTGGCTTTGGCTGGAACCTCTGCCCATTTGTTTTTGTGCGTCTTTGCAGCGGTGCTCCCGGGGAGGTGGACGAAACACGGGCAGACCGCTGTCCCAGATGATGGGGACTTTTGCCCAAATCCGCCTCAGCAATTCACAGTAGGGGAGGTGGAACATACCGAGGTCCCAGGTCAGATGTTGGCCGAGCCCGGTAGCCGCGTAGAGCCTGGTGCCTTTGATCAAGAGATGGTCCACTGGTCCGTGTAGCCGCGCATGTTTGAGCAGAGCGCCGTTCTGCAGGCTCCACAGGCCGAGCATCCCGTTGGCGTACCCGGCCAGGAGCGTGGATCGGGGCCCCGGGATGATCCTGACCACTGGGGAGGAGGGCACGCCCTCGAATGTGAAGATGGGCTTGGTCTGCCCGGGCAGGGTCGGAACGAGCTCGATATTGCCGTCTTGGAAGCCGACAGCGATCCATCCCCCCACCCGGCCGATGGCCGTGGCACCCACATCGGTCGGGAAGTAGCCGCGTGTCTTGCCGTGGGGACCATGCATCCAGACCCGACGGCCAGCCGCCACCAGGAGCTCCCGGGTATCGTCGTCCCAGGCCGCAGCCGCGGCCTGCCGGTGGAGCACTTGTGACAATCCGGCTCGATCGTGAAGGCGAGCGATCCCCTGGGCCAAGGTCACACAGGCGTTCGGTAGAGCCGTGACCTCGGTCAGGTTGGGCACTTTGGCGATGGCGAGCCGTCGATCACTGGTGAGGTCCCACAGCTCCAGTGTTTCGACGGAGGTGGGTGGGGTACCCAGAGTACCCAGGCAAAGCAGCTTTCCATCGGGTGACTCCGCAGCTACGTGGGCGGTTCTCTCCACGGCCGTACGCCAGCGGGCCGGGTTTGGCTGACCGCCGGGATTGCGCTGGCCGGAGATTGAGAGCCAGCCGCCGTGAGTGAAGAGCTCGAGTGTCCTATGCCGGAGCAACGGTGCGCGCCAGAAAGGTCTTCCCGTATCGGTCTCCCAGAGCCTGATCGTGCCGTCGTCGCTCGCGGTGGCGGCGAGCTTGCCGTCGGGGCTGAAGCGGAAGGCGTTCACCTCAGCGCGGTGACCGCGTAGCTCCAGGCACTTCCCGGTGTCCAGGTCCCAGATCCGGGCCAGCCCGTCGGAGGACGGAGCGCCCACGCGTGTACCGTCCGGATGGAAGTGAACCCAGTAGATCCGACCTGCATTTTGGCCGAGAATGCGTCCCTTGCGGGTCTTGACGTTCCAGAGGCGCACTGTCCCGTCTGTGCTCGCGGAGGCCAGCAGCGTTCCGTCGGGGCTGAAGGCGACGCTCCAAACGCGGGCCTTGTGGCCCCTGAGAACAGCGGTCTCGCGTCCGGTTTTGGCGTCCCAGAGACGCACCGTCCCATCTGTACTCGCGGAGGCCAGCAGCGTTTCGTCGGGGCTGAAGGCGACGCCCTGGACGCCCGCTTCATGGCCCCTGAGCACAGCTTTCTCTCGTCCTGATTTGACGTCCCAGAGCCGCACCGTCTTGTCTTCACTTCCGGAGGCCAGCATTGTCCCCCCCGGGCTGAAGGAGACGATCCGGACGTCGTCTGTGTGGCCTCTGAACACCGCGGTCTCGCGCCATGATTTGACGTCCCAGAGCCGTATGGTCTTGTCATCGCTTCCGGAGGCCAGAAGCGTTCCCCCCGGGCTGAAGGAGAGGCCTCGGATGCGCGCTCGGTGGCCCCTGAGAACAGCGGTCTCGCGTCCGGTTTTGACGTCCCAGAGCCGCACTGTCTTGTCTGCGCTTCCGGAGGCCAGCAGCGCCCCCCCGGGGCTGAAGGAGAGGCCCACGACGCTTGCCTGGTGGCCCCGATACGCCGCTTTCTCGCGTCCGTCTTTAACGTTCCAGAGCCGCACCGTCTTGTCATGGCTCCCCGAGGCCAGCAGTGTCCCCCCAGGGCTGAAGGAGATGCCCTGGACGCTTGCCTGGTGACCCTTGAGCACCATGGTCTCGCGCCCGGACTTGACATCCCAGAGCCGTACCGTCTTGTCTGCGCTCCCGGAGGCCAGCCGCTCTCCGTCGGGGCTGAAGGAGACGCATACGACGCGGGCCTTGTGGCCCCTGAGCACAGCTTTCTCTCGTCCTGATTTGACGTCCCAGAGTCGCACGGTCTTGTCTACGCTCCCGGAAGCCAGCAGCGCTCCGTCGGGGCTGAAGGAGACGCCCAGAACGACGTCCTTGTGGCCTTTGATCACCGCTTTCTCTCGTCCTGATTTGACGTCCCAGAGCCGTATCGTCCTGTCGTTGCTTCCGGAGGCCAGCAGCGTCCCACTTGGGCTGAAGGAGATGCTCTGAACGCCGTTTTTGTGGCCCCTGAGCACAGCTTTCTCTCGTCCTGATTTGACGTCCCAGAGCCGTATCGTCCTGTCATCGCTTCCGGAGGCCAGCAGCGTCCCAGTTGGGCTGAAGGCGACGCTATAGACCGCACGGGTGTGGGCGACCAGTGTCCGGGAACGGCCACTTTCGAGGTCCCAGATGCGGATCTCGCCACCCCAGGAGCCGGAGACCAGGCGTTGGCTGTCCGGGGAGAAGGCCACCGCTAAGACCTGGTCGGTGTAGCCACGCAGGATCCGTACTCCGCCGGTCTGGACGTCAAAGAGGGTGACCGTACGGTCCATGCACGCCGCGGCCACCTTTTTTCCGTCCGGGGAAAAGGCCACATGATAGACCACGGCACCGAGTTTCTTTTTCCAGACGAGGGGGAGCTTCTCCAGCTGCCACCAGAGTGAGCGGGCCAGACGAGAGTCTCCGGTCTCCAGCGCGACACGTAGTCTGGCTCGGGCCTCGTGTAGGTCGCCGCGGGCAAGCGCGGCCCGGGCCCCCGCTTGCTGGGCTTCGGCACGCTGGCGTTGGGCCTCGGCGCGCTGGCGTTGGGCCTCGGCGCGCTGGCGTTGGGCCTCGGTACGCTGAACCAGGGCCTCGGCGCGCTGAACCAGGGCCTCGCGCTTCTCCCTGCTCACCATGACGCTGATTCCCACCGAGGCTAGGGCAACCACGGCCAGGAGGGTCATGGCGGCGGCCCATCCGAAGCGCCTACGGCGCGTCTGTCGCTGTGCCCGTTGCAACCCGGCCCCGAGAAAATCCCTGACCCGCCGCGGGACGTTCTGACAGCGACCGGCCTTGCGCTCCGCTTCGGCCAGAGCCTCCCCGTGCCAGACCTCGGCCACCGGCCGATCTCGCTTTTCCCACAGGTCGGCCGCCTGTCCCACCTCGGCCAGAAAGACCAGGTCCTCCCGGCTCTCGTCCAGCCAATGTGCCAACTGCGTCCAGCGTTGGATCAGCGCCTCGTGTACCAGCTCCAGCGTCGCCGATCCCCAGTCTGAGCCCCGACCCTTCCGCGCAGAGATCAGCCGCGCCTCGGTCAGCCGCACCAACACCTCTGCTGCCTCGTTACCCAGGCCCTCGAGTACTTGCTGCCGCGTGGCCCCCTGCCGCGTTCCTTCGGAGGTCACCAGCCGGAGCAGGATCTGTCTGGTACTCTGTACCTGCTTTGCGCTTAGCCCCTGCAGCACGCCGTCGGCGTGCTCGGCCAGCGCGCCGGCCACGCCCCCCATGGCGTCATAGGCCGAGCGGAGCAGCAGCTTGCGTTTTGGGTCCCGGCGCTCCCAGAGCGTGCGGGCCGCGAAGGCCAGCAGTGGCAGACAGGCGGGCTCGTGCCGCACCTCCCGGACCAGGTCCTTCACCAGATCCGGATCCTCGTACCCATGGCCGGTGCCCTCGAGCGGCTTGACCAGGATCTCCTCGAGCGCCTCGGCACCAGGGCTCCGCATCACCGTTACATGGCTCAATATCTCCCGGGCTTCAGACCCCTCGGCAAGACGGCTGAGGAAATCCTCCCGCAGGGTGAAGATTACCCGCACCGGGCCCAGCCGGTCGTCCGCGGCTGCACACAGCGCTTGCATGAAGCGCCGGCGGACCTCGGCATCTTCCACCAGTGTGTAGAGCTCCTCTAGCTGGTCTACGAACAACAGCACCTTGGAAGAGGTCTGGTCGGCCAGGTTATGCAGTAGCAGGTTCAGCGTGGCCGGTGATTCGGCGAGCTGGGTCGGCAGGCTCTGCTTATCGCCGGCGAGCCGCCGCAGCGGTGTAGATCCGCCGTCTTCGTGGACCCGTTTCATGGCGGAGACGTCAGGTGCGTCCATGGGGATTGTGGCATCGGCGGGATCATGGACCGTGAACTTTGCCGAGGTCTCCTCGAGCAACAGTGCCGTGGACAGGGCCTCGAAAGGGCTGGTTCCGGGGCGCAGTCGAATCACCAACCAGGCTCCTTGCTCCCGGAGCCGGGGAATGACCCCCGCCTGCACGAAGGAGCTCTTGCCCGCTCCCGAAGCGCCTACAACCGGAAGGATCGGCGTCTGTCGAAGACGTTCCAAAAACGCCAGCACCTCGGCGTCGCGCCCAAAGAACTGGTCCGTATGTCGCTCCTCGAAGGCGCGCAGGCCGCGAAAGGGGCTGTGTCCGGTGGTTCGCCTGCTGCGTCTGCTGGGGAGGTTCTCCCGCAGCTCATCGACGACCGCTTCCGCTGACGGCCGGGAGGTGGGCACCTTGTCCAGGCACCACTTGAGCAGCATCTGCACCTCGGGCGTCACCTCGTACCTCGGACTGATCAGGGGGACCGGCTCGGTGCTCGTGACCTGCTCTCGTAACGCTGAGCGCGACAGTCCCTGGTAGGGATGATGGCCCGAGACGAGCTGATACAGCAGTATCCCCAGGGCCCAGATGTCCGCGGCCTCGGTGCTCTCTTTTCCCTGCCACCGCTCCGGTGAGAGGTAGCGTGGCGTGCCGACGACCATGCCCGAGGTGGCATCCGAAGACGTACTTTCCGGAGATTCAGCGAGGGTCAAACCATCGGTCAGAGCTTCGGTCGGTGAAGGTTCCGCAAACGCTGGTGCTTCCGCATGCGCGCTGGCGATTGGCGTAGGATCTCCTAATGGTTTGCGCAGTGCTCCGGGCCGTAGAAGCGACTTGCTGGACACCATCTTGGAGATTCCGAAGTCCACCACCCGGATCCGCCCGTCCCTGGGAATGAGCACATTGGCCGGCTTGAGGTCCCAATGGAGGACCTGGTTTCGGTGCGCCTCTTTGAGCGCCTCGGCGACAGCCAGTACGATTCGCAGCGACTCCCGGAGGCCGGGGCGATCTTCTCGCAGCCGTTGCCCCAGGGTTTGTCCCTCTAGAAACTCCAGCGCCAGATAGGGTCGACCCTCGTACTCTCCAACGGCATACACGGTCACGATGTGCGGGTGGTTGAACCGCGCCGTAATGCGCGCCTCGACGACAAATTGCTGTACCGCGCTTTCGGAGTCCAGGAGACTGGAATGGATCATCTTGAGCGCGACCAACCGGCCTAGGTTGATATCCCGGGCGAGATAGACCTCGCCCATCCCGCCTGTTCCCACGCGCCGGAGAATACGAAAATGGTCCACCAGGGTGCGCGCTTCGAGAGTCGACGCCTTGCGCTCCTCCGTAGGTCCAGTATCGACACCCTCGTCCCGTTCAGTCATGAGACAGTGACAACCTCAAAATTTGGCCAATTATCCGTAGCGGTGGCCCAGAGGTCAAGCACAGGGGGCGAGTTATGATGGGGGTGTCAACGAAGCAGAGATTGAAAGCCCGAAAATTTCATCACTCTACGGAGGCACCGGGGGGCACCACGAAATAGATCGTGCGGGTGTCGAAAACGGCTGTGTCGTCACCAAGTACATCCAGCTGTACCTCGAAAACCTGCGGTGTCGGTGTGGGCACCACGAAGGTGTTTCTGGCCGGATAGATGTCAAAACAGACCGGGGTGCCACCCGGTACTTCCATGAAGTGGTCCGGCGCGCCGTCGCCGCTCAGGTCTTCCACACTCAGACCCCCCACGCACACCAGCGTCGAATCCTGGGGATCGGCGAACCCTCCCACTGTGTTCGGCTCAATTCTGTCAACGAACCCGGTGACGTCCACCCCATCCGCCGGATCCAGGTCTCGGGCCACCGCCGAGAGTCTGAAGGATCCACCGCTGGCGAGTCGTGCAATCCCATCCACGATGTCATCGGCCACCGTCTCCCCCGTGGCGTCCTCAAAAACCAGCGGAATCCCTGTGGCATCCACTGCGCCTGTTCCAATCGCAATCCGCTCATAGACATCGGGTGTCCAGTCGTACCCGTTGCACGCGTCGGCTCCCCGTATAGGTTCCTCCCGACTAAACGTTACGGTTCTACCAAAGGTGAGCACCCTACCGGCAATGTCCTGGTAGACGTTGATGATCTCCTGCACTGTGGGACCCCAGGTCTCCGTGCGATAGCTTTCGCAGAAATGCTCGTCTCCAATGAGGACGACGATGGGCACGCTGCCGAACCTCGCACATCCGAAACCCACCGCAAGCTCCGAGCAGCTCGGTGGCTGCAGCAGGGGCCAAAGGCTCGTATCACCGGTGGCCCAGAGCCAAAGAGCCTGCGCATATGGCTCGTCGGTCCCGCAGTCCGGTGTCAGCCTGTCGAAGGCTTCCCACACAGCGGTCGCATCGCCTGTGGAGGACTGCTCCGAGGCAATGCCCACGCAATTCCCATTGGTGCTCGGTCCAAGGGATGGTCTCCGGTCGAACTGTCCAACACCAAAATGCGCGTCCTCAATGACCTGGTCGAGCCGGGGGATGATGTTCGTGCGCAGGTTGTCCCTCACCCCATTAATGACGCCCCCCATGGACCAGCTCGTATCAATGACAAAGAAGATGTCCGCCTTGCGGATAGACGGCTCAAACACCAGCGTGTCCTTATCCGGAAAAGGGGCATCTTCAAAGGGCACGATGAATACGAAGTCACCCTGGCTACCTGGATTGTCGGCGGGATCATCGGGCGACGTTCCTGCCGCCTCCTCAACTACGTCCGGTACGCCGTCGTTGTCCCGATCCGGCAAGCCCGGCCATTGGGGTTCGCCATTCGGCTCTCCATCCTGGACCACGGCCCCGTCCACGGCCTCGTTCACGGCGCTGTCAGCTCCACCCGCGTCCTCGACCCCTCCTTTGATTTGCGACGGTCCGCACGCCATCAGCGTCGAAATCAGAATGATAACCAGGAAAATTCGGTCGTCCATGTGAGTACCTCGCGTTGTGGTACGAAAGCTAATTGCAAATACCACACCACTTCCCCTTTCCCATGGCTCTGTGGACACACCAATATGATTTCACAGGTGTTTTTCTGGCTTCTGTTTAAAGTGCAGGTACTCTCGCAGTGGGGTCATTGGTCTCAAGCAGTTTCAGCGACCAACCGGCAGACACATAAAAACAGCCATAGATTTCATGGGGTTCTGCATGTGGGGACCAACTCCCCACGTGGGCACATTGGCCCCACTCCCACGCTGCCGATATTTCAATTGTCCGGGCTCTTTGATATGCTCGCTTTCCATGCCCAACCCATTCAATACCCGCAAGCTCGAGAAATTTGATGAAGAGGTCCTGATGGAGCCGGGCGATGTCACCATACGCGAGAAAGATGACGGCGGCTCCAAGACGACTTCCGGCTGTACGCTGTACGTGCATGGGGGCGATCCCCACGACCTGGGCAAGACCTGCCGGCTGGACGCAGGCACCGCGATCTTTGGCCGGGACGCCGACTGCGACCTGGCCGTCAACGACAAGAAGG
>JAOZUO010000155.1:2255-19461 GCA_029938605.1 Deltaproteobacteria bacterium | reverse complement strand
ACTCAGAGCACCGAGGCGCGAACGTCGCGAGGCGATCTATCGGAAGGGATCCAAGGTGTCTTGATCGTTCGATATGACGGAGGACGTTCTGGGTCGGGGGTGTGGGTTCGGCTTTTCGATTCGGCGCGCGGAGGGGGGCGCTTTTTGTAAGGTGATGCGCAAGGGGCCCGCGGTGGTGGGCGTGAGGGTGATGAAACGGCGCTCGTGGCTGGAGAGCTCCACGGCGAGCTGGCGGGAGCCGCGGCTGGGCAGAGTCACCAGCGCAGGGGTGCGCCACAGGATCTGTCCTGTGCGTGGGTTGACCAGGGAGGCGCCCGGAGGCAACGTGAGCACCCGGATCCTTCTGGTCGTTCCCGAAGGATGGGTCCCGGGCTGGGCCCCGGCCTCGAACTGGTGCCGGGGTTGCTGCTGGTGATCGTGCGTCATGGTCGCCATGCCATACCCGGAGGTTCCATTGTTGGCTGGGTTGGCTGGGTTGGCTGGGGGATTTGGCCGATCAGTCCGACTTTCGCCCGAGCGGCTGAGCCGCCCCACCCACACGGCGATGACCACGCCCACCAGAACCAGCGCCATCGCGACGGTGCCGTACCACCAACGAGAGGGCTGGTGTGACGTCAGGGGGTGGAGCTTCTGGGTTTGCCTGTTGCGCTCGTTGCGCTCGATGCGCGCGAGCTCCGCTTCTCGGCGGTCTACCAAGGACGGGGACAAAAGCGAAGACGGGGTCGGGGTCGGGGTCGGGATCGGGGTCGGGGTCGGCGCGGGCGACACCTCCGACGGTGGCGAGACAAAGGCGCTCGGTGGCCCCATGGCGTCTAGCACCTCTACCAGCTCGCGCATGGACTGCAGCCGCAGCTCGGGCTCCTTGGCCAGACAGCGCAGGGTGGCCCGCTCCAGCTCGGGGGGAATGGCGGCGCGTCGGACGCCGGACACACAGGCCGAGGGGGGCACGGGCGGCTCATACAGATGATTCCTCAGCAGCGCGCCCACCTTGTCGTCGGTGAAGGGCGGTTCGCCCGTGAGCAGCGCGTAGAGAGTGCAGCCCATGGCGTAGATGTCGCAGCGGTGATCCACCTGCTGGCCACGGATCTGCTCAGGCGCCATGTACCTGGGCGTGCCCACGATGGACCCGGTCTGGGTCCGCAACATGACGTTGTTGTCTAACTGAAACTTGGCGAGACCGAAGTCCACCAGCTTGGTGCTCACCCCGCCATCCCTGCGCTCGACGAACACGTTGTCCGGCTTGAGATCGCGATGCACCAGTCCCTGGTCGTGGACGGTGGCCATGGCGTCAGCGATCTGCCGGGTGATGGCGAAACAGGCGTCCAGACGCAAAAGCGCGTCGGGGGCCAGGAGGCTGACGAGGCTATCTCCCTCCAGATACTCCATGACGACGTAGGGTGGCCGCCCCTCCTCGTCCACGAAGTCGATGATGCGTACGATATTGGGGTGGTTCAGGGCGTTGACCACCTGCGCTTCCCGGAAAAAACGCCGGAGCACGTCGGCGTCCGTACACAGCTCCGGATGCAGGGCCTTGATGGCCACGTTGTGGTGCAGGTGCGCGTGGCGGGCGCGCCAGACCACGCCCATGGCGCCGACGCCGAGCTCCTCCTCCAGGATGTGGCCGCGCAGCTCGTCCCCGATCCGATAGGGCGAAAGTGCGTTGCGCCCGGACGGATCGGGATCCGGGTGGTCCAACGGTTCACTCTCCCCGGTCGAAGCAGCGGGCAGAGCGGTGCCATCCCTCAGGCAATACTCCAGGCTAGAGGGCCACCGGACGTTACAGGTCGGACAGGTACGCATTCGTATGAACCAGCTCCCAGGTCATTTATGAGGATCCATGGGATGGGACACAAGAAAAATCAGGTATACCGCCAATACTCCGGGCAATGGCTCCAAAGAATCCCGGGGCCCAATAGCCCTGGGGCCGATGCCCCTTGAGCCCAGCGGGGGGTTCCGTTACATTGGCGGACGACAGCCGGAATCGGTTGAGGAGAACCTATGGAGAGTCCTTCGAATGGACGCGGCCAGTGGGGGTCGCGGATCGGCTTCATCATGGCGGCGGCGGGAAGCGCCATCGGGCTGGGGAACATCTGGCGCTTTCCGTACACAACGGGGCAGAACGGCGGCGGGGCCTTCGTGCTGTTGTACCTGCTGTGCACGGTGTTCATCGGACTGGCGGTGATGTGGGCGGAGTTGGCCATCGGGCGGGCCGCCCAGCGCAGCCCCGTGGGGGCCTTCAAGGCGCTGGCGCCGGGGTCGGCCTGGAAGCTCGTGGGGTATCTGGGCATCATTACGGGCATCGGCATCCTAAGCTACTACGGCGTAGTGGCGGGGTGGACGGTGGGGTATTTGATCTACAGCGCCAGCGGCAGCCTGGACACGGTCATTCCCACGATCCACCTGACGGATCCGGCGGTGCACATGGAGTCGGCCCACGCGAGCAACTTCTTCGGCGCCTTCGTGGCCAACTCGAAGCTGCAGATCCTGTTTCTGGTCGTGTTCATGGGGCTGACCATGGTGGTGGTGTTAGGGGGCGTACGCAAGGGGATCGAGCGGCTGACCAAGATCCTCATGCCCCTGTTGCTGGTGATGCTGGTGGGGCTGATCATCAACGGGATGCTCCAGCCCAAGGCCATGGCCGGGCTGCGCTTCTATCTGTGGCCGGACTTCGACAAGGTGACCGGCATGACCTTCGTGTATGCGCTGGGCCAGGCGTTCTTCTCCCTGAGCCTCGGCATGGGCGCCATGTTGACCTACGGCTCCTACATGCGCAAATCCGACAACCTCGCCACGTCGGGTATCTACGTGGTGATCTTCGACACGGTCATCGCACTCATGGCGGGGTTCATGATCTTCCCGATCCTGGGCGGCGCGCCCACCTCGGCCGGGCCCGGTCTGGTCTTTGTGGTGCTCACCCAACAGTTCCAGGCCATGCCCGCGGGCAACATCGTAGCCATCATCTTCTTCTCCCTGCTGGCCATCGCGGCGCTGACCTCGACGGTATCCCTGCTGGAGGTGGTGACCTCCTTTCTGGTGGACGATCTCAAGATGAAGCGGCCCGGAGCAGTGCTCCTGTCGGGCACGGGCATCGCCCTGCTGGGTATTCCCTCTGCGTTGTCCTTGGGGGGCGTGAAGTGGCTCTCGAACCTGTACACCCTCGACGGCAAGGGTCAGGGCTTTTTGGATCTGATGAACTTCATCTTCGGCAACGTGCTGCTGGCCGTGGGGGCTCTGGGGATCTGCCTGTTCGTGGTGCTGCGTTGGAAGCCCAAAAACGCCATTGAGGAGATCGCCACAGGAGCGCCCTGGTTCAGAAAGCTGCGTACGGTATGGGTGGTCGCCCTGGCGGTGCTCTGTCCCCTGGCAGTGCTTGGGCTGCTGGCATACATGGCCATCACCGGTAAGGCCCTGGGATAGCCTGGAGGTGTACCAGTGAAGACGCTGGTCACAGGAGCCAACGGGTTCATCGGCTCGCATCTGGTGACCGAGCTCGTGCGTCGGGGACACCGGGTACGGGGGCTTACCCAGCCGGGGACCCCCGTCGACAGCCTGGACGGCGTGGACGTGGAACTCTGGCCCGGGGACGTACGATCCCGCCGGGACCTGCGAAGGGCCTGCGAAGGTCAGGAAGTGATCTTCCACCTGGCGGCCATCCCGAGCGACTGGGCGCCGGCGAAACTCATCCACGCCGTGAACGTAGAGGGCACGCGGAACCTGGTGGCGGGGGCTCTGGGGGCCGGGTGCCGACGGCTGGTGCTCATGAGCTCTTTGGCCGTGCACCGCTCCGGGGGACACCTGGATGGAGTGGAGGACACTCCGCGGGATCGCAGGTCCCTGCCCTACGCAGAGTCCAAGCGCCTCTCGGAGGACATCGTGATGGACAGCCGGCTGGCAGGGCGGTTGGAGGGTGTGGTGATCCGGCCGGGGCTGGTGCCCTTCGGGCCCGGAGATCGGCTGGCGTCCCTGGGGCTGGCCCGGGCCCTGCGCACGGGGCGGCTGCCGCTCATCGGCGGTGGACGCAGGATCATCTGCACCTCCTACGTGGAGAACCTCGTGGGGGGGGTGACCCTGGCCGGGGAGCGGGACGCAGCGGCCGGCCAGACCTTGATCCTCACCGACGACGGATATCCCACCTGGGCGGACCTCTTCGGCGCCTTCGCCCGAGAGCTGGGCGCACCACCGCCGCGCCTGTCACTCCCCTGGGCGCCGGTGCACGTGGCGGCCACGGCGGTGGAGGCGCTGTATACCCTCTTCCGAATCTCGGCCATGCCGCCCATCACGCGATACCGCGTGGATCTTTGGCGACGGGACTTCCACTTTTCGAGCGCACGGGCCAAACGGGTGCTGGGCTACGAGCCGACGATTGGACTGGAGGAGGGGGCGCGGCGGACCATGGACTGGGCACGCCCGCTGCTGTAGCGGACCAACCCTTCAGGGCAGCGCCAGGGCCATAACCAGGAGCGAGGGTGGGGACAGGAGCAGCAGGGCTGGCTGCTACTTGCCTTTCTTCATCTCGTCTAAGAACAGGAAGGCGTCGTCGATGAAGTCCAGCTCAATCTTCTCGCTGTTGATGCCGAGGCAGAAGCAGCCGGTCTTGTAGTACTTGTCCGACAGGTTCTTCTTCTTGCAGGTCTCGGGGGGCGTGGCAACGTAGAAGTTCATACTGAACTTAGAGCCCGTGTCGTGCAGGAAGATGTACCGGCGATCGTCATTCTTGAACCGGCGGGACTTGCACTTGGGCTTGAGGTTCGGATCCTTCTGCCGCGCCTTGTACCGCTCCTCGTCACAGTCGTACTGCTCGAAGAATTTGGCGATGACCCAGCCCTGGAACGGGCGCGTGAGGGTGAACTCCACCCACGCCTTGCACAGATCCGGATAGGTCTGGTGCTTCATGTGGATCTCTTTTTTCTCTTCCTTCGGGATGCCGGAAGACTTGATCTGGGAGTCGTTGATCCGGAAGGGGTTCGACTTATTGACGTTCTTTTTGACCTTGTCCACGGGCGGGGCGCCACACATGCGCTTCCACTTATAGGGCTCGGAGTACAGCAAAAACGCGATGCGCTTGGGTATGTCCATGCAGTCGGCCTTGTACGGCGCTTTGGAGAGCTTCTTGTACCAGCGCGTCACCTCATAGCCCTTGTTGTGGCCCTTGTACGCCTCCGACAGCTTTTTAAGGCAGCGCAAGGACCACTGGCATGCCACGTGCTTGCCGGAGAAGTCCGTGCATCGCCTGTTGACGCACTTGAGCCCATCCTTGCACTTCCTTTGGGCACCGCAGAGTTTGCCCTCACCAACCTTGGGCTTGGTACAGCCTGCGTCCAAAATCAACGCCGCTGCAAATACAAAAACTCCCAATGAGACCAGCACATTGTTGCTTCGCATGATTCTGTCGTCCTCTGTGCTTTTGCTAAGGTTGCGCGGCATTGTACCCAACTCTGGGTCTGAACGCAAAGCCCTAGAATCAACCCCGTTTTTTTGGGGCAAACGGGGTTCCGATTGACAGATCCCGGGACGTCGCTTACCCTTCGCCCAATCTTTAAGCGGGAGGCGAATATGATCGTCGGCAAATCTCAGTTTCTACCCACGACCCTCATTCTGGCGCTCGGTGTGAGCGTCGGCCTGTTGTCCTGTGCGCCTAAAAAACGCACCTACACCGTCCCCCACGTCACCAAGGAGATCGTGAACGGCATCCGCAAGGCGGAGAAGCTCAAAAGGAAGGGCGACCTGAAGGACGCCTCAGAGTTCGTCCTCGAGCTCACCGGGCGCGTACTCAAGGAGTACCCCACCGCGACCCTGACCCAAGAGCCCGTCAAGAAGCTCGTCAACGCCTTGGAGTGGATGGCCAACATGTGCCTGGACCGCTCCCTGGAGCTCAAAAACGAGGCCGTGTCGGCGTCCGAGGACGACCTGTCGAAAAAATTCCGCGCCTGGTCCGACGTGCACCGCGCGAACATGTCCAAGCTGCGCGATATGATTCCGCGGCTCAAGAAAGCCGCCGTGGCCGCCCGTCGGGCCGCCCCACGCCCCACGACCACCCCCGAGGACAAGGCCCGCCCCGCCGGCGACGATGCCATGCAACCCACCCCAGACGATCCTAGAACTCCGGCCCGCGAGCCCGGAGCTGAACCCCAGTAATCCGCTGGGCAAGGCCGAGATTTCATGCCCCGGCCACACCACACTCCCAGTACCCACCCTCGTCGCGCCTCGGCCTCTTTGCTAGGCCCTCGCCGAAAACCCGGGACGCTTTTCCGGGTCGAGGTACTCGTCCTGGGACTGGTCCTCTTCGCCCAAACCGGTGGGCTTCGCGCTCAATCCACGTCCAAACGGGTATGGCTCCGAGTACACTCCGGGCCCCGACTCCAGGAAGCCCAGCAGGTGCGAGAAATTCTGGCCCCCGAGGGACTCAAGAGCGGGCGGCTCAGACAGGCCTTCATCCGTCGGTCCCGCGGAACCCTGGGCACCACCCTCTACGAAGTACTCACGGGACCTTTTGGGGCCACCATGGACGCGGTGGTGCACGGACTGGCCCTACGAAAAGACAAACGCTTCGTCCGGGCTGGGTTACGGCTGCGCTCCCTGGCCATCTTACTGCCCACGAGTTTTATACCTCTCCCCCTGCACATCGACACCAAGAGCCTCGAGCGCCTCAACCCGGGGCGGAAGAAACCCTATCCCGCCCTCGCCGACCTGCTGATCTCCCGGGCCATCGGCTTCTCACTCCCGAGCCACGCCCTGCCCGCCATCGAGCGGGCCACCGCACGATTCACGCCGTGGAGGCCCCTGCTGGTCCTGGGCGAAGCCACCGCCTGTAACGCCAAGCGCACCACCTGCCTACGCTGGTTCGAGGTGCTACACCCGGTGCTCATCCGCACGGCCTGGCTCCCGGCCTACCAGCTCGTGCTTCACCGTCACCTCCGCCAGATGAAGCTCACCGAGGGCGCCGGATTCACCAAGGCCCGAGGCGCCTTCTGGAAGGTGGGCCGCACGCCAAAAGGGCAGGCCTTCCGCGTCATGTTCCGGCGGGGCCGCCTGCCTCCGCAGCTGCACCTCCTGGTGCTGGCCGACCGCCTCAAGCCGCCCTACCGGCTGGTCATCGACAAGCACGGCCCGGGTATCTACAACGCCGACAAGAAGGTCGTGGAGCGCATTACGCTGCACCGCTGGACCTACAAACGCCCCCCCCTCTGGAAGCTCCCCAAGGCGCTGCGGCGCCGACGTCCACGGCTACGCCCCCGTCGCCCCCGACAACCCGGGCCCCCTGGCGCCATGGGGAAGGCCAAACGCACGGCCAAGGCCAAACGCGCGGCCATGGGGAAGGCCAAACGCACAGCCAAGGGCATGGCCAAAGGCATGGCCAAGGGCATGGGCCGCTAGCGGATCGGTTCAGCTACCGGCAGAGCTGCCGCTTCTGCCAGGGCAGCTTGCGCCCGCCACACTGGTAGACCTTCTTCTGCTTGGCTCCCGGGACGAGGGCACCGGCGGAGTGGGTGAGGGGCACGCCGGCGTCACCACTGGGAGGAGCCTTGACCAACACCTGCTCCCGGCAGACTTTCCAGGAAAAGACCGCGGGCTCGCCGCACTTTGGAATCTTGCCCCGGCCCCAGCCCGAGGCCAAAGAGCAGCCGCCGCTCTCTTTGACACGGCAGTAGGCCCGGGTCACGAAGCGCCGGGTCTGGCGTCCGTCGCAGTCGTAGTCGAAGCTGCCGTCTCCCCGGTGTACGGCGTAGTAGTCGCGCTGGCCGGGCCGAGCGCGGCGGTTCTGGTCGTAGCAGTCCTTGGAGTTGCTCACAAATCCCCGAGGCGCTCCACAGGCCCGGACGCTCTTTTTTGAGTCCCCGAACCCGTCTTGGTCCTGGTCCCGGAAAAAGACATGCTTGGTGGTGCAACGCTTGGTGTTACCACTGGAACGGTCCACGGTCTTGCGCGCCCGGTCGATGATCTTCAGGTCCCGCCGGCCCACCGCGGGCTCCGCATCGCCACAGCCCGTGACCGCAGCTACGCCCGCCGCAAGGAGGGTCCAGACCACAACACGCCGTAGTGGGGAGGTCCTCACCGCAGGGTAAACGCGTAGAAGTTTCCGTGGTTGGACAACACATACAGCGAGCGGCGCCCAAGCAGCGACGGCCCGGAGATGCCCTCCCCCGGATTGAAGCGTTGGATGAGCCGACCCGTGCGTCGGTCGATGATCATCAGGCCCCCCTCTGAGAAGGTGATGTAGAGGGCGCGCCCGCGCACCCGTGGCAGCCGCGGCGTGCCCGAGTCGATACGCTGCCGCCAACGCAAACGACCTTCGAGGTCCAGCGCGAACAACCCCCGCTTCGACGCGGCGAAGAAAATGCGGTCGCCATCAACGGCCACGGTGGAGGCGCCCTTGACGGGGTACCGCCATCGCAAGGCGCCGCCTTCCGCTGTGAGAGCGTAGAGCCCACCGACGAAGGAGGACACATACAGCACTCCTCGGTGCACCACCGGCGTGGAGTCCACGTCCACGTACTCTGTGGCCTTGCCGCCCAGGCTCCGTGTCCACCGGGCGTTGCCGCTGCGAGCGCTTAGACAGACGATCATGCCGTCCGAAAAACCGGCGTACAGATTGTCGCCCTTCAGGGCGAGGCCGCTGTGACCAGCCACGGTGAAGGACTCGGGCGTCTCCCGGTCATAAGACCAGCGCCATCGCCCCGTGCGGGCGTCCAGGGAAAAGACCTGGTCCCGGTGGTTGGCGAAGTAGATAACTCCGTCGGCGTACACCGCCTGGCGATAGGCAATGCCCTTGGTGCGGTACTTCCAACGCTGGGCCCCCGTGGCGAGATCCAGGGCATTCATGGCCCCGTCCGCCGACCCTACAAAGAGCAGACCGAGGTGCTCCACCACCAGGGCCGCGGCGCGGACCGAGCCACCGAGCTTACGCTCCCAGAGCACCTTGCCCGTGTCCGCCCCGAAGGCGTGGACTGTGCCCGAACCCGTGCCGACATAGATCCGCTTACCTCCATGCGAGGAGGCGGCGCCCGCGAACTCCTCAGGACGGAAGGTGAAGATACCGTGGTCCCGGAGCTTGCTGCGCCAACGGAGGGAGACGAAGGATCGGTCCGAGACGTCGGATTTCAACGGGATTTGGCGGCGATAGGTACCACCGTCGAGGGTGTTGCAACCAGCGCTCGGTCCGGCCAACCAGATCACGGCCAGCACAAGCGGGGCCGGGATCATCAGGGGGCGAAGCGCTGAGCCGCCTGAGAATCGCATCTCGGTCAGGGCCTCGCCGCAGCGGGACGCGGCGCGGGCTTGGCGGTGGCCATGGCGGGCTGGGCGGCGGCCATGGCGGGCTTGGCAGCACCCATATCGGGCTTGGCGGCGCCCATGGCGGGCTTAGCGGCGGCCATGGCGGGCTTAGCGGCGGCCATGGCGGGCTTAGCGGCGGCCATGGCGGGCTGGGCGGCGGCCATGGCGGGCTTGGCAGCACCCATATCGGGCTTGGCGGCGCCCATGTCAGGCTCGGCGGCACCCATGTCCGGGGCAGGTGTCACCCCATCGGGAACGGTCCCCATGGCGTCGGGCTTCGGCGCGACCATGGCCGGCCGGGGCCGCTTCGACGTCGGGGAGTGTTGGTCCTCCAGCTTCATCTTGAGGTACCGCGCCCGCTTGGTGGAGTAGTCGTTCAGCGGCGACAGCATGAAGGTCAAGTCCGGATTCTTCCCTTTGGAGTTCCGCCCGGTCTGTCGCACCTTCTCGTAGGCCTTGATGGCGCCGGTCAGGTCTCCCTTGGCTTCCAGGATGACCGCCTCGTGCCAGTACGCCCAGTCCCGTCGGGAACCCTTGTCCACGGAGCGGAGCCGGGCGAAGGTCTTCGCCGCCTGATCAAACCGCCCCTTGGCTGCCTGGGCGTACCCGAGGTTCTCCAAGGCGAGGGCCTTGAGGGAGTCAGAGCTCTCCCCCGCGCCGCCGCAGCCACAGCCGGACTTGCCGCTCGTGGAGAGCACCTTCTTGTAGGCGGTGACGGCCTCGGAGTACTTCTTCAGGTCGAAGTAGCAGTTGCCTCGGTACAGGTGCGCCGCCCGGGAGATGGGGTATCCCTCGAAATTCTGGACCACCTGGTCGAAGATCTTCAAGGCCGCCTTGGCGCGGTCCGCCTTGGTCTTAAAGACTTGCGCCTGCGCGCCGGACTTGGCCGCGTTTCCTCCGGCTATGGACGGGTCGATGAGCGCCGTAAAGGTCCGCATGCCCTTTTTGTACAGCTTGGCCGCCTTCTCGGACTGGCCGGCCGTGCGCCACTGGTACACGCCCCATAGGCCCGCGCCCACCACAGCCACAATGATCCCGATGAGGATGGCGCGCCTGTTCTCACCCATCCATTCGACAGCCTGCTCCATGGTGGAGAGGACCTTGTCCGGCTCTCTCAACTCTTTACGCGTCATCCGACGCTTTTTCGCCTTCACCTTAGACACAGATCGTACCTCCGAATGGGGCCGCGACCCTTCGCCGCAGCCCGACGCTATTTAGCAGAGGCAAGGGTATGAGTCAATCGACCTGGAATACGGGGTAAAGGGTTGCCCAGGAGTCTGCCTATAAATTTTGTAGGGATGCTCCTAGGTCTACCTGAGCTCAGAGAGCGGCAGGGCCTCAGCGTCCCCATACCAGGTGAGGCCGGGAGTCTTTTTGAACCAGGTGCGCTGGCGACGGGCGTAGCGGCGGTGGCTACGCTGGATCCGGCGTATGGCCTCGTCCATGGGGAGGTCGCCGGCCAGATACGCTGTCATCTCCCGGTATCCCGGACAGGAAAGGCCCGGAGAGTCACGGGAATAGCCCCGCTCCAACAACCCCGCCACCTCTGCCACAAACCCCTCCTCCATCATCTGGTGCACCCGAGCGTCGATGCGCTCGGTGAGGATCTCCCGGCCCGGGTCGATCCCCCAGACCACCGCCCGATACCGCGGCTTGGCGAACCCATGGTCGGCCTGGTGCGCGCTCATGGGACGCCCGGTGAGCTCGTACACCTCCAATCCCCGCACGATTCGCACCAGATCCGCCGGGTGCAGCCGCGCCGCCGTGGGCGGATCCACGCGTTCGAGCGCGGCGTACAGGGTGCCCGCTCCCCCAGCCACCTCCTCGGCCTCAAGCCGCGCACGCACCGCGAGATCCGCCGGCGGCGCCGGACAGAGGCCATACATCAATGCCTTGATATACAGCCCGCTGCCCCCCGCCACCACAACCCGATGGCCCCGCGTCAGGATCTCGTCGATGGCCGCCGTCGCATCGGCCATGTACCGCGCGGCGCTGTACCGCTCGGTGGGCTCCACCACGTCGATGAGGTGGTGCCGGGCGGCGGCCTGCTCCGCGGCGGTGGGCTTGGCCGACCCGATGTCCAGGTGGCGATATATCTGCACCGCGTCGGCGCTGACCACCTCGCCTCCCAGCTCCTGGCAAACCCGGATGGCCCCACCGGTCTTACCAGAGGCCGTGGGCCCGCAAATGACCAGGAGGTCCGAGAGGATTTCCTTATTCCCGTCCAAAACGCCGCCGAATCTCAGGTTCTGACAACCGCATGGCCACGGGGCGCCCGTGGGGGCAGTGGCCGCTGCGCTCCACCTCGTCGAGCCCCCGCAGCAAAGCGTCCACCTCTCCGACACCCAGGGTCTGCCCGCCCCGCACGCTCGTGTGACAGGCCAGGGTAGCCGCCAGGTGATCCCAGCGTTGGTCCAGGGTCTCGGACCGGTGCGCACCAGCGAGATCTACCGCCACATCGAGCAAGAGCGACTCGGCGTCGGCGTCGGCGAGCAGGGCCGGCACCCCCCGCACGGCGCAGGTGTGCCCCGACAGCAGCTCCACCTCAAAACCACAGGCGGCGAGGCGGTCCGGCTGGTCCCGGACGACCTCCTCTTCGGCCGGACCAAGGGTCACCTGACTTGGAAACAGCAGCCGCTGCATGCGCACGGTGCCGGCGGCCATGGCAGCCCGCAACCGCCCATAGGTGACCCGCTCGTGGGCCGCGTGTTGGTCCAGCAACACCAGCTCACCGTCGCATTCGAACAGCAGATAGGTCTCCATGAGCTGCCCAAGGTAGCGACAGCGGCGCAGGCTGTCCGGGGGCAAATCCTCGTTTGACCCAGCAAGATCACCGCCGTTGGCTACCAGGGACGACGCCCCCCCCGAGCCGGCGTCGGGATAGGCGCTTCGCGTCTCGGCCGCGCCGCCCACGTACCGGCGAGTCTCCCCAACGGAGCGGGAGCCATCGGCCGATAGACCTGAAGAGACCGATGCGGGGGTTCGCGCCGACCCCATGACTCCAGGGCCCGAGCGCAAACGATAGACCTGACCGGGCGACCCCCCCACGCCCCCCACCTGGGCCCAGGGTGCGCTCGATACGCCCTCGGACACCGCCGCGTGTAGGGTACGGGCCACTCGTTTTTCGTCGCCGAAGCGCACCTCGAGCTTCTGGGGGTGTACGTTGACGTCCACCTCTTCGGCGGGCAGGTGCAGGTGCACCACGGCCACGGGATAGCGCCCCCTCTCCAGGATCTCCCCATAGCCGCTGGCCAGCATGCGAAGCATCAGGCGGTCCCGCACGCCCCGGTGATTCACCAGCAGGTACACGTTGCGCCCCGTGGCCACCGCCGCCGAGGCCCGCCCCAGGGCGGCCTCCACACGGAGCCCGTCCCGGGTCATCGCAACCGGATGGAAGTCCCCGGCGCCACGACGGAACAGGGCCGCCGAGGCCCGCTCCAACAGCCCGGCGTGGGCCGGCAAGTCCAGGGACTGGCGACCATCCTCGGTCAATGTAAAGTGTACGCCAGGCCAGGCCAGGGCCAGGTGCAGCATGGTCTCGGCCACATGGGAGGATTCGGTGCGGTCGGTCTTGAGGAACTTGAGCCGCGCCGGGATATTGAAGAAGAGATCAGCTACCTCCACCGTAGTGCCCGGACCACAACCAACCTCGGTGATGCGGGGCGCTGCCCCGGGCGTGGCCTCACACCGCGTGCCGGCCACGGCCGCCCCGGGTCGGGTGGTCACGGTCAGGCGACTCACCGAGGCCACCGACGGCAGGGCCTCGCCGCGGAACCCGAGGGAGCCGATCCGGGTCAGGTCCGACAGGGTACGGAGCTTGCTCGTGGCGTGGGGCTGCAGGGCCAACTCCACGTCCCCGGCGGTCATCCCGCAGCCGTCGTCCACTACGCGAATCGACGCCTTACCGCCACGCTCTACGGCGACCCCTATGCGGGTGGCACCCGAGTCGATGGCGTTCTCCACCAGCTCCTTGACCACCGAGGCCGGACGCTCCACCACCTCCCCAGCGGCGATCTGGCTGGCCAGCTCTTCGGACAACACTCGAATGACGGGGCGGCTCACCTGGAACCAATCCCTACTTGAGGTGCGTCAGCTTGAGAGATCCGGTGAGGCTACCGGTGACGTTGCGGCCCAGGCGCCCCTTCCAGCGGTAGCTCTTTCGGGAGCCCGACCGGGTAGACAGGCCCACCGACAAGACCCCCGCACGCTTGAGCAGGGTGTGTACGTAGCGGGTGTGGAACTGCCGGGGCGTCTGGTCGCCACAGGTTACCTGCATCTCCTCTTTCGCCACCCTGTGACTTTGGCCCCCCTGGACCATGACGGTGACCTTGCGAGCGCCGAGGTTCTCGCTGCCGGTGACCATGTAGCGACCATCGGTGGGCGTAATGAGCACCCGGCAGCCCGATCGCATGCCGTTGACCCCGCTGTAGGCGACGGTCACGGCGCCCGTGAGCACGTTGGCCCGGCCGGTGCGGCTCACTTCAAAACGAACCTTGGCGCTGAGCTTGTAGGCCACGCGGCCGGCCCGAACGCGCAGATTGAAGTAGCCCGACACCAGATACGTCCCGCACCGCGGCAACCACTGTCTCTTCATCTTCCGCAAAAAAGCCTTGGCCCGGGCGCCAAAAAAGCCGTACCGGACAATGGCCGCCTGTAGGTACTTCCGCCCCTTCACATAGCTCCGGCGCTGACAGAGCTGCCATCCCCGAGCGCCGAGGGACTTGGCGCAACCCTCGTAGGCCGCCCGCGCCCCGACCCGGTTCTTCCCGGTGACCTGCCCCACGCCCACACCGATTTGCTTGAGCGCCGCCACCGTGGCGTTGGTCTTGCAGCGGGACTCGGACTCCTTGATCCAGCGGAAGGCGCACTTGGAGCGCCCCTTGGCGAGTCTGCCCAGGATCTTGCCGTCCACCCGGAGGCTGACCAGGGTCGCTTTGATGTTGTCGAGCTGCCCGAGCGCCAACCGGTTCGGTGTCTGCAAGCACTCGGCGGCGCGCAGCTTCACGATGGCCCGCCCGCAGGGCTTGAGCCGGGCGCGGATCAGGCGTTTGACCGCCGGAACGGCCAGGTACTTGACCCTCTTCTGAATGGCCAGCAGCACCTTGAGGGAGGTAGGGCTTCCCACCGTACGGCACTGCTTCGCCGTGTGGAGCACCCAACTTTTTAGGCAACGCCGTGCGGCCGGGAGCCACTGACGATTCGCCGGGTGACGCGGGTTGGCGCTCTGAATGATCAGCGCCGAATCGAGCAACTTCTTGAAGCCCACTGCAAAGCGCTTGCTCCGGCAGTCTCGGCGACCGGCCGCGAGCTTGAGCAGTCCCTGGTTCAGTGAAGCCCGGGCCACTGACGGCCACATCAACGTCACACCTACAAAAAACGACCCCAACAGGAGCAACCGTTTCATCCTCGTACCTCCAGTACCTAGTACACACCAGGTTCAACGGCCGGGACCGTTCGAAATTCAACAGGGAACGCCCCAAGAACGCCCCACGGAGCTGTGGTGCGCCTACTGTGTTATCAAGCCACCGGGCCGAGCGCAATGGGCGACGACCATGGGCACCAATGGTGTGATGCATTCGCCCCCCCCTTCTGATATATTTGACCCCGGTTTTCATAGGCTTTTCACGCAATAGGGTCCTTTGGGGGCAGTGGAAAATCGTGAGCGCTTCCGACAAAAAAAGATTCCGTGTGGTTGTGGTTGGCGTGGCCAAGGGCCACGACATCAGCGCCCAGGAGCTGGCCGGATCCCTCCAGGAGTACTTTCCCCTGGCGCCCGACGCCCAGGTCGCCATCGAGACCGGACGCTCAGCGGTAGTGCAGGTGGCCGAGTCGGAGCACAACGCCCGGCGGGCAGCCACCATGCTCATCAAGCTCGGCGCCGAAATCCGAATCGAGCCCGACAGCATCAGCCCGGGCCCCCTGGAGTTCGACGACATCGACCTCGATGGCATCGGTGACAACCTCGACGAGCTCGAGCTGGACCACGCCTTGTCCGCCAAGTCCCCCTTTTCGGAGGAGGCGACCACGACGCCGCTGCTCCCCAAGGAGAACCATCCGGACCCGGTGCTGATAAGCCGCCCCCCCGTGGACGAAGACCCGTTGCCTCATGCAGCCAGAGGGTTAGCCTCGCAAGGGACCAGACGGCCCACCCGGGAGCTGGATGCCGTACGGACCGCCACAGCTCGAACCCAATCCGCCCCCCGGGAGGTGGTCCACGAGGCCCCAACGCCCTCGGTCGACGAGGCGTCAACCGAGGCGCCAACCAAAGCGCCAACCGAGGTGGATGACACCCCCGAAGAGGCGGCGCGGGGTGGGCTGGTGCGTTGCCCCTCCCACGGTCTCCTCTACGATCCCACCCAGAGCCCGGGCTGCACCCGGTGCCTGGGGCCCCGCGTCGCGCAACCATTCCGCCTCGCCCCGGAGCTACGCCAACGGCCACGACTGTGGCTGACCCTGGGCTTGGCCCTCGGCCTGCTGCTGGGCGCGGTACCCGCCGCCCTCTACGCCCAGAATGTCAAGAGCGGCACGCTCTACGACCGCCGCATCGAGGCCGACACCCTCCGCCAAAGCTCGACCCGCTCCAAGCAACTCAAGCAGCAATACAATGAGGCCCGCGCCAAGATCACCGCCACCCGCAACCGCGGCATCGCTTTTTCCGCTCTGCTCTGGATCGGCGTCGCCGCTGTGCTGATGCTGCTCTGGTACCGCTTCGTATAGGACCCTTGGAGCCTGTTGAGCTACGTTCAGCTCGGGTCGTCGTCCTCTTCGTCATAGCCCATGGCCCGGGACTCCTTGGCCTCGCGGCGCTCCCGACGAACGGTGACCACCCACGCTACGACAATGCCTGACAGGTACATGACGATCAGCGGGGCCGCCATCATGGCCTGGGTGATCAGATCCGGCGGCGTGAGGATGGCCGCCAGCAAAAAGGCGATGACTATCCAATAGCGGAAGAACTTCCAGAGCTTGCGGTGGTCCACCAGCCTCACCTTGGCCAGGAAGTACAGCACCAGGGGCAGCTCGAAGACCAGGCCGAAGGCGAGCAGGAGCTTGGTCACGATGGCGATGTACTTCTCCATCATGATGGTGGGCTTGATCACCGCCCGGGCGAACTGGGCCACCGAGTAGTCCACCTGGAGGTTGTAGACACCGGCCACCCGCTCCAACACGCTAAAGTGCTCCCGCTCGTAGGCGTACCCAAGCAGATACGCAAAGCCAAAGGGCAACACGATGTAGTAGGCAAAGCCGATTCCGATCAGGAAGAAGAACGTCCCCAAAAACACGAAGGCCGCGCCAATGCGGCGCTCCCGCTTGTAGAGCCCGGGGGCCACGAACATCCAGATCTGATACAGGATGTACGGTGCCGCGAGAATGCACCCCGCCGCCAGAGACAGCTTGAGATAGACGAAGAAGACCTCGGTGGGTGTCTGGATGTGTAACGATGGTGAGGTCTTCATGCCCGACACCAGCGGCTGGGCCACGAAATCAAAGATGTGCTGGGCAAAGGGAAAACAGGCCACGATGCTGATGGCGAGCACGATGGCGACGCGCACGAGCCGATCGCGCAGCTCGTACAGATGCTCCAGGAAAGGAAGCCGCTTCTCGTCCAAAGCTATTCCCCGTCTCCGGTCCGAGTGCGCCCGGATTTGCCAGGTTTAATCATCCGGCGTCCCGTGGAGCCCCGCCGCACGGGCTCGGCGGGTACTGCCCGCT
Source organism: Deltaproteobacteria bacterium (assembly GCA_029938605.1). Taxonomy (GTDB): domain Bacteria; phylum Myxococcota_A; class Polyangia; order HGW-17; family JAJRWW01; genus JAJRWW01. The sequence goes on along the minus strand of JAOZUO010000155.1, from coordinate 2,475 downwards.
GGTCCCCGAGCTGCGCCGAGTCCCCAGGCTCCCCGTCGTCAGTCTCGGCGACTTCGTTCCCGCGCGTCGACGCCCGCCAGTCCTCCGCCTCCACGGGATCGTCCGCCAACGCGGGCCCGGGCCCAGGTCCAGGGTCGGAGTCCGGGGAATTCTCCGACTCGGGCTCCGACTTGGTCTCAGGTTCCGACTCGAGCTCCGACTCTGGCTCCGACTCTGGCTC
>JAOZUO010000155.1:0-2155 GCA_029938605.1 Deltaproteobacteria bacterium | reverse complement strand
TCTGGCTCAGGGGGATCGTCCTTTTTATCGCCCGCCAGACTGACCCTCTTGCGTCCTCTGGATACGGGCTTAGGCGCCGGATCCCGCATCGCGTCATCCAACCCCAGGTCGTCGGTCACACTCACCATGTCATCGATAATGCCCCGCACGGCATCCTTGGCTTCGGCGACGGACTGCCGCGCCTCGGTCACCGCCTTGATGAACTCGTCATCCTTGTCCACCGTGGCCTTGACGTCGGCGAGGCTCTCCCGCAGGCCCCGGATCTGATCGCCGATGGTCTTGGCCAATCCCGGAAGCTTGCCCGGCCCTACCACAATGAACAGGAGCCCGAGCACAACCAGGATCTCCCAAATGGACATCCCGAACATAGCTTAGGGCTCGTCCGCCTCGGACCGGATCACGGTCCCCAGCGTCTCATCGATGGACTGCAGTTGCTCGTGGGTCTGCCCCAGTTCGGACGCCGCCCCGGCCACCAATCGCGAGAGGTCCTCGCTGCAAGTCATCTGGTCAGACTGGACCTTGTTGACCTCGCTCACCATGTCCGTGATGGACTCGATGGACTGCGTGATGAGCCGGCTGCCACGGGTCTGCTCCTGGGTAGAACGCTCCACCTGCTGGGTGATGCCCCGCATCCGATCGGCGCTCCGCATAATCTGCTCTGAGCCACGAGCCTGCTCGGCGGTGGCCGAGGCCATCTGCTGCACGCGCTCGGCGATGGAGCTGATGGCGTCCGCCACGCGGTTGGTGCCCGTGGCCTGCTCCACGGTGGTCTGGGCGATCTCTTGGACCATCTCCGTGGCCCGCTCGGCGTTCTCGAGAATTACCCGCAAGGCCGAGTCGGCGCTGTGGGACACCAACACGCCCTGCTCCACGCTGCGGGCACCATCCTCCACGGCGGAGATGGCGTTGGTGGACTCGGCCTGCACCGCCTCGATGAGCTCGGCGATCTCCTTGGTAGAGGTAGCGCTGCGCTCGGCGAGATCCTTGATCTCGTCGGCCACCACGGCGAAGCCGCGGCCGTGCTCCCCCGCCTGGGCGGCGATGATGGCCGCGTTCAAGGCCAGCAGGTTCGTCTGGTCGGACACGGCGTCGATGACGTTCAGGATCTTGCCGATCTCGCCGATCTTGCCCCCCAGCCTGCCGATGACACGCACCACCTGACCCGATGTGTCCTTGATCTCCGTCATGGAGTCCATCACCTGGTTGATGGCTTCTACGCCCGTGACGGCTGACTTGGACACCGCCGCCGAGAGCCCAGCGCTCTCATTGGCGAATCGCTTCACCTGCCGGATGGAGATGTCGATCTCGTTCATGGCCGCGGAGGTCTCCTCGGCGGTGGTGGCCAGGGAGTCCACGTTCTCGGCCACCTCCTTGATGGAGATGGTCATCTCCTCGATGGAGGAGGCCGTCTCCTCCACGGAGCCCGAGAGGTTGAACATGTTCTCGGCCACCTCGTCCTTGGCGGCGGCGAGCTGCAAAATGGCCGAGGAGCTCTCCTCGGCGCTGCCGGCGAGGATATCGATGTTCTCGGCGATGATCTTCATGTTGGCCGTCAGACGGTCCACCGCCCCGGTAGCGCCCACCATGGTCTCAGCCTGGTGAGCAGCCTTCTCTTGTAGATCGCTCAACCTCTGCCGGACGGTCTCGAGCTCACCGGAGACCTGGGCCTTGGCCGCGGGCTTGGAGCGCGGGCCCGCCTCGAGACGTCCGCGCAGCAGCTCCAGCAGCCGCCAGGGCGACTCAGCGACGGAGAAGTCCAGCCGGTCCCCGCCGCTCTCAGCCAACCGCCGAAGCTCGTCCTCGAACTGCGCCGACCGGGCCACGAAGGTCAGCCCCACCACTACCAGAGCGAAGAGTCCGACGCCGCCTACGATAAGCACCCCGAAGATCAGGGAGGTCTTAAGCAACAGCGCCAGGGCGCCGGCTCCGACGATGAGTCCAAACCCCAACAGGGTCATTGATTCGCCGAAAAATCGGCCTAGTGCGGTGGGCTGATTCATGGCTCTCTCTTCCGTTGTATCACCACAATGCTCCAGGGTCGGTAACACCCGTATCTATAACAGGTTTCAACCGGACCGGCGAGGGTGCGAGTCGAGGTGGGGCGTGGAAGTAAATATCCCCCGGCAAAGCCGGGGGCATTACAATTGTGAGCCGC
>JAOZUO010000154.1:18015-19503 GCA_029938605.1 Deltaproteobacteria bacterium | reverse complement strand
GGGATGATCGTCATGGATGAAGACACCTGTATGGTGGATGTCGCCAGGTACTTCATCGACTTTTTGACCGATGAGTCCTGTGGGAAGTGTGTCCCGTGCCGCGAAGGGCTGCGGCAGATGAGTAAGATCCTGACGAACATCACCGAAGGGAGGGGCAAGGAGGGGGACCTCGAGACGCTGGAAGACCTCTCCGAGGTCGCCATGGAGGGGTCGCTCTGCGCCCTGGGTAAGAGCGCCCCCAACCCCTTTTTGAGCACCCTGCGGTACTTCAGGGACGAGTATGAGGCCCACATCCAGGAGAAGCGGTGCCCGGCCTGTTCCTGCAAGGAGCTGCTCTCCTTCTACATCGATCCCGCCAAGTGCACCGGCTGTAGGATCTGTCTCAAGAAGTGCCCCGCGGACGCCATCGATGGCGACAAGAAGAAGATCCACATCATCGACCAGGACAAGTGCACAACGTGCGGCATCTGCTTCGACGTGTGCCCGTCTCACTTCGACGCGGTCCAGAAGATTTCAGGCGAGCCCGTCCCGCCTCCCATCGGCGAGGACCAGAGAGTGGTCGTTAAAAAGGGCAAAGGGCAATGAGCGAAATCCGCATGCAGATTGACGGAAAAGAGGTCAAGGCCAAGGAGGGGATGACCGTCCTGGAGGCAGCCCAACAGGCCGGGATATCGATCCCCACGCTCTGTCACCACGAGAAGCTGGAGCCCTTCGGGGGGTGCCGGCTCTGTATGGTGGAGGTGGAGTCGGGCGGCTGGACCAAGCTCGTCGTCTCCTGTGTTTACCTGGCACAGGACGACCTGATTGTCCGTACCCGATCCGAGAAGATCGACAAAATTCGCAAGACCATTCTGGAGCTGTTGCTGGCTCACGCCCCGGACTCTCCGCAGCTTCTGGAACTGGCCTCCGAGGTTGGAGCGGACGCGGACCGATTCGAACAGGAGGCCTCTTTCTGCATCCACTGTGGCCTGTGTGTCCGGTACTGTGCCGAGGTCAAAAAGAAGAACGCCATCGGCTTCATCGACCGGGGCATCAGAAAGGAGATAGCCTTCATCCCGGAGATCGCCGCCAAGGAGTGCAACGACTGTAAGGAGTGTTTCCCACTCTGCCCGACCTCCTATCTCCAGGCTGCCTTCGTCCTGGTCGAAGCCTTCGCCTTTCCCCGACAAAAATGACCCAGGCCCAGTCACCGTCCGACCCAAGCTCCCCCGAGACCGAAGTCGAGGCCCTCGCCGCCGGGTACAAGCGCAACTTCGTGGCCGACGAACCCCGCCTCTCCGAAATGATCGAGACCTACCAGGACCTGGGCTTTGACGTAATCACCGTCCCCATCTCCCCCGACTCCGCCGAATGCAACGAGTGCATGAAGCATAACCCCGACAAGTTCCAGGTCATCTACACCAGACGCAGGCCCACATAAATCAGGCGTCGGCGTGCCTCAGCGCGGCTCTATCATTCTCCACATCCACATCCACATCCACATCCACA
>JAOZUO010000154.1:0-17915 GCA_029938605.1 Deltaproteobacteria bacterium | reverse complement strand
TCCACATCCACATCCACATCCACATCCACACCGCTTGATTTCCCACCAGCTCTTCTTTCATACTTGCCCCAATGCTCCAAAACCAGGATTGTTGTTCTTGCTGAGTATTCATGGGAGGACGATGACCATTATGACCATTGCACGCGCAATTTTTTCGATGGCTGGGCTGGTGCTGTTGATCGCCCTCGGCACCGGCTGCGGGAACGACGACACCGCTGGACAGGGCACCCTGCCCGAGCTTCCCGTGGCAGCACCCTGGGCCTCCCCGGCGGATCCCCTGGCAGGGGCCGCGGTGGAGAGCTGCGGCGTGTACCTGGCCGAGCGCTGTGAGGCCGGCGAGCTGCAGCGGTGCGCGGTCTACAACGTGGGCGCCCAGGCCTTCGACCCCGCGCCGGACCCGCTGTACCACCGGGTGCTGCTCTACGAGCGCTGGTACGATCTGTACCACCAGCCCGACGGCCAGACCGCCAACCGGGTCTTCACGGGCGAGACCCTCGCCGGCACCGCGGAGGCCACCTGGGGTGACCCCGGCCACTTCGCCCGCTGGTCCGGCACCGGCGACACGGCCATTTGGACGGGCAAGGCCCTGGCCGCCTACGTGCTGCGCTACGTGGAGACGGGCACCGAGGCGGACTACCAGCGCATGGAGGACAAGGTGCGTCGCCTGCTTACGCTCTTTGACGTGACCGCCATCCCCGGCTACCTGGCGCGAAACCATTTCTTGCTCATGGAGCCCGGGGCTCCCCAGTCCGATCAGCACATCTTCGAACACGACGCCACCTCGCTGGACCACATTGATCACATCTTCGACCCGGTGGGCATTCCCGATCTGCCGGCCGTGTACACCGACGGCTACAACGACGGTCAGACCGTGCACCACGGCACGCCCATGTGGCACGGAAGCCCGTCCATCGATCAGTACAGCGGAGCCATGACCGCGTTCCCGATGGTCTACGGGCTGCTGCGGGATCCGGCCCTGCAGCAGCGCATCTCTCATCACCTCACCTGCTACCTGAAGCGCCTCGCCCGCATCGAGGTGATCAACCTCCAGCAGAACCCCATGGTCCTGGACGCGGTGCTCGACTACTTCGCCGGGGCGAACCTCCAGCTGGATCCCGACGACCTGGACTTCGCCGAGCTCGACACCATCGTCATGTACGTCCATCGGCAGGTAAACAGCCTCAACGCCGACACCTTCGACAGGAGCTGCCCTGACGAGCTCCCCCTCACCCCCTGGCGCGTGCTGGACGCGGCGGACAGCAGCTTCGTGCTGGACCTCTTTGAGCTGGTCACCGACATGCAGGGCCGTGACAAGGAGCGGGAGTGGGGCATCGACCACTTCTATGTGGCGAGCGTTCGCGGGGGCGACGCCATGCACCTGATGCACCTGTCGGCCATGGCCTACTATTTCACCGGCGACGATCGGTACCGCGAGTTCCTCTACCGGGAGCTCGTCGACAACCTGGGCGCCGTGGACGTGGCCCACACCATGGGCGCGCTGATCCCCCCCCGCTGGTGTCGCAAGTTTTACGGCACGCACATCAGCATCACGCCGTTTTGGGACCTGCTGCAGTTGCTCGGGGACTCGCCGTTGAAAAGCGAGCTGCAGCAGGTGATGGAGGTGGAGATGTGGCAGAAGGAGGCCTGGAACCTCGGTCACGCCTCTATGGATTTGATGTACGCCTCCACGGTGCCCGACGCCATCGCCACCGGAAAGGCCGCCGCCGTGTCCCGGGCGCTCCAGACCATCTCGGAATTCGGAGGCAACGGCGGCGTGCTCGACGACCCGCGGCGGAACTACACGCTGGACCGGCAGTGGTTGTTGCAGAACCTGCCGAGCGGAGTCGACACGATCTGTCCCACGGAAGCTGAGCGCGCCCATTGCGAGGACGGCTTCCAGGTGTTTGGCATCAACGTCCCGGGCATCGACATCACCGACGAATGCACGGGCGCCGCCGGGGAATGCCCCGTGGGGGATGGCTGCGCCAAAGCGATGACCGTGGAGCCCATGCCCGTGGCCTTCCGGGTCTGGGAGGACTACCTCTGGCAGCGCAACCCCTTCAAGATCGGCGTGAGCTACGACGTGGAGGGCATTCAGCAGACCCCGGGCATGGACTTCATCGAGGCCTTTTGGCTCGCGAGGGCCTACGGCTACCTGGACGCGGGGCGGGGCATGGTGCTCGCCTGGCAGGACGCGGGCGCCTGTCCCTGAGACGCGGCTGCGTGCGGTATAGTGACGGGGCACAGACCCCCAGGAAGGACGACCTATGCTCCGCTTCCATTTCCATGTCTTGCTCGCGCTCGGGTTGCTGGTCGCCCTGGTGGGTTGCCACAAGAAATCTCCCAACCAGACCAACCAACCCCAGAGTAAACCCGAGGCGAAACCTGAGACGAAGCCCGAGACGAAGCCCGAGACGAAGCCCGAGACGAAGCTCGAGACGAAGCCCGAGACGTCCATGTCGGTGAGCCCCATTGACAATGAGGGGCGCTACAAGCTCGTCGCGAAGCTGCCCAAACGCTACACTTGTACGACGGACGCTGACTGCGTGGCCACGAGGCATCGCCCGGGCCATTGCTGCCGTACGTCCTGTCCCACCTCCAGAGTTGCAGGGAACAAGATCTGGCTCAAGGCGTTGTTGGCGCACCACAAGCGTCGCTGTGGCCAGTGGCTCAAGGTCAACCGTCACTCCTGCAGCTACCCCAAGTGCTACCCGCGTGGCCGGCCCCAGGAAAAATGCCAAAAGGGCCTATGCGTGGTGCACTACAAGAAAATCCATTAGGCGGCTGGTTGCGCCGCATCTCTGCCTGCGTGCGTTGTCGCGAAGTTTTTACACTGTAAAACCAAATACTTAGTTGACGGCTGGCTTTTTGTTGTTGACTAGTATGAAGTTACCACTATAAGTAAATTACCACTGTGGAGAAATTAGTAACGATATAAACCTCACACTGCAGAGAATGAACACCATGGAGAAAACTGATAAGAGCACCAAGAAGTTCCGCAAGGAGCTGAACTCCGGGATCGTCTCGCTGATCCTCATGGCCATCTTGGACGGCGCTGCGGAGCCCATGTACGGCTATCAGATCGCTAAGAGTCTGGAGGCCTCGGGGCGGGACGTGGCCATGATGAAGCAGGGCGCGCTCTACCCGGTGCTGCGGTCCCTGGAGGGGTCCGGTCTGCTGGTCAGCCGGGTGGAGCCCTCCGTGTCCGGTCCGCCGCGGCGGTACTACGAGATCACGCCGCAAGGGCGGGAGACGCTCCAGTCCTGGATCGAGATTTGGAATGGAACCAAGCGCATCGTGAAGTCGGTGCTGGAGGGAGGCAGCCATGCCTGAGAACACATCCGAGAGCCATGACACCAAGCCGGAGACGCAGCCGGAGACGCAGCCGGAGACGCAGCCGGAGAACCAGCCGGAAAACCAACCGGAAAACCAACCGGAAAACCAACCGGAAAACCAGCCGGACCTCCTGCCCGAGACCCTCACCGGTGGCGGCCCCCAGACCGTTGAGCAGTACCTCGACGCGCTCAAGCAGGAGCTCGCCGGCCAGGATCCCGCGCTGATCCAGGACGCCATGTACGACGCGGAGGAGTACCTGGCCAGCGAGGTGGCGACCTATCAGACCACCCAGCCGGCCCTGCCTCCCGCGCGGGCCTTCGCTGAGATCACCGAGAAGTACGGCAGCCCCGCCGAGGTGGCCCAGGCCTACCGGGAAGCCGACGAGCGACTTCCCGCGACCCTGCCGATCCCCGCAACGCCACCCGAGAAACGCGGGCTCGTGCGCCGCTTCTTCGGGGTGATGGTGGACCCGCGGGCGTACCTGTCGCTGTTTTTCATGTTCTTCTCACTGGCCACGGGCATCTTCTATTTCACCTGGCTTACCACGGGTCTCAGCCTCTCTTTGGGGCTGATGGTTCTCATCGTGGGGCTGCCCATGCTGGGCCTGTTCGTTGCGTCGGTGCGGGTCATCGCCCTGGTGGAGGGGCGTTTGGTGGAGGCCATGCTCGGCGAGCGCATGCCCCGTCGTCCCATCCTGAACCGCAAAGGCCAGGGGTGGTGGGCCCAGCTCAAGGGTTGGCTGGCCGACTCCTCCACCTGGACCACCATGTTGTACATGGGACTCATGCTCCCCCTGGGAATCTTATACTTCACCCTGTTCGTGACGCTCTTTTCCGTCGCCATCTCCCTCATCGCCTTGCCCATCCTGACATGGGGATTTGACCTGCCCGTGGGATTCTACAACGGCGTAGGCTACACCCTTCAGGATTGGGCCATTGCTCTGTTCCCCCTGGGCGGTATCTTTCTGGGTATCCTCTCCATGCACCTGGCCCGGGCCATCGGCTTTGTTCACGGCCGCCTCGCCAAGGCGCTCCTGGTCAGTCAGTAACGCTGCAATATCCCTGCACTGCGACGAGCAAACCTAAGAATTTTATCGACTAACGGATATCGGTGAACACCAGAAGGGATATGCCATACAGGCGCGGCGGCGGGGTAGACCTGCAAGGTGCTCCCCGTCGACAGTGAGAGCGCACCCTCTTGGTCATCAGTCGCTTGACTGCGACGATCCACCTGCCCTGGGCGAGCGGGAAGTGGGTAAGGTTGATGTGGAGGCTGACGGTGAGGTTGAAATTGCGGATCTTCGCTTTGGGTTGGCAGATGGTACCCGTGGACAGATCTACCAGGTAGGCCTGTCTTCCGATAAACAGGCCGGTGCCTGTGGCTGGAAACGCTCCCAGGTAGGCGCCCTGCGGCTTCGGGAAGCGAACGGTAGCAAAGTACTTTCCGTTGCGGCTCAAGGTTGCCTTCTGGTAGACCTTCGGGTTCATTGAGCCTGAGATCCAGCCGAAATGGTTCACCACAGCCACGCCGGTCTTTGCATCGAGTCGGGGCCTCACCCCGAAGGGCTGTACCATGTTTTTCGCTTTGGCCGCGGTGGCTGTGGCCACCTGGGCCCTGGTGGCCTTAGTCCATTTGCCAGTAGCCACCGACATGGATTTGGCCTTCAACGAAGATTTGGCGCCGCTTGGTTCTTTCCAGGTAACGACCAGGTCTCCGCGGACCACGTGAGCGGACACGTAGCGGACATCCGGCGTGTGCACGGGGGTATTTGCCAGCTGCAAGACGACCTGGGGCAGCCACTTTTTTGTCGCCAGGTCGAACCGGCGAACGTGCAGCTTCTTGATTCCTTCGCGGTTCCTGCGCGTTCTACCCATGCCGGGAACAACCAGCAGCACCGTATTGCCAACGGTGAACATGTACCGCTCGACAAAGGCAGCCTTTGTCCGCGTCATGGCTCGGCCGGTGATGATCCTGTACTCGGCAACGTGCAGACGCTTGCTGCACTTGACGCGACGGCGCGTGACGTTACGGCGGCTGACGTCCCGGCGAGCGACGTACCGACGGGTGACGTCCCGGCGGGTGACGCGGGGACCTTCGGACCTCATTCGCTGCTTCTTCTCCACTGTTTTCGACGGAAACCGGCTGTGCATCTTTCGTTCGTTGTTGCAGCCGGTCACCCCCACAGTCAGCGCAAGCAGATTGGCGATGCTAAGCGTGATGCTCCATCGCAAAGTGTTGGCGCTTTGGCGCATTGCATCGTTAGGCATGGGCAGCTTTCCCTCACTATCTCTGAGTACTCTTCAGGCTGGGATCGGACGGCTGATTTTACACTAGTCTAAGAACGTCGATGTTCAAGAAAAACAGAACGTAAGAAAACCTCAGGAAATCGTACTGCTAGGGGAGCGCTGCAACTCTTGGCTTGCATTGTTGATGGTGAGTCCCATCTTAACGCTTATTGGATCGGTGGGCGCCCCGACTCAGCGCTCTTGGAAACAGTGGCCGTCATGAGAGCGAGCTCTTCACAGCGTAGGGTGTTGTCCGCCATCATCGGGCGAGAGATGATCCGGCCCATGACCTATGTCATGGCCGCGTTCATCGGCGTCATCATTCAGCTCGGGCAGGGACTGTCCATATTTCATAGCTGGGTGCCCTACGCGGTGCCGGTGGTGGTTCAGGTGGCCACCCGGGTGGTGGTACGGTTCCGACAGCGGCACATGACCCGCCTGCTGGCCCTCCCCGCCGAGCACGAGTCCCCGGCTTTTGTCATGGACGGCGCCGGAAACGTGGTGGTCTCCGCGGGACGCACCGAGACGCTGTTTCAGGAGCGCGGGATCACCCGCCTCGAGCAGATCTTCGGCCGGGTGCAGGCTGCCGCTCTCCTGAAGCGGATGACCAGCAATGTCCCCGTCGCCGAACATGGTGCCGCGGATGGGGCCGAGGACGGAGCCGAGGACGATGTCCAAGAGCTCTTCGCCGAGCCCATGGACATCTGGTACAGCGTTAAGACCCAGGCCGGACAGGGGGAAGATTGGCTCGTGTGGCTGGACGACATCACGGATCGGCACCGGCTCGACGAGCGCCTCAGCGCCATCCGCGCCTTCACCGCGCGCACCCTGGTGGAGCTCCGCCGGGAGTTGCGCCGACTGGATCCCGACGAGGTCCTCGCCGAGCCCATCCTGGCCGACGGCTACGGCGCTGTGTTCGTGGCCCGCTTGCAGGACACCGGCGAGCTGGTGGGCCAGGTCTTCAAGCCCGTTGGCGAGGGCGGGCCGGATGGAGACCACCCGGGTCACCCGCGGTTGGCACGCTCAGAGGTCTTCCACATCGACGCCGACGCCAAGGTTCCCTTGCGCCACTCCCAACAGATGGAGCGCGTGGTCATGGACTGCGCGACGAACCACGCCAGCGTGGAGGCCTTCGAGACCGCCCACGCCTTCGAGCCTCGTGTCCGGGACTTCATCGCCGAGCCCATCCGGAACTTCGCCAACTACCACGAGGGGGACATCACGATCATCGCCTTCAACCGCGATGGATGTCTGCGCCCGGTAGATCGCATGGCCATGGAGGCGCTGGTGACCACCGTGCATACGGTGGCGTCCCTGGTGGACCTGGCGGTGAGCAACGACGAGCGGTTCATGCAGTCCATCACGGGGGTGTGCGCGGCGTCGGAGTACTCTGACGAGCTCACAGGCCAGCACATCCGGCGGGTAAATGAGTACTCGCAGCTAGTGGCTCGGGAGCTCGGACTGGGGGCCCGTACCGTGGAGGGCATCGGTCAGGTGGCGGCTCTGCACGACATCGGCAAGGTGGCCATCCCGCACATTATCAAGCTGGCGCGACGGCTCGAGCCGCAAGAGATCGCCCAGATGCAGATGCACGCCATCTACGGGGCGCAGATCATCGATCAGATGATCGCCAACGGCTCCCATCGGAACCGGCGGTTGGAGCTCGGGCGGGCCATCGCCCTGCATCACCACCAACGCTGGGACGGCAAGGGTTATCCCGGGCTCTTGGACGCGGCGGATAAGCCGGTAGCTCTGACCAGCCGGAAGGCCGAGGACTACCGCGAGCTCAAGCCCCCGGCGGGGAAGCAGATCCCCACGGCGGCCCTCATCGTTTCGTTGGCGGATAAGTATGACGCCCTGCGCAGTCCCCGCCAGTACAAGCCGGCCTTCTCCCATGAAAAGACCGTCGCCATCCTGACCCGGGATGATCGCACCGGCGCCCGGGGGCCGGACGTATTCGGTTCGGAGATATTCGCGCTCTTCGATAAGATCCACGATCAGTTCGCGACCATCTACGACGGGCGTTCCGACGATCCGGAACTACACGTCGGAGACGCCCCGGGCGTTGCGCCATAGGATGATACCGAGCATGACGACGGCCAGGGCGGCGGAGAGGACCAGGACCGCGAAGATAGGGCCCAATCGGCCGCCGCCGCGTTTGTAGAGGGAGCCGATGAGCAGCTCCTGGACCACCGCGCCGATCTGGCCGGTGCCGTTAATGATCCCCGCGGCGAGCCCAGCGCGCTTGGCGCCGATATCGATGGCGGCGGTGCCGCTCATCAGGGCGTCTGGACCGAAGAGCGTAAAGCCGATGAGAGCCATGGCGCCGGTGAAGATCCACACGCCGGATCGACCGACGGTGGCCAGGAGTACGCACGCTACCAGCATGCCGATGATGAGCAGCAGGCTGAGCTTGGCACGTCGGGAGTGGAAGTAGCGGTCCGAGACCCAGCCGCTGGCCACGATACCGGCGATACCGGCCAGATCGAAGACGATGGAGAGGAAGCCGGCGTCGCTGCCACTGAGGCCGAAGTTGAGCTTCAGGAAGTAGGGAGCCCAGGAGAGCAGGGCGTAACGGATGAACTTGATGAAGAAGTAAAAGACGCCCACCAGCACCACGCTGATGATCACCTGGGAACTCCAGCCGGAGTCGGAGTCGGAGTCAGAGTCGGCGTCGGCGTCGGAGTCTTCACCGGGCTCGGGAGGCAGCGCCAGGCCGACGTCAGCGGGGCGGTTTCGCTGATTGAAAAAGAAGAAGAGCCACACCACCGACAGCACCAGGCTCCCGCCGAAAAAAGCGTACCGGTAGCCGAAGGCCCCCAGCAGCAGGGCCGCCATACCGCCTCCCAATACGCCGCCCACCGCGTAGTTGGTGCTCCATATGCCCTATGACCGTGCCGCGTTCTTGACGCTGAAACCAGTTGCCCATGGTCCCCACGGTGCCCGCCCATCCCGTACCCTGGGCGAGGCCGTTTAACACCATGAAGGCGACGAACGTGGCATAGGAATCGGTGATGCCAAAGGCGATGGAGGACACCGTGGAGACGGCCATGCCGAGCAGGAGCACCAGGCGCGGGCCCCACTTGCTGCCGGCGTAGCCGAACACGAACTGCCCCACGGCGTAAGAGATGAGGTAGGCCGCGCCGATGGTGCCCAGCATGGCCGAGTCGAAGGCGAGGGACTGGCCCAGGTCCGCCTTCACCACGAAGTACGGTTTTCGGCAGAAGTACAGCCCCGCGTAGCAGGCGTAGGTCGCCGCAAAGACGCGCCAGCGCCACCGTTTGAGCTGAGGATCCATCTGCTCGGTCATCCAAACTGAGAGTATGCGCTACCCGGAGGAGGTCAACTTCCCCATGAAGAGGACACCATGATTCGAGTCCGCCGCAGCAGACCATTGTTTGTCAGACGTGCTTGGTAGCCAAAACAAGCCAGGATAACCCGGGCTTCGTTGACACTCGTGTTCATAGACTGTAACGTAATATTATGGGCTTACGGCGGTGTCGTGAAGCATTCGTGTGGCTTGTTGGACGAGCGGCACCCGAACAGCCGGACGAGGTGGTGGGCGGGGCAACATCATCGGGATTTCGGAGCTTGCTGGCCACAGAAAGGCAACCGACGTGACTTCTCCAAAATCAGTGCTTCCTCTGATTTGTGTAGCTCTGCTCGTCTTGTCCTGCCACTGCTGGCATGAGGATCAGTCCGGGCCGGCAGTGGATGAAAAATCATCTGCCCTCTCCAACAAGGAAGATCCACAAGACACCGACGTCGCGCATCCGACCGTCTTGACCCAGAACCCGGACCTGGCCGACATGAAGCTCGCCTCTCCGGCTGCTGAGCCGGCCCGGCCTTTCCCCGGGAACGGCAAGGGGCGTCGCGCGAACCCCTCCTCTCCGACCGCGTCTTCTCCTCGCTATTTCGTCGTCCTGATGGGCGGGTTCCAGGGAAACCCTGCTCTGGTGGCCCAAGCCCATGGGCTCCAACACCGACACGTCTTCAATAGAGTTTTCAACGGGTTTTCTGCCGAGTTGAACCACGGCCAGCGCATGGCTCTGCTGCAAAACCCGCACGTGGACTACCTGGAGCCGGTCAAGCTGGCCTATCCGACCTCCCTCGCGGCGTCGACGGGAGTCAATCGCATCGACGCCGACAAGAACGCGATCGCCAGGATCAACGACTCGTCAGACGGCAATGTCGACGCCGACATCGCCATCATCGATTCGGAGGTCTACCCCACGCATCAGGACTTGAACATCGCCTCGGCAAGAATCAAGGACTTCACCGGCGGCGGCGCCAACTGCGGCAGCAACGACCTGGGGGGGCACGTTCACGGGACCCACGTGGCCGGAATCGCGGCCGCCTACGACGACGGCGAGGGCTCGGTGGGAGTGGCGCCGGGGGCCCGCATCTGGTCCTGCAAGGTCATCCAGTGGCTCGGCAGCGACTGCGCCGCCTACACCGATGACATCGTAGCTGCGCTGGACTGGATCACCTGCTGTGTCAACGGCGGCACGGGATGTTCCCAGAGCTGCGCCGGAGTGGGGGCTGAAACGGCCCAAGACATCCGGGTCGCCAACATGAGCCTCGGGGGCTCGGGCTCCGACTCGACCTGCAGCGGTGCGTGCGTATGCACCTACCCGGGCGGCTCGCGTGACGCGTATCATGAGGCCGTCTGCACGCTGAATCAGGCCGGAGTCGTCATCACGACATCGGCCGGCAACTCGGCCATGGACAGCGCGACCCAAGTCCCGGCGACCTATGACGAGGTGATCACCGTGTCGGCCATGACCGATACCGACGGTCGACCGGGTCGGTTGGGCCCGCCCAAGACCTGCTACGTTCCGCCGGACGGTCTACAGACAGAAACCGACCTGGACGATTCCTTTGCCTGCTTCAGCAACTTCGGTCCAGACGTGGACCTGCTCGCGCCCGGCCAGGATATTTATTCCACCACCACGCCGCTGTGCTACAAGGGCGCGGACACCCAGGTTCCCCTGTGCGCCGGCAGCTGTGAAGAGGTGGAGGTCGGCAACAAAGGATCGTGTGTGGATTTGGTGGGGCGGGCGCCCTGTGGAGCCTGCAGCGGCAGCGGACCAACTACAACCTGTCTATGCTGTACGGACGCCGGACACGACTGCGGTTACGTCGGTCAGGAAAATTGCGGCGGTGTACCGGACTGCGTATATGAAGACGACGGGAAGTTCTGCTGGTGCGAGACGAACCACTACTGGCTTTCGGGGACCAGCCAGGCCGCCCCACATGTGGCCGGTGCGGCGGCACTTTACATTGCCGAGCATCCCGGTGCCACGCCCGCCGAGGTCAAGGCGGCGCTGATCGCCGCTGGGGATCCGAAGCCCTGTGGCTCCACGACGGGGACCTGCACAGATGACACCGTCAAGCCCGACCCTGACGGTATCCAGGAGCCCGGCTTGCGGGTCTGGACGGTGTCAGAGTCGTTCGAAGAGGCCTCCCTCGGCAGCACGCCTGGGGCAAACGTCCTGATGTCCCCGATTGGGGAGGGCTACAGCGAGGTGAGCAATGTCAGCCCGGTGCACGGGGAGCATGTCTTGGAATTCGGCGTGGTGGATCCGCCGGACAGCCAAAGCCATGACTACGCGGGGGTGAAATTCTGCTTGGATGCGGCGCCCCCGTATGACGAAGCCGAGGAAGTCTTCAGCGCCATCTTTTACGTCAAATTCGATACTTTCGTCAGCTGGTCCGCCATCGGCATCTTGAGCAGCAACGATGACTGGCTCTACTGGTGGTGGGTCGACAGCCTCGGCGACGTATTCGAGGACCGCCCGGCTTTTGCGACTTTCGGCACCGGGTGGAACAGGGTGGAAATCCTCATCGATCGCATCGCCGATGAGGCCGTATTCGTCCTGGACAACGGAACCGAGGTCACTGAGCACAACGTTTGGCCGTTGTCCACCACCTGGCCGGCGTCCTCCTGGCAGTCGGATCCCATGAAGTGCATCATGCTTTACACCGGCGTTCAGGACGACATGCCCCAGACAATCTATGTGGACAACACGTTCATCCAATCCCAGTAACGTTCTCGGAGAATTGTCGACAAAGGGGCAAATCCTGAACGGGATAGTCCACAGATTATCTGAAACAGGGAATCGAATGTCTGAAGAGTTCATTGAGCGCAATCCGGATATGGTGACCCGGACCATTGGTGACGAGATGATTCTGGTTCCCATCCGGGGCGCCATCACCGATTTGCAAAATCTCTTCGTCTTCAATGAGACCGCCCTGTTCATCTGGGAACAATTGGACGAGCCCCGCACCCTGGAGCAGCTATCGGCGGCCTTGGAGGAGTGGTTTACGGTGTCCGCCAAACAAGCACGGCAAGACGTCGGCGCGTTTGTCGAAGAGCTGTTGTCCGCAGGTTGCGTGACGGAACGGACGGAAGCAGCGGATGCGAGATGAGTGAGTACTGTAACGAATTGGCGTATGGGTCTTTTGGCCGGAGAATCCATGCGACTGCGGTCGAAAATCACATTCCATTGATAGGGTCCATCGCGTTGACCTATCGCTGCAATTTACAGTGCCGGCATTGCTACCTCCAGGGGTGTAGTGAGCTCCAGGAGCTGACCACCGAGGCCTGGCTGGACGTCATCGACCAGGTGGCGGAGGCCGGCTGCCTGTGGCTCTTGATCACCGGCGGCGAGCCCTTGCTGCGGCCGGACTTCGAACAAATCTACGTCCACGCCAAAGAGAGCGGCCTGCTGGTCATCGTGTTCACCAACGGAACACTGATCGACGACTCGATCATCGCGTTGTGGCGCAGTCTGCCGCCGCACCTGGTGGAAATCTCCTTGTATGGATACACCCAGAGCACCTACACGAAGATGACCGGAGCACGAGATGCTCACCAGAGGTGTTTCCAGACCGTGGAAGCGCTCGCTCGAGCGTCGATTCCAATGAAGCTCAAGGCCATGGCGACCAATGAGACGCTCGGCGATATTGAGCAGCTCAGGAAGTACTGTCACGGCCTGGGAGTGGAGTTCCGTTTCGACACGATGGTCTCTGCCGGACTGCATGGTGACAAGGCCCCTTGCGCAGCGCGGCTTGATCCGGACTGTGTGCTGCACCTTGAAAATGACGATGAAAAACGCAACAAAGGGTGGGCGCGTTTCTTGGACGAGATGGATCCGCTACCTCCGCGTAAAACCCTGTTTTCTTGCGGTGCCGGCGTGACGTCTTTCTTTGTCGGTCCAGACGGGGCTCTCTCTTTGTGTTCCTACGACCTTCCGGTATATGACCTCAAGGAGGGCTCCTTTCTTGCTGGTTGGCAGGGGCCGGTGAGGGAGCGTAGAGCTGCGCCGCTTCCCGAAGATCACCCCTGTCTGGGGTGCCGGGATGGCGTGTTTTGCGGCGTGTGCACCCCGATTGCCAGAATGGAGACCGGCGACGAGTTGGGCTGGCCCCAGTCGCTGTGCGAGTTGGGAAAAAAGAGAGCGCAGCTCATCTGCTCTGCCGTCGAAAGACGAACAGAATATCAACCGGCAGACGTCCAGGATCAGAGACATGAGTGATCGGAAGAAAACAGGCGAAGCGAAGCGAAAATACGTTAAGCCTTGCCTGAGCAAAATTCAGGTGAAGCTGGATGAGAGTATTCTGGTGGCCTGCAAGGGAGTCGGCCACTCCGGCTCTCGATCGCCTTGCGAGTCCTGCGGTACCCCGGGGTCCTGATCTTGTGTCTTGCTAGCGATACATCCATGTCGATCACCATCGGTCCGCACGTGGGGGTCGAGGTGAACGATCCCAGCGGCGCGTCTCTGCTCCCTGATGGGAGTGCTGCGAAGGCATTTTTCCGGAGGATTCCGCCGGTCTTGACGCTGGACGTGCGCCGGTGTCGTCTGCCTGCCGTGGATATCCGGGGCGCGATCTTCGAAAGCCCGGGACACTGGAAGGTCATCAAGAACAACGGAACGTATACGTTGGTTCTCTACTCGTTCCGCTCACCGGATCCGTATCAACTGGCAATCATCGATTTTTCGTCCGGGCACGGAGAGATCTATCTGGACCCCGCCTCCCAAACGGATGCCTACCCGTTCTTCTATCCCGTCGATGAGATCGTTTTTTCCAAATTGCTCGCGGATCGCGGTGGCTTCATCACCCACGCGGCCGGGTTGGATTGGAACGGTCGGGGCGTCCTGTTCCTCGGTCACTCAGGGGCCGGAAAAAGTACCATCGCCGAGTTGTTCGCCCGGGTCGAAGGGGTCGAGGTCCTCAGCGATGACCGGCTCGCAATTGAGACGGCAACGAATCACGTCACCATGACCGGGACGCCGTGGCACGGGTTGGCCTCTTTCGCATCTCCGCGGACAGTGCGACTGGAGCGTATCTACTTTCTGCGGCAAGCATCCAGCTGCGCGACGTGGCACATGACGTCTGCCGAGGCTGCAGCCCGGCTGTTTGCCCTGTCGGTCGTACCCTACTGGGACCAGGAAGCCGCGGAGCGGGTGTTGTCCACCTGTGCCCAACTATCCCAGGACGTCCCCTGTGCCGGGCTGGAGTTCTTCCCCGATCAAACCCTGGTGGAGTTCATCTCCGATGCGCTCGATTTCGCTTAACGCATCCGAGTTGGCCGATCTGGCGAGTGAGATCGTCCGCCGCGGCGGAACCCTACGGTTCAGCCCAAAGGGA
Organism: Deltaproteobacteria bacterium; assembly: GCA_029938605.1. Taxonomy (GTDB): domain Bacteria; phylum Myxococcota_A; class Polyangia; order HGW-17; family JAJRWW01; genus JAJRWW01. Next base: position 3,639 of record JAOZUO010000154.1, on the reverse strand, counting down.
TCCAGCATGGCGCCCGCCATCGTGCCGGGTGACCGCATCGTCGTCGGTCCCCCCTCATCGATCCGGGTCGGCGATCTCGTGATGCTGCGCGGACGTCGCCCCGTCGTCCACCGGGTGATCCGCTTCGATGAGGCCTCTGGGAGCATAACGACCAAAGGGGACGCTATTCTGACATGCGATCCACCGGCCGCGCTCGATGACGTGATCGGAAAAATCACCAAGGTGGAGCGATCCTATTTCGCCCGGCTGAAATGGTCGCTCGTCCGGCTCGTGTCCCGGGTTGCGATCTGAGCGAACACTTCAGCGCCGCCGCCTTAGCGGTGGTGGGAGGACGCCTTGGAGAGGGTGAAATCGAGCAGGATCTACGTCGGTGCTGTTTTCGCACAGGACGGGGCCAGGATTTGAATCTATGACCTTCGGGTTGCGAGCCCGCTCAGAGGATGTGTGATTTCAGTAAGTTGGCGTCTTCTTTGGACGTCGCATTGGACTGAGTAGGCCCGAGTTGGCCCGAGTGGACCGATTGGACGGAAAAAGTGCATCAGAAACGCATCGGCCTGTTTGCCTGGTGCATCAGGTGTACGCATATTGAGTTGCTGGGTTCCTGCTCGGCGGGTAGACTCAGATCATGAGCCAGGCAAAGCACAGCTCCTCATACGAGGAGCTCAGTATCCCGGAGCGGATCGAGCTTCTGCAGCGTCTATGGGACGAGCTAGCCGCCCAGCCTGAGAACATCGAGCTTACTGACGCCCAGCGTGCCGAGCTCGACCGCCGCCTCGACGATTATCGGCGAGATCCAAACGCCGGTGTGTCTTGGGAATCCCTCCGGGAAAACCTACGCAACGCACCGTGAGTCTCGCAGTCGTATTCCGGCCCGATTCGCCGAGCCCTGGTTCACCGCTTTCCCTATGGACTGTTCTACATCGTGGAGCCTGACCGAATCTGCGTGCTCGCGGTGTATCACGGCCGTCGTGATCCGAAGGTCTGGCAACGACGTCGCTGAGTGCTGTATTGGAGCCGGACAGCGAATCCGCTGCAACCGATTTCTAAGCTCGGAGGGTGACAGCTTAAATTGGCGTTACAATGACGAATTTCCCGCCGACCAGGCTAGGTTTCTGGTATGCAGCGGCCCATGTCGTCCACCTTCGCATCTCTCTCGCTCTCGTCTCCGCTTCAGGAAGTCATCTCCGAGATTGGCTATGCCTCGCCCACACCAATTCAGCTGCTGAGCATCCCGCTCTTGCTCGCAGGCAAGGACCTGATAGCGCAGTCCAAGACCGGTAGCGGCAAGACAGTGGCATTTGCGCTGCCGATACTGCAGGCGCTTGTAGTCGACAAGCGGCGCTTGCAGGCTCTGGTGGTGTGTCCGACTCGTGAGCTGGCAGCACAGGTCGCTCGGGAGATACGAAAGCTTGGGCGCAAGCACAAGGGCCTCGCTGTACTCGAGGTTGTCGGTGGGCAGCCTGTGCGGGGACAGGTCGACGCTTTGCAGCGCGGTGTTCACGTGGCGGTGGGTACCCCTGGGCGTCTCTTGGACCACCTTGAACGTGGCACGCTCCACTGCGAAACCTTGACTACGGTCGTGCTCGACGAGGCGGACCGCATGCTCGACATGGGCTTTGGCGCGGATGTAGAGTCGATTCTTCGTTGCCTTCCCAAGGAGCGCCAGACGGTGCTCTTTTCTGCGACCTACCCGAGCACAATCGAATCGATGAGTTGTCGGTACCAGCGCAATGCAGAGCGCATTACCATCGAAGAGGCCGAGGAGGAGACGTCAGCGCTGCAACAATTCTACGTGGAGTGCGGCAAGGAAGATAAGTTGGAGACTCTGTATTGGGTGATGAATAAATACCCTCATGAGTCGGCGCTGATTTTCTGCAATTTCAAGGCGTCCGTCTCTGAGCTGCAGCGAGAGCTAGCCAACGCGGGTTTCAACGTCGATCGACTAGACGGCGACCTGGAGCAATTTCAGCGCGACCAGGTTCTCGCCAAGTTCAGGAACCAAAGCCTGCGCGTCTTGATCGCCACAGATGTCGCTGGCCGGGGAATTGACGTCGAGGACTTGGAGCTGGTTGTTAATTACGAGCTGCCTCCGCAGCCAAATATCTACGTGCACCGAATCGGGCGAACGGCGAGGGCAGGCAAGGCCGGGGTGGCGGTCTCGTTGATCTCTAGCCGCGAGCGCACAAAGATCCAGTCGATCGAAGCGGAAACAGGTGAGAGTGTGCAAGCGGTGCAGCGCGATTCTGCCAGCCTCGTCGATGTGCCTGCGCTGGCGCGTGAGGCGAAAATGCAGACCATACTCATTTCTGGCGGTCGCAAAGACAAAGTTCGCCCCGGCGACATTCTCGGTGCCCTTACCGGCGAGGCTGGCGGGTTGCGAGGCGAGGACATCGGTAAGATTGAGATCCAAGCCCGTCTCTCCTACGTCGCAGTGAGCCGAGCGGTCGGGAAACGCGCAGCCCGCGGGCTGGGTGGTGGCCGAATCAAGGGCAAACGATACCGCGCCACACTCCTCAGGTGAGAGAATGCGGCGCGGATTTGCCGGCGCAATGGGGGGGCTGTGGTTTGGAGTCCGGTGGCCCAGCGTGCTATGAGCGAGTCATGATCCATACCATCCTCACGCATCCCGGGGGCGCCCACAAAGACGATCTCCTGGCCGTCTGTGTCCTCATTGCCAAACACGGCGTCCCCGTTGTCCGTCGCGTGCCCACCGCGGCTGAGCTCGACGACCCCGAGGTGGCCGTTGTTGACGTGGGCGACGCGCACGCCGTCGAGTTGGCCAACTTCGATCACCACCACTTCCCTCGGGAGCATCCGCCCACCTGCGCGTTGAGCCTGGTGCTGGATTCCCTGGGGCTGTATCAGGATGCGCTGAACTTCTGTGACTGGCTCGAGCCCGCGGAATGGTTTGACTCACGGGGCCCCAATAAGACCGCGCAGTGGCTGGGTGTGCCCCGCCGGGCGGTGTCGCAGCTGAACTCGCCGGTGGACATCACCCTGCTGCGCCGCTTCGCCCAGCAGACGGAGCTCGACGCTGGTGACACGCTCTACGAATTCATGCGCATGGTGGGGCAGGACCTGCTTGACTACCTGGGCCTGGTGCGAGAGCGCATTGCCTTCGTTGGCGAGCACGTGCAGCATTGGTCCCTGGCGCATGGCGACGAGCTCATTGAAGCGGTCTTCCTCCCGCGGACGGACCCGCTCCCGGAGGAACCGAGCGCTGCGGTGGGCAACTACATCCGGGCCGCGGGTCTGGAATCCACCATCGCAGCCGTCGTGTACCCAGACCGCCGGGGCGCTGGCTATGGCATTGGCCGCTACGAAGACCACCCGCAGCTGGATTTTACCCGGGCCGAAGACCAGGGGGACGTGCGCTTCGCCCACAAGAGCGGGTTCATGTGCAAGACGGCGGCGACGGACCCTGAGCGACTGCAGGAGCTCATTCGTTTGTCTTGGACTAGCCGCTGAGGGGAGCGCCCAGGGTGGCGCCCCCCCCCCCGTTCCTCCCGGAAAGCCCATGGATTTCGCGTACACCAAAGAGCACGTGGACGAGGCCCTCGAGCACATCACCGAGCGGGCAGCCGACCTCGACTTCGCACTGCTCGACTGTTTGATGGCGCACGCCAGCGGGCAGGATGT
>JAOZUO010000294.1 GCA_029938605.1 Deltaproteobacteria bacterium | reverse complement strand
ACATGAACGGCGACGGGCTGCAGGATATCGTGCTGGTGGACTTCGGCCAGGTGGCTTACTGGCCCAATAAGGGCTGGGGCCAGTGGGGTCTTGGTAACCACTGCGACGAGAACATGATCGGCTCGAATCGGCACGTCTCCATGAGCAACGTGCCATTCATGGCCGGCTTCGACGCCAACGAGGTGCGCCTTGGCGACGTGAACGGAGACGGCCTCGCCGACATCATCCGCGTGCGCAACCTGGTGGTCGACGTGTGGATCAACCGCGGCGACTCCTTTGCACCGCGCGTCATGATCGATCCCGCACCCTTTAGCACCGGCTTCTCCAATCGCGTCCGGCTCGCCGATGTCAACGGCAGCGGCAGCCGCGACATCGTCTGGGGCGACGCAGGCAACTTCAGCTACATCGATCTCACCGGCGGTATCAAGCCCCGCTTGCTCGTCAAGATGGAAAACGGCCTCGGCGCCATCACCGAGGTGGAATACGAGTCCTCCATCGCCCAGTACCTGTCCTCCCGCAACGAGGGCGACGACTGGACCTCAGTCTGTCCTTTCTCTAACCACGTGGTGCGAAAAGTCACCACTCGCGACAACTTCGGCGACACGACCAACGGTACCGGCGGCTGGGACACCGGCCTCTACGAGACCAACTACCGCTACTATAACTGTTATTGGGACGGCAAGGAGCACGAGTTCCGCGGTTTCGGGGAAACGATCGTCGAGTCCGTCGGCGACACCAACAGCCCCACCAGCTACACACGTCATAGGTTTCATCAGGGCGATGGCACAGACGAGTCCCTGGCAGGCAGCGCCTACCGGGTGGATACCTACACCTACGATCAAAGTCAGCAGGCAGTCTTCCTGGGCACGAAGTATGTCGCTTTCGCCGTGCGCACGGTCGACGACCAGGCCCACATCGACGACGCGGAACCCGGGCTGGACTTATTCTTCGAGCGCACCGTACGCTTTTCCTATGCGGCCCAGAGCCACTCGTTTGGCTACAACACGACCAACTGGCAGGCCGGACCCCACACCGTAGAGAACCTGCTCGCGGTCCGCTACGAGTCCACCGGAGGAGTCGTCGACAGCCAAACACAAGCAGACTTGTCGCTCCCGGCAGCCGAGTCGATCATTGTCCACACCAAATCGGATGTTCAGGTGGATGACCTCCGCCAGGTTACCCAGAGCCGGGCCTTCGGACAGGTGAACAAGCCCGATCCGGTGCCCGATCCGATCATTGAGAGCCACTCGACCTATGTGCACGACGAACAGCTCTGGATCCACCGCGTCTGCGAGACCTGGGTCCAAGAAGGAAACGACATCTACCAGCGAAAGCTGGAGAGCTACGACAACCAGAACAGCGCCTGGGGCGCCAACGAGTGCACTGCCGCCGGCAGCGCAACGTGCCAGCTCATCGACAAGGGCCTGTCCACCAAAGGGGAGCACGAGCAGTGCTATTGGGGAGACAATGGCCTTGAACGCCAGGTGATAGAGGAGCACCTCACCGAGTACACCGCCTTCGGCCTCCCACGCCACACACGCGCTCTTAAGAAGATGGAAGGTTGGGTTTACTACGAGGATCCCCGAGGGTACGAAGCGCTTCCCACCCGAGAGGTCCTCCGAGTCGGCACGGCCGCGGCCACCGATGACTATATCAACACGCCGGTTAAGTACCTCACTACTCGCGCCAGCTATGACCCGGGCTTCGGCCTCGTTACCGAGCTGCTCGACGAAAACAACCAGCGTGTAGTCGCCATCTACGACGCATTCGGCCGCCCCACCGAGATGTGGGGTCCCCGCGAGCCTAGGTCCACCGACTGCCTGAACGGCGGCAACCCGACCCTCATGAAGGTCGCGCAAATCGAGTACCACGTCACAACCAACCCCGTGGCTCAACCATATAGCTACGTCAAAGCCGCCTCGTTTCAGGACGCCTGCGATCTATCCAACATCCGCGAGGCCTGGAGCTACGTGGACGGCATGGGTCGTCCACGGATCACCATCAGCGAAGCCGACGAGGAGAACCCCGCACCACCCAGGCAACGCTGGATCGCTACCGGATTCGGCCGCTTCAACAAAAAGGGCGCTGTCTGGCAATCCTACGAGCCTGCCTACACCGACTTCCAGAACCAACCGAGCCTACCTCCACCCACCGCCGAGAACTGCCCGAACACCGATCCCGTAGCCGTGGACTCCGTATGCGTGAGCACCACGACTTACGACGCCTTCGGGCGCGCGATGGAGACCCAGGCTCCCAACGGCGACATCGCCAGGGTCGAGTATCATGGGCCGCTCGAGATCTGGGCATTCGACGGTAACGACAATGATCAGGGCTCACCATTTTTCAATACACCCACCAAGGTGTATGCAGACGGTCACGGTCGTGTGTTGGAGGTCGAGCAACTCTACCGCGACAGCCAGGGAGGCGATCCCCGTTCGTACTTCACGAGCTACGAGTACAGCCCGGTCGGCAACCTCCTGACCATTGCGACCTGCACCACGGGAGAGCGCTTCGGAGACTGCACGGGCATTCCCATTGAGAAGAGACAGAGTTTCGATTCCCTGGGCCAACGCCGTGAGATCCAGGATCCAGACGCCGGAACCTGGAAATTTGTCTATGACGAGGCCGGCAACCTCATCGAGTCCACTGACGGCAAGTGGAATAACACCACCGACACCTATCCCGGAAACAAGATCGGCTACCAATTCGACGCCGCAAACCGCCTGATCGTGGAGAAGTGCATCTCCTGCGAAGGTAAGGCGGACAACACCCTCCTGGCTCGCTACTACTACGATAGCCCGGCCACCATGCGCAACGGACGGGGTTACATGAACCTGTCCGCCGATCCGGCATTGGACGAGCCCCAGGACTGGGTCCTGGGCCGCGTCACTCGCATCGAGGACGAGACCGGCGTCATCCATATGAGCTACGATCGTCTTGGCCGCCAGGTCACCGAGGCGCAGCACATCGACGCCGTGCTGCCCGATGGCAGCAACACTCCCATCACCGGTGATCAGGACTACTATATCGGTCGCGTAGGCTACGACGATCTCGGCCGCGTGGTTAAGCAGGTTTATCCCACCCCGGCCGGCGAGGACCAACTCACAACCCGCTACACATACACCCGGCGCGGTCTCCTGGCGAGCATCTACCAGCCCACCGACACAGACCCGTCCATCCCACAGTATGAGTTCCTCCGGAACGCGCACTACAATGCCCTAGGGCAGCGTACCGACTACGAGTACAGCCAGACCTCCACCATCAAGACCACCAAAACCTACGACCGCCGCCGCCGCACCTATCGCAGCGAGGTGGAGCAGCAGGGCCTGTACCAATATGACCTGCTCAAGAAACGCTACCACTACGACGCGTCCAGCAACATCACGCATATAGTCGACGAGCGCGAGTTCAACGAGGTCGACTCCTACACAGCAGGTAAGAACCGACCCTACGATCTCACCATCGAGCACGACAGCCTCTACCGCGTCACCCGCGTGGTCTACGAACCCAATGCACTGGAGAACCACCCTACGGGTCTCCGTCGGGAGATGCGCTACGCCTACAACGCTGTAGGCAACCTCACCGAGCGCAGCACTACTGACGCCAATCTCACCGACAACCCTATCGATGAGTTCTACGAAAAGTGGCTCGGCGGCGACATCAGCCACGCTACAGATCACCCCCACGCTTTCGCCGAGACCGTGGCCCACAGGCCCGAAGGAGATCTCCGAGTAACCGCCGACTACGACACCAACGGCAACATGAAGACCCTCGAGATCCAAAGGCCAGGCCCATCCGCCGCCCAGCCGCCATCCTTCACCTCCTACATTTACACCTGGGATCACTTCGACCGCCTCACTTCGGTCAAGAAGTACGCCGTCTCCGTGCAGGCCGCCGGCACCCCCATCGCCCAAGCCTTCTACGTCTACGACAGCTCCGGCCAGCGCCTCGTCAAGTCCGAGCTCAACCAAGCCAGCCCCTCTGCTCAGGACACCCTCTACCTCTCCGCCGGCCTGGAGGCCAGAAACCACGCCTACGAGTGCTACGTCTTCGACGGCTCCCGCCGCATCGCCCGCCTCGGCGTCGCCCGCCCAAGCGAAGGCGCCACCTCCGAGTCCACCACCCTCCTATACGTCCCGGACCACCTCGGCTCCAACTCCATCATGGTAATGGACGAGAGCTCTACCTCCCCCGCCGATGTCGGCGCCGTGGTCGCCACCACCAGCCACCTACCCTACGGAGGAATCGAGGCCGAGAGCGGCGCGGAGGTCTCGGGCACCGGGATCCAGATCGAGAGCTATTACAGCTTCACCGGCAAGGAGCTGGAAAAGGAACAGGGAGTATTCTACTTCGGAGCGCGATACTACAACCCACAGTTAGGCACATTCCTATCAGTCGATACTATGGTGCTATTCGGCGCCTCCAGTGACACACCGTACCTATACGTTGGCGGCCGAGTTTACTCAATGATCGACCCGGACGGAAACCAGCCCCAAGTAGCGGATGACGCACAGATTCCAGATGATTATGAATTCCCGGCGGAATACGTGGACATAGGTGGAGCCGAGGAGAGCTGGTTCGGACAGCCTCGACCTCAACAGGGGCCAACGCGAGAGAGGCTAGCAGAGCCGGACGATGATTCGCCTTCGGCTCGATCCCCACGAACTTATAGTATTCCTGACACGGATGACTTCCGTTACCGTAAGCACACTCTGCGCGCATGTCCCAAAGGTAGGACTCTGCTCCCGAGGAGATCCTACGACAATTCTGCTGGTGGAAGGCTGGCAAGAAGTGGATACGTACATTTTGCGGAAATTCTCGAGGCCTATAACAGCCCGTGTTTCACTTGCCACATGTTGAAAAGCTTGCCGAGGACCTTGGCAGGACGAACGATATATCCTTCCGATAATTCAGTGAAACTTAGCCACATATCACAGTATCACCATCAGGGCGTGTTGACAGTCGCAATAGGCGCAATGATTGAGGTAGCAGTGCACTTTGCGGGGGGATTAAGTGCGCTAAAGCCGAAAGTAGCCCCAAGGGGAATACCGAAACCTCCGAGGGTTGGGCCACGGACTGTTCATGGTGCAGATCGAGTTGCCGGCCAGGGTGCTACTCGGGGAGGGGTGCTGTCGGCAGAGGAGATAGCAGCCACTCGGGCTGGTGGCACTGTTTACCAGTCAGCTAACAAAGCAACCGTCAGGGTTCTACGAACCGACTCTGGGCGATTCAATGTTGTTGTGGACGGCAAGCGAGGCCTGATCACGACCTTTAGGAATCTTCGGCAGAAATCACTCGATAAGATAGCCAGAAACTACGGTTGGAGGAGCCGTCTATGACCAATGAGGTTGTCGTGTGCTGCTTCTGTGGAGAGCCGCTGCCTGAACCAGAATCAGTTTTGATTGTTGCGTATCCGACACCTGATAGGGAGGAGATCCAGAATCTCTATTCTCATCGGTCTTGTTTTGCGATGAGACTGCACCCTGATGTGCCGGTGCACCCAGCGTTCGCTGAGGATATGTAGGCCGATCTACCTGACCGGTAGTGCACGGAGTTTTTCGCACAATCTTTTGGTGGCCCTCAATTGAGGGGGGCTTTTGCTCCCCGGATCAGTGCCGGGACCGCTTATTGGACCCGGCTTCCTACTTCCCGCAGGGCCTTGCCTGCGGGCGCCCCCCGGGGGGC
>JAOZUO010000046.1:35150-54164 GCA_029938605.1 Deltaproteobacteria bacterium | reverse complement strand
CGCCCTCCTCGCTCCTTGCCCAGCGGGCGCCTCGACGGCCATCATCGATCGAGTTATCCATTCGCGGACCCTAAGGGGATGTCGCTAACTTGTTTGCCCCGAAACTCCGGTCAGGTGCTCGAAGAAGGAGCCCACATGGGCGCCATCCACCACGGCGTGGTGGGCCTGGATGTTCACCGCGCAGTGGGCGCGCGTGTCCTCGCCTGAGCCCTGGCGGACGATGCGGCCCCAGGCGATGCGCGGGACGGAGTCCAGGCGCTGGAGCTCCACGGGGTGGGTGACGTGGGTGAAGTCCACCCAGGGGAGGCAGGAGCAGAAGATCAGGTCATCGCGCTGGCCCTCGAAGGGAGTGAGCGAGGTGGCGTCCCGCTTCTCGTGTGAAGCCGCGGCCACCGCTTCGCAGAAGGCGGGGCGGTCGGCGGTGAAGTCCGTCATGGCGAAGTTGAACAGCCCCTCGCTCCCCGATACGGTGAACCCCGGATGCACGATCTCGTGCTCCACCACCACATCGCGGCCGTCCTCCACCCGGATCCGTTGCCGGAGCGCTGGGACGCGGTTTGCTGCGTCCATGATGCGATGGAGCATTCCCGCGAACAGCGGCTCTCCGGTCTCCTGTCGCGCGCGTAGGAGCTCGGAGACATCCACCTGTGCCGTGATCCCCAGGTAGGGGAAGCCCAGGCCGCGATACCAGCGATAGTGATCGCGGCGCACCCATTGTTCCGGGTCGTAGGTTTTCATGGGCGTGAGGTCCGGCCTTCGGCTATTTCCTGCTGAAGGCCTTGATGATCTTGGCGATGTGTTTGCCGCGGAGGTCCATCTTGTCGGGGTCGGCCACCACGAGGGCGTCTTTACCCCGGGTACGCACGAGGCCGGTCACGGCGCCCTGGACGTAGGTGAGAAGCTTCGACTCCGAGCCCTTGGCGCTGTCGGCGTCCTCATAGCGGCACAGGAGCACAGCCAGGCCTTCCACCTGGCCTTCGGCACAGACCTTGGCGCCATAGGGCGCGGGATTCGTCTCGGCGAACTTCGACGACTCAATGCCCTTGGCTTTGAAGTCGTGCAGCACCGAGGCCGGGAAGCCGGATGGACGCTTCTTTTTCTTGTCGCCGCACCCCGCTGCGCCCACACCGAGAACCAGCGCGAGGGCGACGACACCATTGCCAAGCATAGGGAGCAGATTTCTTTGACCGTGAGCTCTCATCGCTATTTCCCCCGCCGGTGTATGACGCGGCCGCCCGCTCCGTGGCGCCGGCCGCCGGTGCGTTTGCCGTGTCTGAAGCCACCCTTGTAGCCCCGCCTTTTGAAGCGGCCCTTGCGGTGGCCCCGCTTGTGCCAACGTTTGCGCCATCGCGGGCTCTTCCAGTGTCCGCGCCGCCATTTGGGGCGCTTCCACCTGTGTCCCCGCCAGCGATGATATTTAGGGCCGCGTCCCCGCCAATGGCCCCCATGCCACCGCAGCAGCAAATGGCCAGTCAGGAAGCTGGCGCCCACCACTGCGCCGATGTAGCCCACCGGGGGACCGACCGTAACCTCCGGCACGGGGATTCCGATGCCATGGTAGTGCGCGCGGAGCATCCCGGCGCGGGGATTGGTTTTAACGTACCAGCTCGGGTGTCCTCCGACGTACCAGTACGCGTTCCCCTTGCGCTTGAACTTCACGTGCTTGGGGGGCTTGTACCAATGGTGGTGCGGACCGGTGATGTAGCAGTAGTTCCGCCCGCGGCGAGCCTTGTCGATCCAGAACAGCGGGTGGTGGCCGTAGTAGGCGTGCTTGGGTGCCTGGATCTCGTATTCCACCGGATCGCCAACAAAGCGGTTGTACCGTCCCGCCTTCACGAAGAGCAGCGGCTTGACGGGCGCATAGGAGTGAACGTGGGGACCCGGGATGTAGCACATCCCCTTGAGTACCTTCGTGTCGATGGGATGGGCGCCCGAATACCACACCCTCCGCGCGGACGCCTCGGGGGCGTACGCCATCGTGAGCAGCGTCGTAACGATTCCCAGAACAACGGACCTCATTGTTCACCTCCTGTGTGACTGAGGGACCTGTACCGAAACTTGGGCACGAGTGTACCAGATTTTGCGCCACCTCCCAGGGGGGTGATGGCTCTGTATGTACCGACGACGAAAAAACTCCCATTTACAACCAAGTGCCCCGGCCGTTGAATCGGTCGTCGGGCCATATAGGAGAGAATCATGCGAATTCGTAGAATATCCCCCTCTATCCGGAAGATCCTTACCGTATCCATGGCCATGGCTATGGCTATGGCCATCTCGGGCGGTTGTACCAACGATGATCCGGCTCCCGTGACAGGTTTCACGCCCTACTCCATTACCTTGACGGCGCACAACACCACCGTGGAAGAGGTTACTCTCGCCTTGGCGGAGTACATCCACGGGGTGGACGACACGGGCCGCGGGCTCCCCGCCGACTGGGTTGTCGCCGGCGGCGACCAGCTCGAAGCCGAGGAAGGCCCAGAGCACGCCACCTTGAAGCTGCCTGGTGGGACCCGATTGGTGGAGGTGTGCAACCACGAGTACGCCGCCCAGGCCATGTCCTTCGGCGGGCACCATGCTGTGGCCCTGCCTTGCGAGATCGCGGTTACCCAGGAGGGATCGGACGTCAACGTAGTGCTTTTGAACCCCGAGGCCATCTTTACCCTGTTTTTCCAGGACGTGCCCGCGGAGTACGCCGAGGACATGGGCGGTCTGGCCGCCACCGTGCGCCAGGAGTTGGAGGATCTCGTGATTCTTGCCCTCGCCGACTTCGACGTTGATATCCGACGCGAGGACGTCGGCACCCGGTACGACCTCGCCCAGGCCGCCGAGCTCTCGCAGATGGGTTACGCCATGACCGCGGACATGGACATTCCGGCCGAGTACCTCGGCAGCGATGACGACAAGGCCGCCTTCAAGGCGCTGTTTGTTGAGACCATGCTCGAGACGCTGACCCATGAGGGCATGGATGAGGTGGGCTCCACGGTAGAGGGCCTCACGGTGGACGACTGGCGCTCGGCGCGTAAGATCGCTCTGGGGCTGCCCGGTGGCGTCGGCGTGGTCGAGATGTGCTCGCCCACCTATGCCGCCGCGGCCATGTCCACGGGCCCCGTTCACGCCCCGGCGCTCCCTTGCCAGATCGCCATCTGGGTGGAAGGCGACACCCTGCGCATCGACGCCCTGGACCCGCAGTACATCTTCGGCGTCTTCTTCGCCGACGCCCCGGCTGAGATGATGGAAGAGATGGGCGGGCTGGTGAAGGCCGTTCAGGACGACATGATGCTCGTCATCGAGGCCACCAAGGCTGCTCTCGCGCCAATCGAAGACTAGGACTAACTCAGTCCACCAGCTCCTCCGCGGCGCGGAGGAGCTGCTTTCGCACCGTCGCCCGGGTCCGCTTCAGTCGGGACTTCACCGCCTCGGTGGTCAGCCCGAACTGCTCGGCCAACTCCTCCAGCGATCTGTCCATCCCCTCGTGCTCTATCAGCAGCTTACGGTTCACCTCGTCCACGCCGGCCAGGGTCTCGCCCAGGATGGTCAGCCGCTCGTTCAGCAGCAGCCGCACCTCCTGGGTCTCCTCTTCAATGCCGGGGGCGTCGGCGTCCAGGGGTTGGTTGAACTTCGGATCGTTCTTACGTCCCCGCCGCAGGCGCGTGCAGGCAGAGGCCACCAGCCTCTTCAACCAGGTGTGGAGCGAAGCATCCCCTCGGAAGGCCTCCAGATTGCGAAATGCGTTCTCCAGGGCGTCCTGTAGCGCATCCTGGGCCAGGGACGGATCCCGGCACATGCGCTTCGCCACCCGCCCCATCTCTTGATAGAAGCACGACGCGATTTGCTCTCGGATGGCTTCATCCGGTGGCGAATCCCGAAGGATCGTCGCAAAGTCGGGGCAACGTTTTCGCATAACGTCGCAGAATGTCGCAGCAACAGCAGGCCCGGTCAAGCCTCACGCACCGCCGGCCCGATCCTCCGGGGCGCCTCGGCGCCTCTCGAAGGTGAATCACCGCGCGAGCTCACGCATCCTTCATTCACATGGCACATGGCACATGGCACATGGCACATGGCACATGGCCCGGGGGACTGACAAGCACGAGACATGTAGCGTGAGGCCCTGGCGTGCACGTCGGCGATGGCCAACGTCGGGGCGTGCCGATTGTTTTTTGGGGTTCAGAAAGAAGACGGGCTTTGCCCGGGCGTTGGCGACCCCGCCAGACGTTCGGGCCAAGCAGTGGCATGCGCGTTGTCCCTGGCCACGTCCCTGGGGAGAAATCAGAAGCATGGCCGTTGCACCAAATATTCCGGCCACAATCACCTCACTTGAAAACCAAGTGCAGGGGATATGACCGCTTTGGGGGCCCGATCGGTAACCATGGGGACACTTGGACCCGCCAAGTCCCCCGGTATTGGCCATTTCACCCCACAACCCGGTCATATGCACCCCACTTGAAAACGAAGTGCAGTGAATGTGACCGCTTCGAAGGCCCAAGCGCCGGGCGGACCTCATTTTCGAGGGCTCAAACGGGATCAAGCTCATTCGGCACCGGCGCTCGAGCGCCCGACGAACATTTGCATCGCCGGGTCTTGGCACAAGAGGGTCATCCAAGCACTGCCCAAAGCAGGCATGCAATGGTCCGACAGGGCGCAGCGAGTGGTGATCCTTGTGGCTATCTTTCCTTTTTGAATTCGACCAGGCCCAGCAGCTTCTGGTAGGCGGGAAAATGCTTGGGGAACGCAGCCGCGGAGTTGCGGTAGCCGATGATCATCACCGAGAAGCCGGAGCGGACATCCGGGTACTCGGAGTTGCCGCTGTGGTCATATTGGTAGGGCAGCTTCAGCAAGGTAATCTGAAGCATGGTGCCTTGGTGCTTTGGTTGGATCTTACGTTGGTCAATGTTGAAAATCTGGATCCGTACCGAGAGCGCCTTGTAGGGCCCCAACCGGGTGCGTTTCTTCTCCTTGACCACCGCTACGAATCGTTTTTGCTTCACCGTCAATATCGAGAAGACGTTCGCCTCCGCGTAGAAGCCGGCGCCGGTCAGGGACTGGACGTAGCTCTCGAGCAAGCTATCGACTTTTTTGTACTGCGCCTTCTCGGAGAGCTCCTGGTTCTGAATCCAAAGCACCGCGTTGGACGATCGGTGGTTCAACTTCAGATCGAAGAAATACGCCTTCTCCTTCTCGTATTTTCCGTCGCCGTTCCGATCGATGAGGGCTGTGCCGTAGTAGTTCTTAGACTGGTTCAGCACCATGGTGCCTGAGTCATCGGTATGAAAATTATCCAAGAGCCAGCCGAGCAAAACGGTGCGCGACAGCGGATTGACATACTTCACGCGGTAGTCGTAGTGAAGGTAGTGGATTCCGTCCGCCCGGAGCTCCGCGTATCTGGAGACCCCGCAACCTGAGCTCCCGAGGATGACGATGGTCAACAGCACATTCAGCGACCGCATGAACCCTCCTGCTGCCCAAATATTGAACAACTGCCGCCATGGTATGTCGTCGGGCGTCTGGGCTCAAGCGCCTTAGATTCCCGAGAGGCGTTTGCAGATGCGTTTGATGACGCCGTCTACTGCTTGGCGTTCGAGGTAGCGGTAGAGGTTTTCGAGTTGGGAGCGGCCGATGCGGGCGCTCTTGATCTGTTGGCTGGACTCGGCTTCGGTGTCGGAGATGAGCTGGACGGATTTGCTGGGATACTTGGTGACGAGGGCGTGAGCACGGGCAGTGACGGTGACCTTGCGGCCTCGCTTACGGCGGCGAATCCTGGTGATGGTCATGGTGACCGCCACCGCGGGGATACGGCGGCGTTTGATCCAGCGCCCAGGCGGCCTGGCGCCCGGACGGGCGACCTCGAACCGCTTTTGGTCATTGAGCTGCAGACGTAGGGCTCGCTGGGTGAATCTGGCCACGCGCTTGGACACGCCCCAGCGGCGTTTTTTGGGGGGCTTGACCAGCACGAAGAGCCTGGCTCGAGGCTTGTACTTGATCTGGTAGCCGCGGCCGCCGCCGATGGACACCTGGGCGTGGATGCGCTCGATGGCCTGCTTGATCTTGCGGCGTACAAAGGAGTTTTTATCCTTTCGCTTCTTTTTGAGGGCGGGCAGGGCCTTGGCGCTGCCGATCTTACCCAGGGCGTTGGCGCAGAAGGCCCGCACCAGATAGTGCTTGTCGCGTTTGACACACTTGATGAGCGGTTTGACGGTCCGGGGATCCCGTAGCCGTGACAGGTAGATGGCCGCCTGGAGACGGACCTTATAGCTCTTGGACCGTAGGAGCTTCTTGGTCATGGAGTTGGCCCGGGCCTCCGTGGGGTGGATCGACACCAGCGTCGCCAGGGCGATCCCTCCCAGCCAGGTGAGTCTGGTACGCCAAGCGAGCCGACCAGCCCTTCCCACTGTGCGATGTCGAGCCGGAAGGCGAAGCACCCCTGAAGAATGGCGACCCATAGCTCGCTTGCTGTACAACAGACCTGGTTCCACAAAGATCCATACTGCGGCCTATGAGCCGCTGCTGTCAACGCCCTTGGTAACGCCCTTGGCAACACCCACCTGCACTTGGACGGAGGTCGGGGGCGGTTGATTCTCTTGGCGACGTGGAGGTTGTGGGCAGGGGAGGAAGATCAGGCGCCAAGGGGCTCGAGGACGCGGGTGGTGAACCCGGCGGGGGGGACGAACCTCACACCGTAGGAGCTCACCTCCATGGGGAGGTGCTTGAAGGCACCCTTGCGTACCCAGTAGACGTGCGGGGATAGGGGCGAGGGCCCGCGCTGGTGCAGCATGGCGGCGAGCTTGCCCAACTTCTCGGTGGCCTGGCGGACCCGGGCGTCCTGGATCTGGTGGCCTACCTCGGGAGCAGGCTGTTGATGTATTCCTCCACCCAGGTGTAGCCGCTGGGAGCGAGCTCTACGCCGTCGGTCGGATCATCCGGATCGAGGTCCGAGTCGAGCTCCCACTGGTCGGGCATGCCGTCATGATCGCTGTCGGGCGGAGGCGAACCACCGGCCACCACGGGCCAGCCACCTACCTCCGATTGACTGTCGATCAGTCCCCCTGTTTCGTCTCGAACCGACTGAACCACCCGCTCGTCGACGGGATCACGCGCCGGTGCCATGGCCCCTGCGTTGAGCAAGACTCCATCGAACGCCGTGTCGGCAAGGCTCGGTTCGAGGCTGCTGGGTGCAAAAACGAGCGAATCGGAACGCACCGAGTCGCCGACCATGTTCTCGACAAGCGCCCAGTTGTCCTGTTCAGCGGCCGGATAGTCCGGGTTGACATTTCCGGAAACGTAGACGCTACCCGCGTGCCAGCAGGCATTGTCGATTGAATTGTAAATACGAATACCTCCCGGCCATGCCCCTGGAGACGGCTGGCTCGTATCCGGTCCCGGAAGATAGTAGTTTCCGATTACATTGCTCAGTGAAGGCTCACTGCTGTGACAGTTGGACAGATGGGTCGCCCACTGCCTCCAGTTGTACACCACGTTATTCACGATCTCGGTGGACCCCGCGTCGCTGACGAGTGGATTTCGGTCGTTGTTGTGGGCGAAAAGGTTGTGGTGAATGCTGATCCGTTCGCTGTATGGCCCCACGATCAGTCCCATGCTGTGCGGTCCCGACGGATGAATGCTGTAAAAGAGCCCTTCCGATAGGATATTCCAGGACAGGGTTACGTCGTGGGCCGGATACCAGATGGCCATGGTTTCATCGATGGCCCAGCTCAGCGAGCAATGGTCCACGATGATGTTGTAGGGGGGCACATCCGGGTGCTCGATTCCGATGGCGTCGCGGCTGCCAGGGTCCGGTCCTTCGGCACCATCGCCCACTCGAATGCGCAACCCGCGCACGATGATGTCATGACTTCGAAGGCGCAAGGATGCCCCTCGTATCGTGATTCCGTCGCCCGGCGCCGTCTGCCCTGCGATCGTGCAGAACGGTTCGGTGACTCGAAGATCTTCCGTTACGTCGATAATGCCACCCACTCGAAATACGATGATGCGCGGGCCGGCCGTTTCAATCGCCTCTCGCAGGCTGCCCGTGCCACTTGCCGCTAGCGTCGTTACCTCGATTACCTGTCCGCCGCGGCCACCCGGCGTATCGGCGCCAAACCCCACGGCGCCGGGAAATGCCACGACCGGCTGCATGACCTCACTGTCCGGCACCCCCGCGTCCGTCAGAGCCGCATCGTTCTGTGTCGCGTCGTTCTGGCCGGCATCCGACACGGTTCCATCGGGTGTCGGTTGCGGATCGGGATCGCTACAGCTCAACTGGGACAGCAACAGTACAGTCGCCATTCCCACACGTATCATCGGAGCAATTCGGTAGACCATGTCAGTTCCTCCAGCTCAATGGGGTCGTTCACTGTATATCAATGATCTGGGCAATGGAGTGTTACTATAATGAGCTGTCGATTAGCGGCTGGGTGTTTAGCGGCTGGATTTTTTGGCGTAGCGCGCGAGGATAGAATGCACAGGATCTGGGTCGTGATGGGACTGTTGTTCGGGCTGATGTTCGGGATGGCCGTGGCGGGGTGCGGGGATTCGAATGTGGTCATTACCTATTGCAGCTTGCACGACTACTGCTTCGCGGGCACCGAATACGACGAATGCATGGACACCCGGGAGGTTCTGCAGGAGGAGGCCCTCGCCGGAGGGGCGGCCTGCCACGATGCGTTTGTGCTCTTTCACCAGTGCGTCGGGGAGCTGAGCTGCATGATGCTCGACGAGTACTACGAGGATGGGGCGTACTGCTCGACGGAGTACGCCGTCTACCAGAACCGCTGCTATCGGGACTGAGGGGTAGGCCCCTCAGCTATCGAAGGGGTCGGGGAGGCGGGAGGCGAAGATAAGCTCGTCTTCGTCCTCTGGCTCTTTTTCTTCGGGCGGTGCGGGGGGCGCGCCCCGGAGGGTAGGATCATCCGGGCCGAGCTCCAGCTCCACGTCGTCGTCCAGCCCGAGGTCGTCTTCCTCCATCAATACGTCGTCGAGGTCGATCTCTTCGGCGTCCAGGTCGAACAGGTCGGTCAGGTACCGGCCCAGGGGAACGGGCCCCATGGGCCAGCCCAGCTCCGTCATGACGTCTCGCAGATCCTGATGCAGCTCATTGGCGTCCTGATAGCGGTTCTCCGGGCGCCTCTCCAGCAGCCGCATGACGATCACCTCCAGCTCGGAGGGGTAGTCTTCCACCCACAGGGATGGCGGCGGGATGGGGTCATGAAGGATCTTTCGGGCCACGGTCTTGTCGTCCCCCATGAAGAGGCGTCTGCCCACGGTGATCTCGTAAAACAGCACGCCCATGCTGAACAGATCCGTGCGCGCGTCCGCCGGGGAGCCTTCGAGGAGCTCGGGCGCCATGTAGCCCAGCTTGCCCATGAGCGTGCCGGTGTCATCGTGGAGCTGCTCGCGCGCCTTGGCGATGCCAAAGTCCACCAGCTTGCAGATGCCGCCGTAGGTCACCAGGATATTGCTCGGGCTGATGTCTCGGTGGATGATTTGTTGAGATCGCCCGTCCTTGTCCCGGAAGTTGTGCGCGAAGTGTAGTCCCTCGGCCACCTGGGAGAGGATTTCCGCCGACCACTTCGGCGCCAGGGGGGTGCCATGGGACATGGCCTTCTTGGCGATGTCCGCCAGATCAGGACCCTTGATGAGCTCCATGGCGATGTAGAAGGTGGAGAAGGCCTGCCCGATGTCGTAGATGTGTACGATGTTCGGGTGGTTCAGGTTGGCGGCGATGCGCGCCTCGTCCAGAAACAGCTCCACATACTGCTGATTGTCAGCCAGCGCCTGGTGGATGCGCTTGATCACCAGCTCTTTTTGGAAGCCGCCGATGCCGATCTGCCTGGCCAGAAAGATCTCCGCCATCCCCCCCTCGGCGAGCTTGCGGAGTAGCACGTATTTCTGACCGAAAACGTCGTCGGATGCCATAGGATCGGTGTCTCAAAGCTTCGGTTTGAGTGTACTGACGAAGGTACCAGGATAGTAGTGCCCCTGCGCATCAAGGCAAGCAGAATCTAAGCGCATTTCAGGGAATGGGCTATTCAGCGTTCTGGGCGAGGTCCGAGACATCGCCGCTCTTGCCAAAGATCACGATGCGGTCGCCGGGCTCCAGGATGGTCTCTGGGCTGGGGAAGGCGTACCGTTCGTCGTCGTGATCGCCATCGCTATCGGCGGCCTCCGCGCGATCGATGAGGATGATTTGGATGCCGTACTCCTGCCGTAGCCGCAGGGTATGCAGGGGCTTGCCGAGCAGACGGTGTGGGGTCTCGAGCTGGGCGAGCTCGTATCCGCCTACGGTCTCCCAGGTTCGCATCCTGGTGGCGTCGTCCAATCGTGAGGAGATGGATCCTCCCAGGTCAACCTTGAGGATCTCTTTATTGTAGGCGTTGATGACGTCGTGGCGCCGAATGGTCCCCATGGGCCGCATGGAGTCGCCGGAGGGGAGCACGGGGAGCTCCTCGAAGCTGCGCTTGCCGAATTGCCGCATGGCGCTATCCAAGGTGTCGTCCTCGCGCACGAAGAACACCGGGCTGACGCCGATGTCCTCGGCGATGACCACGCCGCTCAAGGCGACCTGGTCCGGGAGCGACCGCCGTAGGTCGTCCACGCTGATGACGCTCATGAGCATGCCGTCGTCATCGACCACGAAGAACTCATAGTGCGGAGAGTCCACCATACGCTGCACCAACTCGTCGAGCTTGGCGGTCCGGCGTACGGTCTCCAGCTCCGGACGGAGCACCTGCGCCACGGTGAGCTGGCGGAGGACGTTCACCTCCTGACCGGCCTGCAGGTCGATGCCCCGCCGCATGAGCTTGATGGTGTAGATGGACTCGCGCAGCAGGAGCCGCGCCACGAGATGACCGAGGATGCACGACACCATCAGAGGCAGGATCACGCGGTAGTCCCCGGTCAGCTCAAAGATGATCAGGATCGCGGTGAGCGGAGCGTGGGTTGTGGCCGCGACCATGGCGCCCATGCCCACCACTGCGTAGGCGCCCGGAGACGCCATGGACCAGGGGGCCACCCACTGAGCGATGGTGCCCACGGCACCCCCGAGGGAGGCGCCCATGAGCAGCGATGGCGCGAAGATGCCGCCCGAGCCGCCGGATCCCAGGGTGAGGCTGGTGGCCAGCAGCTTGAAGACCAGCACCGTGAGCAGCACCCCGATGAGCACCTCGGCGCGTAGGGCGCCGGTGATGGTGTCGTATCCGACCCCGGCGATCTCGGGGAGCCAGATGGCGAGGGCCCCGACTCCCAACCCTCCGAGCACCGGTTGGAACCAGTCCGGAACAACGGTCAACCGTTCGAATCCCTCTTCGGACCAGTACAGCAGCTTGATGAAGGCCACCGCGACCACGGCCGCCAGGAGCCCGAGCAGAACGTAGGTGAGCATCTCCGCCGGGCTCTCCATGGAGTAGGCGGGGATCTTGAGGAAGGCGGGCTCGTCGCCATACACCGACCGAGAGACCACGGTGGCGGCCACCGAGCTGATTACTACGGGGCCGAAGGTGCCGGCGGCGAAACCACCCAGGATCACCTCGGCCGCGAAGAAGGCGCCCGCGATGGGGGCGTTGAAGGTCGCCGCGATGCCTGCCGCGGCGCCGCACGCCACGCAGATTCGGAGCCGCGGATTCGAAAGCCGGATGGCCTGGCCGATGGACGAGGCCAGCGCCGAGCCGATCTGTACGATGGGGCCCTCGCGACCCACGGCGGCGCCGGTGGCAATAGAGATGGCGGATGCGAGGGACTTTGCCACCGCCACAATGGGGCGGATGATCCCACCCTTGCGCGCCACGGCGTACATGACCTCGGGGACTCCGTGGCCCCGGGCCTCGGGTGCGAAGATTTTCACGATGAGTCCCACCAGCAGTCCTCCGGTGGCCGGGATCGCCAACTTGAGGTACCACGGCGCGCGGGCGATCTTCTCCAGGGGCGTGCCCCCGCCTCCCCACGCCAGCGTCTGGAAGGACTCGATGAGCCACCGGAAGAAGATGGCTCCCACGCCGCCGGCGAGTCCGATGATCATCGCCAGCAGGAGCATGCTCGTCTGGGGCCCCAGGGGCAGTCTTAGCCGGCCGAAGGACCGCCACCGCACTACGCGGCGACGTGCCGATGGCTTGGAATTCAAGGCTGACGGGGATGGGGACGGGGATGGGTTCTCGGATTCGGACATCGGTGTGCTCGAGAATGCCATTCAGGCGTGGCGTTCTCTGGGTGTGGCATTGATGTTCGGAAAACCGAACCTGTCAAGGGGAGGATTGCTTCGATGGTCAATCCGGTGGACCTGGGCCCCCCATTCGCGTAAGAATCCAGGGGTCCAACCCATGGTCAACACAGGAGGTCACCCTTGCGAATTGTTTTTCTCGGCGCGGCGAAGACCGTGACCGGATCCATGTTCTTGCTCGAGACGGATAGTGGAAATGTTCTGGTGGACTGTGGTTTTTTCCAGGGTCGCCGGCAAAAATCCAAGGAGCTCAACCGGGACCTGCCTTCCAAGGTGTTCGATGCGGACCTCATGGTGCTGACCCACGCGCATATCGATCACAGCGGATCAACGCCTACGCTGGTCAAGCGAGGGTTCAAAGGTCCCATCTACACCACGCCCGCCACGGCGGACCTGTGCCAGCACATGTTCCGGGATTCGGCGCGGATCCAACAGCACGACGCCGAGTATCTCAACCGGAAGAACTCGGACGACCCGGACTGGGAGAAGCTGGAGCCGCTCTATACGGAAAAGGACGCCATCAGCGCCCTCAAGCAGATGGTCACCTACCACTACTGGCGATCCTTCGAGCCCCTGCCGGGGGTACGCATCGTCTTTCATGACGCGGGCCATGTGTTGGGCAGCGCCTGCGTGCTCATCGAGGCCGAGGGCAAGAAGGTGCTGTTCTCCGGGGATATCGGGCGCCGGAACATGCCCATCCTGCGCGACCCGGAGGTGCCGGCCAATGTGGACTACGTGGTCATGGAGTCCACCTACGGCGATCGAGAGCATGGAGCCATCGAGTCCACCCGCGCCGAGTTGGCGCGGATCATCAACGAGACCGCCGCGCGCGGAGGCAAGGTCATCATCCCGAGCTTTGCCCTGGAGCGCACCCAGGAGGTGGTCCTGGGGCTGAATCATCTGCGCAAGGACGGAAAGATCGAGGACATCCCCATCTATGTGGACAGTCCCCTGGCCACGAACCTGACGCATGTGTTCAAGAACCACCCGGAGTGCTACGACGACGGCGCCATCAGCTTCCTGCAGGAGCACGGCGACCCCTTCGGCTTCGACACGCTCACCTACACGAGTTCCGTGCAGGAGTCCATCGCCCTGAACACCGCGAAGGGGCCCATGGTCATCATCTCCGCGTCGGGTATGTGCGAGGCAGGGCGCATTGTGCATCACCTCCGCAACAACATCGAGAGCCCGGACAACAGCATCGTCATCGTGGGTTTCCAGGCCCAGCACACCTTGGGCCGTCGCCTCGTGGAGCGGCGGGATCGGGTGAAGATCTTCGGCGTGCCCCGGGATCTGCGCGCCCGGGTGGAGGTGCTGAACGGATTCTCCGCCCACGCCGGGCGCGCCTCTCTCATCAAGTTCGCCAAGCTCGCCGGCCCAGATCACAAGAAGGTCTTCCTGGTCCATGGCGAGGAGAAATCCCAGGTGTCCCTCGCTGAAGCCCTCCAGAAACGCAACATGAACGTGGTGATCCCCTCCCGCTGCCAGATCGAGACGCTGGATTGAGACCCTGTTGAGCCAAATCATCGCTCCCATCCCTCCGACCCTCGCAGACATCCGAAATGCCGTGGAGCGCATCGGGCCCTATGCCCATCGAACGCCGGTCCTGACCTGCGCGGCCCTCGACGCCATGACCGGCGCCTCACTTTTCTTCAAGTGCGAGAACTTCCAGAAGGTGGGCGCCTTCAAGTTTCGTGGCGCCACCAACGCGGTGATGTCCCTTTCCGAGGAGGTCGCCCGGCGAGGCGTGGCCACCCATTCGTCGGGCAACCACGCGGCGGCCCTGGCCCTGGCCGCGCGCAATCGCTCCATGGCGGCCCATGTGGTCATGCCTAGCAACGCCCCGGCCGTGAAGAAGGAGGCCGTGGCGGGCTATGGCGCGCGCATCGTGGAGTGCGAGCCTACCCTCGAGTCTCGTGAAACCACTCTGGACGCTGTCGTCGCCCAGACCGGAGCCGAGATCATCCACCCGTACAACGATCCCCGGGTGGTGGCCGGCGCGGGTACCGCGGCCCTGGAGCTGATGACGGACCACCCCCACCTGGACGTCATAATGGCCCCAGTGGGCGGCGGTGGCCTCATGAGCGGTAGCGCCATCGCGGCCCGTGGGCTTTCACGTGGGATTCGAATCATCGGCGCGGAGCCCGAGCTCGCCGATGACGCCCATCGTTCCTTGGAAGCTGGCGAAATCATTCCGTCCATCGACCCTCAGACCATCTGTGACGGACTCCTGACCTCCCTCGGTCCACTCTCCTTCGCCGTCCTGACGAGCCACCTGGAACGCATCGTAACCGTGAGCGAGGACGCGATTGTTCACGCCATGCGTCTGGTGTGGGAGCGCATGAAGATCCTCATCGAGCCTTCGTCGGCGGTCCCCCTGGGCGCACTCCTCGAGGCCAAAGTGGATCTGACCGGCCTCCAGATCGGCATCATCGTCTCGGGGGGCAATGTCGACTTAGACCGGCTCCCCTGGTCCCCAGGAGAGATTTAAAGAGTGTCGTCCCGGCGGCGTTCCCGCCAGAGGGTGAACCAGTCCAGGGTCACGTGGCCCCCCAGCAGCATGACCGAGAGCGCCAGCAGGGACCAGGACAGGATGGGCTGCTTGCCGGAGATGAGGAGCGCTACGGCGGAGCCGAAGAGGGTGGCGCACACCACCGTGGCGCGGATGCGCCGGCCCAGCCGATCCGAGGCGTTGGCGTTGGCCCGGTCCGTCACCATCAGACGCCCATGACGCACGTCATCCATGATCTCCTCGAGCTTGAGCGGCAGGTCTCGCGCCAGGGCGTTCAGGGTGCCCGCCCGGCCGATCAGCTCCTTGCCCAACCGTGCCGGATGGTAGCGCTGCATGACGATCCGGGTCAGATGCGGCGACGCCACCTGGATGAAGTCCAGCTCGGGGTAGACCTGCTTTCCCACGCCCTCGATGGTCATGATGGCGCGCCCGAGCATAGTGAGCTCCGTGGGTACCTCGATGTTGAAGGCCATGGCGCCCCGGACGATGTCCTGGATCATGGCCGCCGCTTCGATCTCCTTGAGGGACTTGCGGAGGTGCTTCTCCGCGAGGCGCCGCACCTCCTGGCGGAAGGCCTCGTGGTCCACCTTTTTTCGCGACCGGCCGATGGACAGCATGGCCGTGGCCATGGCGTCGGTGTCCTTGCGGGCCGCGGCGAGCATGAGGTCGATGATCTTGTCCCGCAGCTCTGGCGACAAGCGTCCTACCAGGCCCAGATCGATGAGGCCGATGACGAGATTCTCCGCGTCCTCGGGGGCATAGCCGCCCTCGGGCGGCGCCGGCAGCATGAAGATGTTGCCCGGATGCGGGTCCGCGTGGAAGAAGCCGTCCTCGAAGACCATCTTGAGCACCAGGCGCACGCACTCCTCGGCGATGGTCTTGCCGTTGGCGCCCGCCTCCACGGCGTCGGTGACCTTGATGCCGTCGAAGAACTCCAAGGTGAGCACCCGCCGGCTGGAGGCCTGGGGGTACACCTTCGGAAAGCGCACCAGGGGCTCGTCCACGAAGTTTTTCGTGAAACGCTGGGCGTTGGCGGCTTCCGAGGTGAAGTCCAGCTCCGCCCGGATGGCCACGTCGAACTCCTTGGCCAGCCCCGTGGGGCGGTAGATGCGCGCCTCTGGGATGGCCTTTTCCACCAGCCCCGCCAGGATGTGCAGCAGGTCCAGGTCCCGCTCCACGGTGTCCTGAATGCCTCGGCGCCGCACCTTCACCGCCACGTCCACCACCTCCTGGTCATCGATCCGGAGCTTGGCCCGGTAGACCTGCCCGATGGATGCGCTGGCGATGGGCTCGGGGGGAAAGGACTCGAAAAGCTCCTCCACGGTGGCTCCCAGGGACTCCTCGATCTGCTTGCGCGCGTCCTCGGTGGAGCAGGGGGGGACATCGTCCTGGAGCCTCTTCAATTCGTCACAGATGTCGGCGGGCAGCACGTCCGTGCGACTGCTCGCCATCTGGCCTAACTTCACGAAAGTGGGGCCGAGATCCTCGGCCACCAGGCGGAGGCGCACGGCCAGGGGAGGGCGGTCCACCTTGTCCCCGGTCTTGTCCTTACCGGGCAGCCCCATGCGCCGGGCCACCTCTCCAAATCCGTGACGAAAGAGCACCTGGGTGATCTGGCTCAGACGCTCCACGTCCCGTACAGCGGTTTTCAACTCCATGGAGCCACAGACTAAAGGTTGGGGCGGTTCCCGTCTAGTGACCCGTGAGCAGTGCCCTCAGGAGGTGGCGTTCTCGAAGGTCTTTAGCAGCGCCTCACCCGCTTTGGGATCTTCGGTGCGCATGAGATGTAGTACCTGGCGACGCATCTCCCGCTTGATGGCTGCGTAGGTGCGTGTTTTGGACTGCCCGAGCTTTGACGCGAGCTCCACGGCTCGGGCCACCAACCCCTCGGCATCTACAAGCTCATCCACATAGCCCATCTCGTGGGCCTGGGCCGAGGTGAAGCGGTCCCCTGTGTAGGCCATGTTCCGGAAGGACGCCGGCGGCAGGATGGCCTGGAAAATGGCGGTCATGCCCGGCCAGAAGGGGATGTCGATCTGTACCTCGGGCAGCCGCACGAAGCCACGGTCAGGCGGCATGAGGCGGTAGTCCATGCAGGCGGCGAGGATGGCGCCCCCCGCCACGGTGTGTCCGTTGAGGGCGGCCACCAGGGGCTTGGGGAAGTCGGTGGTGGCCAGGAGGGTCTGGTTCAGGGTCTTGGTGAATAGCACGACGTTCTTCAGGTCGGCCATCCCTTGGCCCATGAGCCACTCCAGGTGGATTCCCGTGGAGAAGAACTTCGGGTGGGCGCCGGTGACCACCACGCCGCGGACCGCACGGTCGGAGGCGAGGTCAGCCAGCTCGGCGTTATATTCCTGTAAGAAGGGCGTGGTGAACTGGTTCTGCTCCTCGTGGCTCAAGGTCATGACGGCCACGCCGTCGGTGGTCTCTATGTTCAGATTTTTCATGGGGTCCTCCATTCTATTTCGGTAGCTCTTGCAGCTTGTTCTTCCAGCCGAGGGCCGTATACAGTTCCACCAAACGCGCACGAAGGCGACGGGTACGCGGGTTCTTCGCCCCGTAGAGGGTACGCACGATTTCAAAGGCCCGGCCCAGAATGCGGGCCGCTTGTTCCCGGGCCTGCTGGGCCGCGTACACCTCACCGAGCTCGGCGAGGGCCCGGGCATAGGAGTAGGTGCGATGTCCGAGGTACTTGCGTACCACATTGAGGGCCCGCCTGATGGTCTTGGTGGCCAGGCCGAGCTGCTTTTCCGTCCGCTGAATCTTGGCGAGCTGGATCAGGCAGCGCACCACCGATTCGGCGTTGGACTTCTCGTCCTTCCCGAAGACTGCGAGTCCCTTGCGTAGCAGCGACGCGGCGAGAGCGGCACGGTTCGTGCGGGCATAGAGAATGCCCAGGCGGCTGTCGAGCTCCGCGAGGAAGATCGTCACATTGCCCATGGCCCCGGCGTGTTTTCGGGCCAAGCTCCGGGCCTCCAGGTACTGCTTCTCGGCCTGGGCCGCGCGACCGGCGCGCACGCTCATGTCCGCCAGGCGTTTGAGCGCCCGGGGCAGGGAGGTGGCCGACGCCTTGGAGCTGCTGCGAAGCTTGGTCACGATCTCGCCATGGAGCCCGGCGGCGAGATTGTATCGTCCGAGAGCCTCGTAGCAGCCGGCGAGAGCCGCAAGGCTTTGCACCAGGTCCCGGTGGGCCGGCGGCAGGTGTTTGCGGCGTAGGGCGATGGCTTCTCGGAACAGGGCTACAGCCTTGGCGTGGGCCTTGAGTGTCCAGTGAACCCGGGCCAGCGCATGTAGGGATGCTGCTAGACCGGGCTCGGGCGGGGGCTTGGTTCCGCGGTCCAGCCCGGCGCGCTTCATTGCGACCGTTGTGACCAGTATTTTCAACGCCTCGGACGCCTGCCCGGCGCGGTGCAGGCTTACCCCCAGACGGTGTAGGCAGTCAGCCATGAGGACGCCTTTTCGCGGGGACGGGGCCCGGCGCCAGATCCGTAGTTCCGCCCGGTAGGAGTCCGTCGCCAGGTGATGGCGCCCCATGGTCGTGTAGATCCGTCCGCGCAGGGCGATGGTTTGCGCCGCGAGTGGGTGGCTCGGTCCATGGATTTGTCCCGCCAGGAGCAGGGCCCGGCTCACCTTGTCCTGGGCGGCCCTGAAGCGTTTTTGCACCAGGAGCCGCTTGGCCAGCCGGCACAGCTTGTGGTATCGTTTCAGGCTGGTCTTCTGTTCCTGGGTCAGGTTCTCATTGGACTCCCCGTCGCCACCCGCCCGCCGGAACCCCGGCTTTTCGGTCACCGCGCAGCTCGGATAGAATCCAGCCGTCACAACCAGGAAGGTCACTGCCATTGAGATCCTGCTCCAACGCATTGCTGCTCCTTTGCATGGGTGCATGGGTGCATGGGTTGCGAACCGCAGCGACTATACCAGCTTGTATGGGCCTCGAAAGGGGACACAGTCCTCGGCGAGGATTCATCACCATGAGCGCAAACTCTGGCGCGCTGGGTCAAGAAGCGGTTGGCCTTTATTCGGGGCCAAAATCAGCGCATGACTGAAGAGAAAAGTATCCCTTGCCGTGTGCGGACGAATTGTTCATTACACAGACCCTCACGGAAAACCTTTTATAGGGATAACCGCTTCATTCAACAGTTTCAGGGACGAAGGACGGAAGAGTATGCACAAGACAGTCGCAATTCTCGCGGTAGTTGCAATGGGAATCGGGTTTGGAGCCTGTAAAAAGAAGCAAGAGAAGAAGAAGGGCGACGAGCCTACTACAGAGGCCATGGGGACCATGGAGGCCATGGGG
>JAOZUO010000046.1:5947-35050 GCA_029938605.1 Deltaproteobacteria bacterium | reverse complement strand
GAGGCCATGGGGACCATGGAGGCCATGGGGGCCAAGAGCAGCCCCCGGCGGGTTGCGCCACGGGTTGCTGCCGTCGATCCCAATCATGTCAAGTCCCTGGCGGCGGCCTATCACACCAGCTTTGCGCTTCTTCATGGTGGCACGGTACGGGCATGGGGTCAGGGGCAGGGCGGCGAGCTCGGCATCGGCCTCAAAGCCAAGAACCGGCACCCCAAGTACAACGTCGCCACCGCGGTGGCGGTCAAGGGCCTCAAGGCCGTGACGCAGATCACCGCCAGTAACTACTCCACGGGAGACGCCAACAGCACGGTCTGCGCCCTCACCAAGGGCGGAACAGTCTACTGCTGGGGCGAAGGCGACCAGATCCCGCTGCAGAGCAGCTCCGATCAGGCCTCCCCGGTGGAGGTTCCGGCCCTCAAGGGTGCCAAGAGCATCGGCATATTCGGTAGCTTCGGCTGCGCTATCATGGGCGACGACACGGTGAAGTGTTGGGGCAGTGGCAGCTACGGGCAGCTCGGTGATGGCGCCGGCAAGGAGAGCCGCATGCCCGTAACCGTGGCCGGCGTGAAAGGTGCCGTGGCCATCGGTGGCGCTTCCTACCAGGGCTGCGCCGTGCTCAAGACCGGCAAGGTCATGTGCTGGGGGCAAAACAACAACAAGCAGGTCTCTCCGGGGGTCAAGGAGGAGAAGATCCTCAAGCCGGTGGTGGTGCCGGGCGTGGAGGGCGCGGTGGCGGTCCAGGGCATGGGTAAGCAGCTGTGCGCCATCAAGAAGGACAAGAGCCTCATGTGCTGGGGGCGCGGCAAGGAAAAAGCCTGGGTAGTGGCTAGCGACGTGGTGACCGTGAGCGGATACAACGACAACATCTGCTTCGTGAAGACTGACGGCTTCGTCTATTGCCTGGGCACCAACTACAAAGGCCAGCTCGGCCAGGGGACTATCCGCAAGCCCAACAGCTCCTCGGAGCCGTTGAAGGTCAAGGACATCAAGGGCGCCGTGGCGGTGGCCGTGGGCTACGATCACGTATGTGCCGCCACCAAGGCCGGCAAGGCGTACTGCTGGGGGCAGAACCTTTACGGTGAGCTCGGAGACGCCACCCTCGTGGACCGCGGTGGTCCGGTGCAGGTCAAGAACGTGAACCTCGCCACCCCGCCCAGCCCCTCGCACGGTTACTTTACCGCCCTCGAAGAGTCCACCGCCCAGAAGTGGCCCGAGAAGCTGCCCAAGGGCTGCAAGGTCAGCCCCACCCTGGACGTGAAGTACTTCGGGTACGTGGGCAAGGAGTTCAAGGTCAAGACCGCCTACGCCAAGATCGACAAGGATGGCACCATCAAGCTCAGCGTCGCGAACTACCACGCCAAGAAGGCGTCCGGCATACGCTACCCGCGTGGCAACCAGTTCCTCTCCATCATCTGGTTGTCCAAGATCAGGAAGGTCGGCAAGAAGGAGAAAGAGATGAAGGCGGACCGCGGCGTGTACAACATGGACGGCACGAAGAAACCCCGTCGCACCACCTCCATGTCGCGCTGGATCAACGGCACGGGGTCGTCCTACCTGAGCCGGAGCCCGAAGCCCACCAGCCAGATCAAGCTGACCCGCGTGGGCAAGAACTGGGTCTGCGGCGAGATGAGCCTGGACGACGCCAATGGTACCATCACGGGCACCTTCGCCGCGGCGGTCATCCAAAAGAAGAAATAGCTAGTCGTCCGTCTGCCTTCGTCCGTCTGCCTTCGTCCTCCCTGTTAGATGAAGTCCACTTCCGGGGTGGGAACTGTCTATTTATAGCTTCTTCAGGAGGGCGTCTAAGACCAGCTTCAGGTCGGCTTCGGACAGGGCCATGGTGGCGATGAGGAGCTGATTCTTTGCGACGACTTTCATGTTCTTCAGCAGGGCGGCAAAGGCGGGAGCCAAGCCGGGGCGGCTGCCGGACTTAGCGACGGCCATCTTCATCATGTTCACGAGCTGAAGTAGAGAGTTGGCGGCCTGGGGGGAACCGACGTCCAGGCGGTTGACGGCCTTCCACTGGGTCTTGTCGTTGTCGAGCACCACGGCTCCGCCCCGGATCTTTTTCAGCGCCGCCAGGGCTGGTGAGGCGCTGCCCGCACCGAGGGGGATCTGGACGCCCCCGAATACGATCCAGGCGAGGGCCTTGGTGTCAGTGGTCTTGATTTGCCTGGCGATTGCCGCGTTTCCTCCGGTGAGATCGTCCTTGGTGACGATGTCCAGCATGGAAGCCGAGCACATGGCGATGGTGTTTTTGTTCACCGCCACCAGCGCGAAGGCATCGCCCTGTTTGCCCTTGCCCCGGATGGCGTCCTTGCCGTTGATCTTGGTGAGCACGGGGGAGACGACCCCTGCCTGGACTGGAATTGTCAGCAGCTTTTTGAGCACGGACGGGGCGTCGAAGCGGCCCGAGAGGACCACCGCCAGGTGATCGGGCTTCTGGATTTCATTGAGGGACTTGCCGCCCAGGACAAAGCGGGCCTTGTCCACCATCACCAGGGGATCACCCCCCAGCGCCGTTTTGAGCTGACCGTAGGTCTTGCCCGACAAGAGGGTCTTTACCTGGCTGACGGCCAGGAGCTTCTTCCACAGGAAGGTCTTCCGAAGCTTGGCGGCGTTGAGGCCCACCACGAGCTGTACCTTCACGGGGCCGACGGTGGGGCGGGGGCGTCCAACCTTGCTGGGGGCAGCCGGGTTGGCGGCCATGCCCGCGACGCGCTTCTTCTCTCCAACCTTGGTGCCCATGGGTGAAACGGGCGCATCCGTGGACTTGGCGGGCGCCATCTTGGAGTCCTGGGTCTCGCTGCTTTTCGGTGTCTTTTTGCAGCCGGACCCTGCGCCCAGGCTCGCCATCACCAGGGTCAATGCCAGGGTTGTCGCCAAGCCCTGCCCTACGGTTCCGAGGCGTCTTTTGAGCAATCGAGTCATTTTGGGTTCATCCTTTCGCAATGGGGCGACAACAGTATCCAACGGGAACCCGGCTGGCAACCCCGGCAGGCAACCCCGGCTGGCAACAGTTGCAGGGCAGTGATCCGCCGCTGCTGGAGATCAGAACCGTGGTTTGGGCGGAACTATTCCATTTTCGCTGGGCACTCGGTTATTATGAATACGACGCCTCGCAGATTCCGCCCGGGTTCTTCGTCACCGCGCTGGGCTGCATCGTGCTGGGGTCCAATGGGGAGATCGTCGCGCATGCATCGGACGACATGGATTGCGACGACGTCGAGGTGGACTTGGACTGCGACGATGATGACGCGGCGGTGTACCCCGGCGCGCCGGAGCTCTGTGACGGCAAGGACAACGACTGCGACGGGGCCTGCGACCTCGAGTTCGACTCCGACGGCGACGGCGACGGATATACCGCTTGTCCCGACTCCACCGGGAGTCTCGCCGGCCCCGACGGCTTCTGCGGCGAGGTGCCCACCGGGGCGAATTTCGACTGCGACGACGCGCGGGGGGACAGGAACCCGGGCCTGGTGGAGGTCTGCAACGGTTTTGACGACAATTGCAACGGGCTGGTGGACGAGGGGCTGTCGATGGCCTGCTATGACGGCCCCGCGGGGACCCAGGACGTGGGCCAGTGTATGGGTGGCATGACGCACTGTATTCGCGGCATCCAGTCCGCTTGTACGGGGCAGATCCAGCCCATGGTAGAGGCCTGCAACGGCTTGGACGACGACTGCGACGGCCCGGTGGACGAGGGTACTCCCGATATGACCTGCGGTCTGGGCGTATGTCGGGTCACCGTGCCCTACTGCGCGGGAGGCCAGCCCCAACAGTGTGTGCCCGCCAATAACGCGAGCCAGGAGCTCTGCAACGGCCTGGACGACGACTGCGATGGGCTGGTGGACGAAACCTGCCCTTGTGTCCACGTCTCCGCCATTACGGGCGTGGACACCAACACGGGAAGCAGCAACGACCCCATGGCCACCATCAACGCGGCCATTCAGCACGCCGCCACTACGCCCGGGAGCCCCAACATCGTGTGCGTAGCGTCCACGACGAGCTGCTCTGCGGGGAACTGGACCTTCTACAATGAGGACGTCGTCATGGTGGACGGTGTGTCGGTGTACGGTGGATACGAACCGGTGGTGGGGAACGCGTGGGTTCGCGACCCTGCGTGCAACACCGAAATCCGCGGCCAGACCGGACCCGCCGTGTACTTCGGCCACAGCGTTGGGAGTCAGACCCTCTTGGACGGGTTCGTCACCAGCGTCGTGACCAACTCCGGCATGGCGTCCAGCGCGGTGATGGTCATCGAGGGGAGCGCCGGCGCGGTGGTGAGCAACTGCGCTGTCTTCGGAGGCCACCAGGGGGACGAGACCTACGGTATCCTGGTGACCGACGACGCCAACGGAAACCCGGCCACGCCTCAAATTCTCAACAGCCAGGTGCAGGGCGGAGACGGAACCGAGCTGTCGGTGGGCATCTTCTCGCACAAATCGAGTCCCTTCATCCAGGGCTCCTGCGACCCGAGCCGCATCGATGCCCACGGTCGGTGCACCGGGGGGTGCTGGAACCTCAAGTCCATTCGCGGGCACCGCTCCATCAGCGTCTATCCCGAGAGGTCTTTCGGAATCTGGCTCAATCACTCACCGGGGGCGCGGGTGGACCAGTCCGCGGTGTGCTCCCAGGGCGGAGAGGATGCGGCGGCCATTTCCATCAGCGGCGACGCGGCCGGCGTGCAGGTCACGCGCAGCAACATGACCGTCTGGGGCGGCTATACCAGCAACGACGGGATCCTGCTGGACGACTGCGGGGGCGCGTCGCCGTGGATCGCCAACAACGACTGGATCTCCTCGGAGGGGGACAGCTCCGGCAACTCCCTGGCCGTGGGAGTGCGCTCCATTGGCGACTGCCACCCGCTCATCGAGGGGAACCTCGGGATCACGGGCGGTGGAGAGGGTAGCGCCAATCACTGCCGCGGCATTCTCTGCGGGGTCAGCCAGTCCAGCGGCGTGTCCAGCCGCTGCGCCATCGTGGGCAACCAGACCATCAACGGCTCCAACGGGGGTTTGCCTCCGAGCTCCTACGCCATCCTATGCGAGGACGGCGCTTGCGGCCTCATCAGCCAGAACCAGAATATCAATGGGCGCGGCGGCGTGGACGCCATGGGCGTGTACCTCATTGGAACCTCGAGCGCGGTATTGGACCGCAACGTCATTCAAGGCGGTTGCGGCCCCACCTGGGTCACCGGGGTCTTCGCGGACGACTCCACGGCGCGCATTCAGAACAACATCATCGGTACCTCCCTGTGCGCCGATATCGGAGCCACGGTGACAACGGATTTCGTGGCCCTTTGGGTGGCCAACGGCGGCGCCGCCAACGAGCCTGACGTGCACTCCAACGCCATCTTCGGGGGCGGGGCACCGTCCGCCTGCCTGTCCACCGGCCTGGTATTGGATCTGGCGCCCTGGTCAGGCACGCCCACCGGCCCCCTGGGGATCTACCGCAACAACCTTATTCACCCCGGCCTGTGCGATACCTCCCTCGGCGTCTGGGAGCGGTCCGTAGACGCGGATCCGCGCATCTTCGAGAACAACGCGGTGGTCGCCGGACTCAGCGTGGATGCGATGTGCCTGGACGAGGACACGACCATCCTGAGCAGCGAGAGCCAGTTGAACGGGCTCTCGGACATGATCGTTGGCGGCAACATCGACCAGGGGTGCGGGTTCACCTACACTCCGGGCAGTCCCGTGGTGCTCCCCTCCAGTTCCGTGTGCCGCAACAACGGCACCCCCGCGGGGGCGCCCGCCTGGGACTACTACGGCGACCCGCGTCCCGTGGAGTCCGCACCGGAGATCGGCCCCGACGAATTCCAGCCCTAAGGGTCCGACCCTAACCACCGGGCGCGTATTGCGCGGTTCGTTTCATTTCAGGAGTGGTCAAATGCGGATTCGAATGATGGGCCCGACGTTCGGGTTGGGAGGTGCTCTGGCGGTGGCCATGGTGGCCATGGGGGCCATGGGGGGGATGGGTTGTGGGGGGGGCGACTCCGAGACCTGGGTGGCTCCGGATGACCGGGGAGACCACCTCGCGGGGACCCTGCTGGACTGGGTGGATGTCAGCCGGGGTGAGTCGCTGGATCTCCAGGTGTGGTATCCCGTGGACGTGGGGACGGGGATGGAGCAGACCTTCAACTACGAGGTCTTCGCGGCCACGGAGGGGCAGGTTGTGGAGGAGGGGACCGGCGCTTGCGACACCCCGCGGCCTGTGGTGATGTTCAGCCACGGCAACGGCGGTATCAATTATCAGACCTATACGATGGCCGAGCACCTGGCTCGCCACGGCTACGTGGTGGCCGCCCCCAACCACGTGCTCAACACAGCCTTCGACATGGAGGATGACCTGCGTCGCGCCATGTGCCTTTGGCGGCCCGGTGACATATCCGAGTCCTTTGATTTCCTGGTGGGCCTGTCCCAGGATCCGGAGTCGCCCCTGTACGGCTGCGTGGATCCCTCCGCCGGATATGCCGTAATGGGGCACTCCTTTGGCGCCTGGACCACTCTGGCGGTGTCCGGAGCGCCCTTGGATATGCGTGTACTGGACACCGAGTGCGAGGGGTCCACTGCCGAGGAGTGCGAGATCATCCGCGCCTGGATTGCCGACCACCCGGGCCAGGATTTGCTGGACCTTTCGGACGACCGGATCTGGGCCGCTGCGCCGTTGGCGCCCGCTTGGCAGGAGATATTTGGCGACAATTTACCCGAGATCCAGGTGCCGATACTCGTGGTGGGTGGAGAGCTGGACGAGTCCACAACATGGGCTGATGCGGTGGAGCCCACCTACCGTGGACTCACGGCCACGCCCCGCTACCTGGTGGAGTTGGAGGGTGCCGGCCACTACAGCTTCACCGATTTCTGCGACATCATCCTGATGTTGGGTTGGGAAGGGGACGGCTGCGGGCCGGGGTTCCGCCCGGTTCAGGACGTGCTGGTGACCTTGTCGACCCTCGTGACGGCTTTTCTGGAGACCGTCCGGGGAGATCCGCGCGCGGCGGAGTATCTGCCGCCCTCCGAAGGTATCGTGAGCTTCGCCCAGCAAAACTAAGGCGGCAGCCGCCTAAGGGCCCGTCAGAGGGGCGGGTGGGCGTCGAGGCCGAGTAGGGAGGCGAACAGGCTGCGCGCTACGAGCACCTCGGCGGTGACCTCGCCGAAGGTGATTTGGGTGAAGTCCCGGATGATCACGGCCACGCCCTCATCGAGGGGTTGCCCGTCGATGAGAGTGCCGTTGGAGGAGCCCACGTCCTCAAGCAGCAGCGGAGTGGCGCTCTCTGGATCGGAGCCCTGGTAGGTGGCGTGACGGATATGCGCGTGCAGCTTGGATACGCTGGGGTGGCGAATGACCAGATCGTTGTTGGGGGCACGTCCCACGCTGATGTGTCTTTTCCAGTCGTTGCGCTTGGTCTTTTCGATCTTGCTCAGTGAGAGGTCGCTCAATGACAGGTTGGGCTTGCCCTGGGTGAGCTGCGCCAACTCCTCGGGGGAGATGACGCCAGTGGTGAAGCTGTAGCGACCCTCGGACTCATCGGGCAAAGTACACAGTAGATAGGTTCCCGCGTAGACCCGGGAAAACCGATCCTGGTCCATTTGACGGGTCCTCCCAATCAACCGGTGCAGAAGAGACATTGACGTAGAGTAGGCTCCATTATTTCGACCCCGGGACAGTAGCGGAATCGTCGGCGGTTGTCGAGGAAGCCGCGCCCACCCACCTCCACTCACCGGGTTGTGGTCGCCGTCGAACCAGCCTACACTGCGTGGGTCTTTGTGCGAGGGAGCAACGGATGATCGAAAAGACCGATGTCGCTGTGGGAATCAAGTGGATTTCGGTGCCGGAGGTGGATCTTCACGTGCTGTGCGGCTGCCCCGAGGATGCCGTGAAGCACCTCATGCGGCGCGGCCTCATTGTCCCCAAGGAGAGCGGTGGCATCTCTTTTGAGACGGGTCCCAACGCGATCCTGTTGTCCGACGTGCCCGTACAGAGCGGAAGCTTCGCAAACCTGTCGGAGTTCCCGGTGCTGCAGATGTTCTACCGGCAGGGAATGCTCATCCCGAACCACCCCAACAACACGGGGGCTCGGCCGCTGCTGGTGGGCAACCGGGATCAGGTACACGCGCAGTCCCAGTACATCTACCGCGGCAACTACGGCCTGGACTCCATCGAAGAGCTGCGGGAGGCGGGGGCCTCCGAAAAGTTGGCGCAAGAGCTCATGCGTCTCAAGCTCCGGTTCGCTTTCGACAAGATCCGGGATACCCAGGACCTGCTCGATACCCGCATCGTGGAGGACAAGCCCCTGGAGCTGCGCGACGGGGTGTTCATCGAACGAAAGGCACTCAACGTCTACGAGTTCCGCTACCGGGACGCGTCCGTCATGGTGGATCTCAACCTCGCTTTGAACGAAACGTACGAGCCCCCCTTCCAGTTGGGGTACCACTCCATCGGACGCGAGTACTTCTCGGTGGTGCATCTGGGCGAGGGGGACGGTTGGGACGTGAACCGCCCCTGCATGAGCAGCCTCATTACGCACCAGGGGCGCTACTACCTCATCGATACGGGCCCCAATATTCACCACAGCCTCAAGTCTCTGGGCATCAGCATCAACGAGCTGGACGGCATCTTCCATACGCACGCCCATGACGACCACTTCTGCGGTTTCACGTCCCTGGTGAGCGCCGACCAACGCATCCAGCACTACTCCACGCCGCTGGTTCGAGCTTCCGTGCTCAAGAAGCTCGCGGCCCTCACCGGGTTCGACGAGTCGCGGTTCGAGCACTACATCCAGTTCCGGGAGCTGCGCGAAAACGAGTGGAACAACATCGACGGCCTGGAGGTGAAGCCGGTCTTCTCGCCGCACCCACTGGAGACCACGGTCTTTTTCTTCCGCACCATGAGCGAGAGTGGATACAAGACCTACGCGCACCTCGCCGATACGGTGTCTTTGGACGTGCTGGAGGACATGGTCACAGACGATGAGTCGGCCAGCGGTGTCAGCACCGCGACCCTGGAGACTGTTCGCCAGACCTACGCCGTACCCGCGGACCTGAAGAAGGTGGACGTGGGGGGCGGTATGATCCACGGGCGAGCCGCCGACTACGTGGACGACGAGTCCAAGCGCATCCTCTTCTCCCACGTGGCGCGGCCCTTGACCACCGCCGAGAGGGAGATCGGTTCCAACGCATCCTTCGGAATGCAGGACGTGCTCATCCCGGCGCGCCAGGACTACGCTTTCCAAGAGGCCCACAGATATCTGGGCTCGTACTTTCCCACGGCGCAGCCCCATCATCTACAACTGCTGCTGAACAACCCCATCGTCTCGTTCAATGTGGGCACCATCCTCATCCGCCGAGGCGAGCGCAGCTCGTATGTCTACCTCGTGTTGGGCGGCATGGTGGAGTACATGGAGTCTGGCGGCGCTGTGCACAATGTCCTGTCGGCTGGAGCCCTTCTGGGCGACCTCGCCGGCTTGCTCGAGGCCCCCGCGAAAGGCACCTATCGCGCCGCAAGCAATGTCGGGGTCCTGAAGATTCCACGAAACATCTACGCCGAGTTCGTGGTGAGCTGCGACCTGTTGGGGGCCGTGCGTCGGAAGCACGCCCTGCGGCAATTCCTCAAGCGCACCTATCTGTTCGGAGAGGTGGTCTCCCACCCCATGCAGGACCGCATCGCCCAGTCCATGGAGCTCAAGGAGCCGGGGCCCGACGACCTCGTTCCACATTCCATCGAGGGCGAACCGCAGCTTGTGGTGGTGGACCAGGGCTCCATAGCGATCCTGTGCGGCGAGACCCGCATCGAAGGTGTGGGTCCGGGGGGATGCTTCGGTGAGGAGCCGCTCTTCACCAGCTCCCAGCGCCTCTTCACGGCCTGCTGCCTGGAAAAGAGCCGCCTCTACTGCCTGGCGCTCTCCACCATCGAGGATATCCCGAGCGTCCGCTGGAAGCTCCAGGAGTTCTACGAGCGCCGAGTCCTCTCACGCAATACGATGTGTTGAGCGAGTCATCCTGATCCTGTCCGTGGAGTGAATATCCAGATGACCGAATTTCCTGACAACGTTGTAGAGATGATCAACGAGCGTCTGGGGGGATACAACAAGCTGTTGGGGCTGCGGTTCGTCCAGGCCTTGCCCGAGAAGTTTGTCGCCGAGTTGGACATTGGCGACGAGCACCGGCAGCCCTATGGGCTGGTCCACGGCGGCGTGTATGCGTCCATGGTGGAGACGGTGTGCTCTACGGGGGCGGCGCTGAATGTGTTCTCCGAGGGCAAATCCTGTGTGGGGCTGGACAACGCGACGTCTTTTCTGCGCGCCGCGCGGACCGGAACGCTGCGCTGCACCGCCACGCCGCTGGTGTGTGGACGGCGATCCCAGGTATGGGACGCACGGATCCACGATGACCAGGACCGCCTCATCGCCACGGGCCGGGTGCGGTTGTTGGTGCTGGAGCCCGGTGCCGAGGCCGCGGGCGAGAAGCTGTCGTTGGACAAGGACCCCGGGTCCGAGCCCAGCGAATAGCCCGACGAATAGCGAGAATTGCCGGCTGCGAATCCTACCTATTTTGTCGTATAGTAGCCCCAGGAGTAGGGGTGAAATTGTGTCAGATCATGATGTGAACAAATCGGAGCGCTGCGAGGTTGAGCTACTCGCCATGCAGCAGCGTTTCGAGGTGATGTTGGAGACGATCACCGATGTTTTTTGGGCCATGGACCTCGATGGCCGGTTCACTGACGTCAGCAACTCGGTGTTGTCGGTCCTTGGGTATTCTCGTTCCGAGTTTTTGGAGCTCGGGCTTTCTGGATTGCTGACGCCCAAGTGCTACGACACCGTGCGAGCGCTGCTCGATCGTTCCACCGACCTCGCGCGATCGGGGCGAATGGATCCGGAGCGGGGCGGCCACCTGTTGTTGGATCAGGAGTATGTCCACAAAAACGGTGACGTGGTTTTCGCCGAGGTGACCAACCACTTTCTGTTTGACGCCAAGGGAAAGCCCATCGGGTACGCCGGCCTCATCCGGGACGTGACCCAACGCCGCCAGGCCGAGGCGCAGATCCGCGCCATGACCGAAGAGCTGGAGCTGCGCGTGCTGGAGCGAACCGAGGCCCTCCGTGACAAGGAGGAGCAGCTCCGACATGCGCAGAAGACCGAGGCCCTGGGGCGTCTCGCCGGTGGGGTGGCGCATGACTTCAACAACCTCCTGGTAGTGATCCAGTCCTACGCCTCGTTGTTGCTAATGGGGGAGAGCGACGCCGAGGAGGTCACCGAGTGCCTGCAGGAAATTTCGGCGGCTGCCGATCGGGGCGCCGATCTCACCCGGCAGCTCCTGGCCATCAGCCGTAAGCAACCCCTCAAACCCCGGACTCTCAACATGCGGGAGATCATTCAGGAGACAGTCCGCATGCTGGGGAGGGTTTTGGGGGAAGACATCACCGTGGAGATGGATATTGCCCCCAAGCTGGGCGCTGTGTTGGCCGACGCCCACCACCTTCAGCAGGTGCTGCTGAACCTCGCCGTAAACGCGCGAGATGCCATGGAGGATGGCGGTACCCTGACCATTCGTGCGTACAACCACGACCCCGACGTCGGGCTCCCCCCGCAGTTCGCGAGTCGGGGGCCCTTCGTGGTGGTGGTCGTCTCCGACACCGGCTGCGGCATGGACGCCGAGACCATTTCGCAAATCTTTGACCCGTTCTTTACGACGAAGTCCACCGGCAAGGGTACGGGGCTGGGGCTGTCGAGTGTGTACGGCATGGTGAAGCAGAGCGGCGGCGAGATCGACGTTCACAGCGAGGTGGGGCAGGGCACAACCTTCGAGATCTATTTGCCGCAGTCCCTCAAGAAGGTGCCCACGAGCCGAGAGATTCCCATGGTCAAGGCGCACTCGACCCGCACCCGAACCGTGCTGCTCGTCGAGGACCAGAAACCGGTGCGTGAGGTGACGAAGCTGATCCTGGAGCGCGGGGGTTTCCGCGTTCTGGATGCGTCCACACCCGAGGTGGCGATCCGGTTCTGCGAGGAGCACCCGGGGCCCATCCACCTGATGTTGACCGATGTGGTGATGCCACGGATGAATGGTATTCAGCTCCGAGAGGTGGCCATGGAGCGCCGTCCGGATCTGAAGGTCGTGTTCATGTCGGGCTACCCAGACGTGTCCCGCGGTGACTCCGATACGACGCCTTTTATCGCCAAACCCTTCACTCCCGAGAGCCTCAAGTCCCTCCTCCGGGCAGTGTTGGCCACGACTGAGAAGTAGGGAAGGTTGAACGCGACATGTGGCTACTGATCCGGACTGCCTGGCGAAACCTCTTCCGTCAACGTCGACGAACCATCATCACTGCATCTGCCATGGCCGTCAGCCTGGCCATGGCCATTCCCACCTACG
Organism: Deltaproteobacteria bacterium; assembly: GCA_029938605.1. Lineage (GTDB taxonomy): Bacteria > Myxococcota_A > Polyangia > HGW-17 > JAJRWW01 > JAJRWW01. Next base: position 22,676 of record JAOZUO010000046.1, on the reverse strand, counting down.
GATTGATCGGAGGCGTTCGGGAGGAGTTCTACAAAGGGATCACCGGAATGGACCTCGGGCATGTGCAGCTACATGACCCGGCCTACCCGCGGGGACGCGCGCTACAATCCACGCTGAGGCGCCCCCAAAAGCTACTGCAGCAGATCCGGACCACCCCGGGCGTCGTCGCCGCGACTGCCCGCGCCCACGGCTTTGCGCTGCTCTCCCATGAGATGGCGGTGGACCTGGCGCTGGTGCCCTTGAACGCGGGCCACCCGGCCTTGACCCCCGGGGGTGTGCGCTTCGGCCGCCCCATTGACGCAAAAGCTCCCTGGCGTGGGGACGTGGCCTTGGGCTGCGAGGCGGTCATCAGCCACGCCGCGTCCGGCCGTCATGGCGTTGTGGTGGGTAACGTTCTCGCTCCCGCGAAGGCGAAGCAAGGCGGGGCCTGTGAGCGTATCCGTATCGTGGGGCTGACCCGGGCGCCGCTGCTTGCCGGTGTAGGGCGGGGACCGGACGCGCCTCTGGCCCTGGGCATGGCGGCCAAGGACGTGCAGTTCGCTTTTCAGGGTCGTCGCCGGACCCAGGCGGTTTCCCGAAACGCCGCCCCCATCGCCATTGTCGGTGTGGAGCCGCAATGGGAGCGGCGGGTCACCTTCATGGCCAGCAAGGTCGTGCAGGGGAGGTACCTCGCCCCGGTGCCGGCAGGGGAGATTCTGGTCGGCCACCGGCTGGCGAAGATCATGCACCTGACGGTGGGTACCAAGGTCTTTATCCAGGCGGCGACCCTGGATTCCAGTAGCGGAGACAACGCCGCGACTCTGACGGTGGTGGGGATCTATCGGACGGGGGTGGAGGGCATGGACCGCACCCGGGTATTTTTGCACCTGGCCGATGCCCAGCGCCTGATGTCCCTGGAGGGACGCGCCCACGAGATCGCCCTGGTGGGCAAGGATCTGACGCGGTTGCGCCCCGTGGTGCGGGAGATCAAGCGGCGGGTGACGCGTTTGCGACTCCGGGTCTCCACCCAGCTCGAAGGAACGCGCGCCGGTAGCAGACCCTTGCGTGCCGCGGTAACCATTCGGGACCGGGTGGGTGGAGCAACGGGGCTGCTGATTCCCCACGATCTCATGCCTCGCTTCGATGAATTGCCCGGTCTGGAGGCTGTGGCCCGACGGGTCTACGGCAAGACCGAAGTTCAGGTGGCGCGGGTCGTCAAGGCGCGCATCGCGCTGCGGGGCCGGGGTCGGGGAGCGGAGGCGAACGTCTTTGCGAACCTATCTGGGGAAGCCTGGGCCAAGATCATGAAGTCCAAGCACGCCCCGACCCGGTGCGGTGTGGTCGTGGCCGAGCCCCTGGCCAGGCGCTGGAAGATCCGCCTCGGACAACGGATGATCCCCCTGGACGCGGTGACGGACAACGAGTCGGGCTGCCAGGCACTGGTGGTGAGCGCCATCGTGGCCCAGGGGTCGCCCGGGGATCTGGCCCGGCGGGCCCGCGGGAAGACCCCGCTGGCGTCCATTGTGATGCTGACCAGCTTGTCCCCGAAAGACGTCCATGACGCCGCCGAGGACGCCTCCCTTCCTCTCGGCGACGTCACGCTGCTTCTGCCAAAGGCGGGGGGGAGCTTGCGCTTTGTGGGCGTGGAGTCCGCACGGGAAGGCCGACTGTCGGGGCTGGACAGGCGGGTGGCCACCGGGGCCTATTTTTCCACGACCGCCAGCCCGGGGGAGGACGCCTGGCCGGTGTTGCTCTCGGCCCGGAGCGCCAAGCGTCTCGGCGCGGGCCCGGGCTCCATACTCCTGCTCAAGACCCTCGACAGCGATCGCCGCCACCAGTGGCGCGCGGCCCGGGTCCAGGGGATACTCAAGCAGTGGGATGCCAAGTTGCCCGAGCTGGTTCTGCCCTATTTTTCGGCCCAGCAGGTGGACGCGCCCAGGCTCAACGCCCGGGCCCATGAGATGCTGCTGATTCCCAAGCCCGGCACGAGCCCCGACACCCTTGCCCAGGCGGCGGACAAACGGCTCGTGCCCCTGGTGCGTACCTGGGACGAAATCCGGCCGAGCATGAAAGACCTCGCCGGTATGCAGAACCTGTTCATGGGCATCATGCTGTTCATTATTATGGCCATCGCCGGCATGACAGTCATGAACACCATGCTCATGGCGGTGTTCGAGCGCATCCGGGAGTTCGGTGTGCTCAAGTCCATCGGTATGCGTCCGAGGCAGGTCTTTGGTCTGATCGTGATCGAGGCCTTGCTCCTGGGCGTGCTGGCGGCGATTTTCGGCGGTGCCGTGGGCCTGGGGCTGGAGCACTATCTGGTGGTGCATGGGCTCGACCTATCCGGAGTGACCGGCGGATTTTCCATGCAGGGCACCTTCATCAATCCGGTGTGGAAGGCGGTCTTTACCTTGCAGGGCGTCCTGATTCCCATGGTCATGGTGTCTGTGGTCTGCCTGCTGGTCTCTTTCTATCCCGCCATCAAGGCCGGTCGGCTCAAACCGGTGGAAGCCATGCGGCATCATCAATAGGAGGCCGCGAATGTTGACGCTTAAATTGGCATTTCGAGGGCTCTGGCGGCACCGCATGCGGACCCTGTTCACCCTCTGTGCCATCGCTTTTGGCCACATGTTCCTGCTGGTCTTCATGTCCATGTCCGACGGGGGGCTTTCCGAAATGGTGGAGCTGGCCATCCGCCAGGGCAGCGCGGGACATGTGGTGGTTCAGGCCAAGGGGTACCAGAAGGCGCGCGCCGTGGAGTTGTTGGTGCCTGACGGCGAGAGTGTTCGTCGGTCCATCGAAAAGAGCGTGGGCAAGGGGGTCGTGGTGCGTCGGGTCTTCGGCGGAGGCCTGGCACGCAGCTCTTCGGGGTCGGTGGGCGTGTTCTTTGCCGGCGTGGAGCCCGAGCTCGAGCGCAAGGTGTCCCAGCTCGCCAAAGTGGTGAAGCGTGGGGTCTATCTGGGCTCCGGCGGCGCGGCCGTGAAAAAGGCCGAGACCAAGCCCGGGGAGCTCTGGTGCGCGGTTCCCCCCAAGCCGGGTTCGGTCGCCGTGACGCAGGTTCTGGTAGGGGAGCAGTTGGCGCGGACCCTGAAGCTTGGGCTGTGCGACAAGATGGTGTTAAATGCCCAGGGCCTCGGCGATCGCAAGCGGGTGGAGCTGCGCATCGTAGGCATATTCCGTATCGGCAGTGATCAGCTCGACGCCTTCTTCCTGCAGATTCCCATCGGCGTGGCCCAGCGGTTGCTGCACCTGGCCAACGGGGTGCACCAGGTGTCGCTCGTCATCGACAACGCCGAAGGAGCCCACGCGGCGCGGGACAAGGTGAAGTCCGCCCTCGGGCAGCCCGACGCCCTGGAGGTTCTCTCCTGGGACGAGGCCATGCCTGAGATGGCGGAGTTTGTGTGGTTCAAGAAGGTCTCTGGCTATGTGTTCATCGCCATCGTGATCTTCATCGTGGCCATCGGGGTACTCAACACGGTGTTCATGTCTGTCATGGAGCGTACTCGGGAGATTGGGGTCATGCGGGCCCTGGGGACCAAGCCGGGCCTGGTGCTGCGCCTTGTGATGGCGGAGGGGGCGGCGCTCGGGGTGCTCGGGGTGGGGTTGGGGATCCTCTTCGCGATGCCCATCCTGCACTACCTGGAGACCACCGGCATCGTCTACCCCAAGCCCGTGGAGGCAGTCGGCGTCACCATCGCGGCCTTCAAGGGCAAGCTGCATACGTCTTCGCTGATCGTGGGCTCGTTCATCGTGTTTTTGATCACCGTTGGGGCGTCGATTCCACCGGCGGTCCGAGCGGCTCGTATCCAGGTACTACGGGCCATCCAGCGCGGATGACGCCTAAAGCGCGGCTGACGCCTAAGATGAAGTGAATGCCGGGTCGACGTACAGCGGCGGTGAGTGTGGCGATAGTGGTGGTGATGGTTACGGTCGCCGGTGGACCGGCCCGCGCCGGCCCAGTGGAGCGCTCCCGGTCCAGTCCCAGACCCAGTCCCAATCCCAGTCCTCGCCTCGGTCCTTGGGGCGTCTCCTGGGGCAGCCCCTGCGCCAGAGCCCCGGTGGGCCGTTCGCGCTGTGGGACGGGGCGGATCGTGTCCTGTCCGCTCCAGCTCTGGCTCGGCTGCACCCGGCCCTCTGGGGACCCGCTGTTTCGCTTCAAGTTCTTGGCCCTGGACCCCACCCGGCCCTCGGCCCTGCGGACCGACCGTCGCCTGCGAAAGCTCCTGCGGAGGTCACTTCATCCCATGACCGGAGCCCCGCTGCAATCGTTGCTACGTTTCGCCGGATTTCAGCAAGAGCTCGACCTGGGCGTCTCCCTGCTCTCACGGCGCTTCCTCAACAGCCTGGTCAACACCTATGACCGCAACCATTCCACCCACGGGCAGTTTGTCGTCACCTATCGCCGCGCGATACATCCCCACTCGCGAAACTGGCTGGAGCAGCGAATGGCGCTGGTGGTCCACGCCTACAAAGCTGGCGTGGATACCCCGCTATTGCGCCAGCTCTTCACCGGCGGTTGGCTGGCCCTGGAGTGGAGCCTCTTTCCCTATCGCCGGCGGCTCCCGGTGCGGCTCCTCGTGCGAGGTTCCACTCTGGGTGGGCACTCGGAGCTGGCCCGAGATATCGTCTCGGGAAAGAGGCGCATCGCCTTCCGCCTCAACGCGGCCCTGTCCCTGGAGGCCTCCTACCGGCTGGGTCCTGTTACCGCGGTGCTCCTGTCCACCGCCATGCCGCGATACGAGGAGCGGAATTTTGGCACCCGGGTGGAGTCCTCCATCGCCCTGCGGGTGCAGCTCTTTCGGCGCAAGATGGCGCACGCCAGGCTCTCGGAGATCACCCTGGAGCCCAAAGTGACGCACTATTTCCACTCGCACCCACTCATCGACGAGATTCGCTCCCAGTCGCTAACCGAGGAGCTGCAGCAGCGGGTACGGACCTTTGGCTGGACGGATCTGCGCCACATTATCACGGCCTACTGCAACATCCTGTTTCGTTTGCGGCTGTGACCCCGCATACTGGGGGTCAACCTCCGGGGGAGTTTCGCATGATGATGAGACGCATGATTTGCCTGGCAGCCCTGGGGCTACTCCTGGCCCAGGGCGGCTGTTCGGACGATGACAGCGGCACCAACCAAAACGGCAACACCAATGCCAACATCAATGCCGACTGCGAGCCCACCACGGAGATCCCAGACAATGGCGTGGACGAAGACTGCGACGGTTGGCTGGCCACGAGCCGGGGCTTTGAGGTCCGGGCAACCCACCCGCGGGTGTTGGTGGACCCTGACACCCTGGCGGTGGCGCTGGCGCGAATGACCGGCCCCGACGCCAGGGAGCCCTACGCCGGCTGGTTCCAGCTCATTCGGGACAGCGAGGACGCCGGTGACGACGTGGACCTGGCCAATCTCGCCATACTGTACAGGGCCACGGGCGATGGGGAGTACCTCGACCGGTTCCTGCAGCGGCTCCCCGATTCGGGAGAACCCAGCCGCACGGAGCTGCTCGCTCTGGACCTCATGTTCGACGAGGTGCCGGATTCAGTGAAGCTCACCCTCATGGACCGCGTGAACGGCGATCCGGACGTGTGGTACTGGAACTCCGTGGCCCAGTCCCAGGAAGACGACGTAACCTGGGGCTATCACAGCGCGTACGGAGCCAGCCGGGCTCTGGCGTACGCGGGGATCCTGGCGCTCACCGAGGTGGATCTCGCCAAGGACCCGGCGGAGCACCCCTTCGACACGCTCAACTACATCGCGCTCACCCAGGAGGAGCTGTCAGAGACCGGATATTTCTGGCGGATCGAGAACCGCGTGGCGGGTGATCCCACTGACAATGACGCCCTGGCCGGAGACCTGGGCGGTATGTACGACAACTTTGGCTACGACTCGTCGGAGGAGTCCTTCAGCGTCAACCTCGTGTCGCAGTTCTACTTCTTGACAGGGGAGGACCGCTTCACGGGTTTCCTCCACGATCAGCACCGGGCCATCTTCTGGCAGAACATGGAATATCCGCACCTGTTTTCGACCTATGACACCGACGCATGGTGCCGCCGAGCGGGGACGGAGAACCACATCCAGGCGCGGATCTGGAACACGCAGACCGACTGGATCTCCCAGCCCCGCACCGACGCCGTGGCGCTGACGGCCTGGCTCTACGGCGATGAGCGCATGCAGCACTATATGCACCAGGGGGTGGCCCGGGATCTGTGCGGAGCACCCTACGGAGGCATGTACTGGGACCTGCTGTTCTATGACGATGAGCTGGGCGAGGTGGGCCCATCGGACAACCCCACGGCCATGTACTTCAGCGGCCCGGGGCTGGTCTCCATGCGGCAGGACTGGTCCAACGACGCCACCTTCGCCGTGTTCATGGCGGGCGAGGGCATCAGCCGACGCTACGAGGACGCCAACTCCTTTTTGATCCACCGCAAGGTGGACGTGTTTCCCCACGGAGGCGCCCGGATCCGGAACAACTTCGACAACGGGAAACACCACTGGTACCATATCCGTTCCATCGCCAAGAACACCCTCAAGATCTTCGACCCGAACGAGAGCCTCGACCTGGACGAGGACTCCAACCGTGGCCCGTTGTATAGCGGTACGCCCCTGGTGGCCTCGGACAACATGGGGGGCCAGCTCTTCGATACACAGATCTCCCTGGTGGATCTCGACTACGTCATCTCCGACGGGGGGGAGACCGGACGCACGACGAATCCGAGCCACCCGCTCGGGCTGCACGAGGTGGGCAACATCCTCAAGTACGAGCACGTCGACGGCGACTACACCTACACCGTGGGAGACGGAACGGCGTCTTACACCCGCAAGATCGACTACTTCGAGCGGGAGTTTCTCTACCTACGACCGGACGTGTTCGTGATCTTCGACCGGGTGCGTTCCGTGGACCCGACCTTCCGCAAGGTCTGGGTGGTCCACACCGTGGACGAGCCCACCGTGGCGGATCCGGCTACGGATCAGGCCCAGGGCATGCGCTCCTACACCGACGCCCTTCGGATTACGATCCCCAACGGACGCAACGTGACCACCGTGGATCCACTGCTGCCCCAGATCAATCGTGTGGTGGTGCGGGGCGGAGATACGGTGTTGGCGACCGGGCTGGCCTGTAGCGCGGGGAGCCCCGTGGGCGCTGGGCAGGTGACGACCTCGGAGACCCCACGGTGGCTGGAGGTCTTTGCCGTGGGCGCGGACACGGAGGGAACTCTGACCATCACCGGCGACGCGGACGAGGGGGTCGGCATGACCGAGGACGTGATCTTCGACACCATGGGGCAGGATTACGTGAACGCGGTACCCTCGGCGGAGGTCACGGCGGCGGCCATGGAGGACAGCAATCAGCAGTGGGCCGACGACCAGTGGGCAGGGTACATGGTGCACATCCGCTGCGGTGGCGAGGCCGAGCGGGTGGTCATCACCGGCAACGACGCCGACACCCTCTTTGGCGTCTTCACCCCCTGCACCTCGAGCTGGGCCTATACAATTTACCGCCCCGTGGCCAACACCTACCTGCACTTCACCACCATCACGTCCGTCACAACCGCGGACATGGACGTGTCAAATCTCACGTTCTCGGTGCCCCATTACTTCGACGCAGTGGACGCCTCGGGACGCCTCCACTCTTTCTCGCCGCACACCGACAGTCGGGATGATGGCTACCGCAAGCGGCGGGATCTGGGCCAGTGGACCCTCTCCATCGAGGCCGCTGCTCCCGCCCTGGAGGATGTCTTCCTCAACGTCATCAGCCTGCGGGATCCGGGCGTGGCGCCGCCGGACACCGAGCTGGTGCAGTCCGCGACAGTGGCCGGTGCGCGGGTGGATGACCGGTTCGCGATCTTTGCCCGCCAGCCGTCGCCCCTCGAGGATATCTCCGTCGACATCCCCCACTCCCAGGCGCTCGGGGGCCTGGTGTTCAACCTACTGGCCGACACGGCGTACTACGTCTTCACCACGGGCGACACCCTCGAGGTGTCCACCACCGACAACGGCGGCACCTCTCACACCACCTCCCCCATGGGCGTTTTGGAAGTGAACCTGCCTTAGGAGCTTTGGGGTAGGGCTCTTAGGGGGCATCTGTGTGGACAGCGTGCCTCGTGAGGTCAGCTCCGCCGCTTGGTCGACACGTTGTTCGGTTTCATCGGTAGATGTCGTAGGCCCATCCACGCCAAGGCCGACAGATGACTGGCGACTTTGTCGACCGAGGGGGACTGGGTTTCGGTCCACCATTGGCCCACGAAGGTCACCATTCCGACCAGGGCGTGGGCGTAGATGGGCGCGTACTTCGGTGAGTAGCCAGCCCCTTTGAACATCTTGGCGAATACGTCACCGACCTGCTCTGCGACGGTGCTGAGCAAGCTGGACATCCCGCCCCCGCTAACCGCGACGGGCGAGTCGTGGCAGAGGATGGCGAAGCCCTCGGGCTCCTGTTTCACATAGTGGAGAAAGGCGGCCGTGGCCTGCTCTGTCCTTTGCCGGGGCGTACCGGAACCGATGGCTTCGGTGATGCGGGCGACGACGGTCTCGATCTCCCGATCGACGACCACGGCGTAGAGCCCCTCCTTGCCACCAAAGTGCTCGTAGAGGACCGGCTTGGAGACCTTGGCTCGCTTGGCGAGCTCCTCAACGGAGGTGGCCTCGTAGCCTCGTTCGGCAAAGACGCGCTTGCCCACGCCAATCAGCTGGGCACGGCGTGCCGCAGCGCTAAGTCGTTTTTTTTTCTGAACCATGGTTGACAGTTAACCTACTAGTGCGTAACTTACGCACCCGTAACCTACGCAACTGTAGCTTACGGGTGCGTAGGGAGCAATCTCCCGGATGCTAGCGCAGGCGCCCGGCTCTTTGCAAGGCACAAAAGCAGCGGGGACAGCCCCGCAGAGGACTCGAAATGACACAAGACAGACTATTACTTTGCGCCGTGTTTGGCCCCTACGGCGTGCAGGACGCCTACGGCGAAGAGCTCGGCTGCCAGATGGAGCTGCTGGACAACCAGGTCCTGGGCCAGCCGAGCCTGAAGGATCGAGCCCGATCCCTGACGCTGGTCGCCACCGGTGCGCTCGAGGCCGCCCGGCTCTCGTGGCACCAGGCCCGGGGCCACGAGTCCATCCCGCGTCAGCCGCCCAGTCAGCGGGTGACCTACCCGCTCGACCTCAGTTTGAAGGCCCGTGAGCCTACTCGCCAGATCGACCACCGGGCCACCGGCTGGGTCATAGAGCGACTCGAGCTGCCCAAACCAGACCTAGGTCTGGACATCAGCGAACTCGCCGCGACGGGCGATCACCCAATTTTGGAGCAACGTCATGCCTATTGAAGACATTCCCCAATCAAACCGCGAAGAGAGTGCCAATACGATCACTGCTGGGTTGGGGCTGCTATTGAGCTTTGCCGCCTTGATTGCTCTCGTCTATGCCAGTGTCGTCAGCGGCGACGCTCTGACGATCGTTTCCTTCGTTGGCTTTGGGCTGTCGTTAGTCGCGGTCTACCTGGCGTCGTCCCTCTACCACTTGGTGGCTCGCGCCGAGCTGAAGCAGCGGCTGCTGCGGCTGGACCACGCGACCATCTACCTCCTCATCGCCGGCACCTACACGCCCTTCATGCTGCTCAACCTGCACGGAACCTGGTGGGGCTGGGCCATGTTCGCTGGTGTTTGGGGCCTGGCCACCATCGGCGTGATTATCAAGCTGTTCGCCATCGAGAAGCTCACCAGGCTGTCGACGGCGACCTACCTCGCTATGGGCTGGCTGGTGCTCATCGCCATCAAGCCGGCCATCGCCGCCATTTCGACCGGTGGCCTCATCTTGCTACTGGCCGGTGGCATAGCCTACACGGTCGGCGTTGTTTTCTTCGTCTCCGATCGTATTCCTTATGGTCACGCCATCTGGCATGGGTTCGTGGTTTCCGGCTCGGTGTGCCACGCCGCCGCCGTGCTCAACCACGCGGGCTACGTGAGTTGAGCCAGCGCGGAGAGCGCAGAAGGGGGTGATCACCTCGGAGTCATCTAGAACCGCACGGGCATGACGCGTTCGGTGTACCGGGTGGCGTGGTCGCCGTGTTTCTCCTGCACCTTGGGCTTCCCCTTCCCCTTGGACACCACCAGGGTCGCCTGCTCCCCGGCGATTCGCGAGAAGAACACCTGTTGTTCCTTATCGTCGTCCACCATGCGCAGCTCGCACAGACCCTCCAGCTCCCCGGTGAGGAGGTTCTCCCGACACACCGGGCAGAAGAAATCCCAGTGGTCCCCTTCGCTGATGGACACATTCGGTGGCAGAAACAGCTCGTAGTTCCCCGGCTCCGGGTGGAACCCGATGAGCACCCGCTCCCCGCCCCGGGACGCCGTCAAGATGATCGTCTTGTCGGGATTGAGCATCGCACCGCACCAGGGACAGCTGTAGCTCCAACTCATGAGACCTCCTAGTTCCCCCAGGCTACACCAAAACAGCGGTTGGACTCCAAGATTCTGATTTCAAGCGTGGCGCGATTAGAACCGCCAACCGTAGATGAAGGTGGCGTTCAGTGCGCCGCAAAAAAATTTGGACAAAAGCGATCGCTTCTTTTCATAGACGCAAGAGAAGCGATCGCTTATTCTGAGTCGGCAATAGGAAGCGAACGCTTCCAAGAGGCCGATGATGAAGGCGAAGGCGAAGAGGAAGACCGGAGAATACGAGCGCCGCACCGTGGCAGGGGAGGAGGTGAGTGCCTTCATCCCGTTTCCACTGCCTCCACGAGATCCGCCCCTCGCCCTCGATCTTGATGGTGATCTGGCCCCACTGCTCGCCCGTGCGCTCGAGCAGATTCGGCTCCTCGACCTGGCGGGCGACCTGGTGCCCTCGGTTGAGTGGTTCGTCTACGCCTTCGTCCGCAAAGAGGCTGTTCTCTCAGCCCAGATAGAAGGTACCCAGGCCACATTGATGGACCTACTCCAAGTCGAGGCCTCCGGCGAGGAGCCTGCCGACGCCGACGTGGAGGAGATTTGCGGATACGTCGCCGCTCTCAACTACGCATGGGAGGAGCTCGGCAGGGAAAACGGACTGCCCATCTCCATGCGGCTGCTCTCCGAAACACACCGCAGGCTGCTCGACGGAGCCCGTGGCGCCCAGAAGAAACCCGGTGAAGTGCGCCGCTCCCAGAACTGGATCGGTGGGACGCGGCCGGGCAACGCAAGCTTCGTCCCGCCTCCGCCGCATTGGCTCAGTGAGCTGCTCAGCGAGCTCGAACGCGCGATCCACGACCAGAGCGATCTCCCTCCACTCGTGCGAATCGGCCTGGTCCATGTGCAGTTCGAGACACTGCACCCCTACCTCGACGGCAACGGCCGACTGGGCCGACTGCTGATCACGCTGCTTCTGCGTCACTGGGGGCTGCTATCGCGGCCGCTCCTCTACCTGAGCCTCTTTCTCAAGACCCACCGCCCGGAGTACTACCGCCGACTCTCCGCGGTGCGGACCGACGGAGATTGGGAGGGCTGGCTCTCATACTTCCTCGAAGGCGTCGCGGTCGTAGCAGCCGAAGCCGTCGCCACCGCGCGTCAGCTACACGCAATCGTCGCCCAAAGTCGTGCACGACTCATGGCCCGCAAAGACGCCACGGTGATGAGCATTCGTCTCTTCGAATTCCTGCCCGAGCACCCCATCGTAACGGTCAACCGGGTCATAGAGCTGCTCCACTGCTCACGGCCAGCCGCTGCCAAGGCGTTGCGCGTGCTAGAGGCCGCCAAAGTCTTACACCCGCTCGACGACCGCAAGAAAAACAGAGCCGTCGTATTCACAGAGTATTTGGACCACCTCCGCGAAGGAACGGAGTTGTCAGCATGAGCCACATCACCACGGCAACCAATTCTGAATCTTGGTTCCGGTCCTGGCCTTACATGGGCGTTCGAGGAGTCTTGGTGGTGTGGATCCCAAAGGGCGCGCGGCGAGGTCTCCGAGGAGCGACTCAGGGGAGCACGTCCCAGGAGATGGTCTGGGTGAGGTCTGGACGTCCTGGCAAGGAAACGGTCACCTCGGCGAGGCCCGGCGCAATGAACTCGAAGGCCTGGTAGTCGTCGTCTAGAACCCCGTCGTCCCGGATCCAGAGGGTGTCGGGCGTTTCCGAAGTGAAGACGACTTCGAAGCCGCGGCACAGTCGCCCGTGGACGCTTTGCTGCACGGCCACGAAGGTACCTGAGTCGCCGACCTTCTCGGGAGCGTCATTGTAGTACGGCGCGATCTGGAGATCGATTTGGGTCACCTCGTCCGTCTCCACTCCACGGAACCCAACGGTTACCTGGGTCTGAAGTGGTCCGGTGAATAGGATCTCCTGCTGTCCCGCCGTGGTGGCTGACCCGTACACGATGTACTCGTTCGTTTCCCGTGCGAACAGCACCATGGCGGGCTCCAAGAATTCCATGGGATTGAGGGTCTAGCCGGACGAATGGTCTCCGATGCCCAGATCGTACTGACCGTAGAGGATCTGCTCTTCGCCGTCGGACACCAGGTAGGGGGAAAATTTGAGCCCGCAAGTTCCACCTCCCACAGGCAGGATCGCTTCACCGGTGTGTGATTCCAGGTAGACCGCGGGGTGCGCGAGTCTGTACCTCAGACCGTCTGGTCGTCGGACCCGGATGGTGTAGTCGTCCAGCTTCTTGCCACTGGATTCCTCGTAGACATTCACCGCCGCGTCGCCCTCGGCCAGGTAGGTCAGAGTCACCCAGTCAGGATAGTCCATGTTCCTGTCCAACGAGAAGATGGCCGGATCCGAGGACTCCGCCGTCCAGGGAGGGAGATCGTCGACGTAGTAGGACGTCACGAGGACAGAAGACTGGGTTCCGAGGCAGAAGATGGCTCCGGAGTACCGGCTGACTCCCGGCTGGTCAAAGCTGAGCTTCACCCCGTCCTCGTCCTCTACGCAGCCGCCCGCCAGGCCCGACAAGACCAGCAGACAGAACGCACCGGTTTTTTGTGCAAGAGAGTACTGGTGCTGCATTTTGATTTTCCTCAGTTGGACGGGACGGCTCAGTTGCGGAGCATAGCACGGTTCCCTCATGTCGCAATTCGGGTGGCCGTCGCGTAGGTTGAGCATCTCGTCAGACAAACGGATGGCGGTAGAGAGCTGACACCCGCGGGATGTGGCGCGGTGGTCTGCTCTCATTCGTGAACGAACACGGTGTGATCATGCCGGACTGGAAATGCGACCAACTTCTTCGTGAGAAGGACATCGCATTTCAAGCCAACGTAGTCGCCACTGCCAAAGGGGTGGACTTCGTGTACGCCTCGACGAATGAGCCTTGACGAAGGGTGTAGAAATGGGCGAGCAAAGGCCTCTTCATCCAGCAACACCAGAGTGTTCCAGTGCCTTCCTTCGAGGCCTGGCGAGCGCTTTCAGGCGCGTAAGACATTTCACCGGCCTTTTGGGGTTCCCCGGAAGTATGCTTATTCCTATTTCGGAGGTGGGTACGAGGATCAGTGAAGGAGATCGTCAACGCTAACAGCCTGGAGGACCCGGTCGAGCCAGGTGTTCAGAGTGTCCAGATCGGTGCAGCCGAGGATCTGTGCTTTCTGTTCCTCGGTGATCAGCAGGTCGCGGGCGGTCATGATCTTGAGCAGCGATGTCGCCACGCCCTTCGTTATGCCCTCTTTCATGCCCTCTTCCCGACCCCGCAGGGCGATGTCGCTCCTGAACTTGTAGTCTTCGATGCGCATCCACTTCTCCATCTTCACGCGGGCCGCTTGGTTCACCGCTTGGAGGATCACGTCCGAGTATAGCATACTCGTTTCCCTGTCTAAGCCAGCGGCTCCATGGTAGGCGGCCATTCCAATATCATATCCCTGGTCGGACTGGCCGTGTGCCAGCACCGAGAGGAGAGCGAGCTCGGGACTCCGCCGGGCCTGGTCGGCGTCGGTGACCACAGGCATGGCGTCGGGGCCAAGGACCAGCGGCACGAAGGCCACGCCCGGTTGCCCGGTGTCGATGGGCGTGGCCGCCCACTGCGCCACCGCCTCGTGGGGCGTGACAACGAGCAGGCAGCAGGGGCACCGCAGACGAGCCCGCTCGTTCACCTGATAGCACGGCCAGGAGTCCTCTTTTTCTCATCGGGGCTGAGCTGAACCTCAAGCACGATGCTCAACACCGGTACGCCGGGTCCGGGCACGTCGGCCCCTCCTTCATCACCGGTCCCTCCGCCGGCCCCTCCGTCGCACCGTCCGTGAGACCGCAGTACCAGCACCTGATCGGCGCGATACTCGGTGGGTACGATTTGACTCAGGTCCGCGTCCGAGATTTCAACGTGGTGGAAATTCGGCAGGGGCTGCCCCAGCGCGTCCCGGAGTAGCTCCGGCACCAGGGAGGGTCGCCGCCAAAAGAGCTCGACGAGTATCTGATGTAGTATCGATGGCATCTGCGCGCTTGTCGCTCCTCGACCAAGCACACATAGCAATCCCTGTGCCATCTCCAACCACCCAGTCCCGCCAGCGATTTACCCAGCAGCCTGTCCGGCCCACCGTCCCCCCGTGTCCGGTATCCGTCCCCGCCCGTCCGGAATCCGGACGCGCCGGCCGCTTGATTGGGTACATAGACGCTGGCTGCCTCCTGGGCACAGCCCGAGGGTCTTTGCAAGGTATCAGTTGCTCTTCGCCTAGAATCGCCAACCGTAGGCGAAGGTAGCGGTCAGGGGGGTGGGGCGGTGATGGGCGCTCCAGGAGTCTTGGTGGTGTGGGTCCCAAAGGGTGCGCGGCGAGGTCGCCCGGTTCGTGCTGGCTTCGGTGCTGGGCCCCTTGCGGACGGCTTCAACCCACATGGGCAGGCCGATGCACAGGGCCACGAAGACCCCCAGGGAGGCTGTGACACCACCCGCCCAGCGGAGCGTGGTCTGACTTTGGTTGGCGCTGACTCCGGCGCTGGCACTGACACCGAGGAGGGCGGACCCTACGGCGGTAAGTCCGGCTCCGGTGAAGGTGAGACCCATGCCCCAGGCCCGGAAGCGGCGGCGGGCGCGAGCAGCGGCTGGACCCTCGCGACCGTGGACCTTTTGGCGCACCACGCCGGCGATCCATAGAGGTACGCCGGCGATCAGGGCCGAGGCCGAGAGAGTGGTAACCAGGATGGCCGCCGTAGTGGCCGGTGGGACGCAGTCAAGGATGCCCGGGCACTGATAGTTGCTGCCCAGCACGTACAGTGGCGGGGCGAGGGCTCCGCCGAGGACCACGGCGCCGATGGTGAGGCCCAGCCCCAGGTGGGCGAAGATTTTGCCCGAATCGGCGGAGGACCGGGTGGCCGGGGACAAAAAACGTGGGCCCAGGTAGGTGACGCTCCGGATTCGGTGTCGGGCATAGGCGCTGGCGCTTCCGTCCGCGAAGGACACCCGCACCACACCTGGCCAGACCGATAGGAGCTTCACGCGGTGTCGCTTGCCGTCGTTCAGGGTGATGCGGACGACGCGACCCACCAGGGGGCGGAGCTGGAGGAGGCTGGGACGCAGTAGGATCGACCCGACCCGAGGCGAAGCTACACTGGGCGCACGCGCGGTGGGTGCGGCTTTTGTGGTGGTTGCTTTTGTGGTGGTTGCCTTTTGGGCCTGGGCAACAGACACCGAGAGCCCCCCATGG
Organism: Deltaproteobacteria bacterium; assembly: GCA_029938605.1. Taxonomy (GTDB): domain Bacteria; phylum Myxococcota_A; class Polyangia; order HGW-17; family JAJRWW01; genus JAJRWW01. The sequence continues at coordinate 7,112 of JAOZUO010000046.1, read as the reverse complement.
AGGATCAGCATGGGACCCCAAAATGCGAGGATGTTGGAGCGGGGGAATTGCATGGGCGTCACGAGGTCTCGAGGTGTTTCGAGGTGTTTCTAGTAGTCGCTAAGACAGGTGTTCATCTCGAACTGGCAGTTGCTCTGGATGCAGCTATTGCAGACATCGGGGTCGCCCGCCGGGTCGCATAGGGCGCCGCACTGGCTGCCAATGCACTGCATCCACGCTGCGTAGATGACCTCGGACTGGGGGTCGCCGCTCTGGTAGCAGTCGTTGTAGCAGTCCACTCCTTGGCTGCCGGTGCAGGTGGCCGTGCTGCCGTTGGTGGGGATCTGTGGACAGTTGCTGGTGCAGTTGACGACACCGGAGCAGCCGTCCCAACCCTGGGAGCCGTAGTGACACACGCCCGGGCAGTTTTCCCAGCCGCACATGAGGCAGTCGATGTCCATGCCCGTGGTGCACGCGGCGGCGCATGTCGTGGCTTGGCAGCTCCTGAAATTCTGATACTCGGATTGAGCGGTGGTGCCGCCTTCCTGGGCGCAGGCGCTCTCACAGGCAGCGTCCCCCGGGGCGCAGCAGTAAGCGCACAGCGCGATGGCTTGGCAACTCCATCCCGTGGTGGTGCCGCAGTCCTGGGGGCAACTCCACGGATCCTCCCAGCCTCCGCAGAAGCCGTCACCGCACCAGCCGCAGTCCTCGGGGCAGCTCCACTGATCCTCACCCGGCTCACACATCCCGTTGCCGCACCACCCGCCGCAGTCCTCGGGGCAGCTCCACTGATCCTCACCCGGCTCACACATCCCGTTGCCGCACCACCCGCCGCAGTCCTCGGGGCAGTTCCACTGATCCTCACCCGGGCTACACCATCCGTCGCCGCAGACATAGCCGCAGTCCTGGGGGCAGCTCCAGGAGTCCTCGCCCCAATCGCAGACGCCGTTGCCGCAGGTGGGAACGCAGTCTGCAGGACAGTTGGTGGAGCTCTCACCGGGTCCGCAGAGCCCGTCGCCGCACCACCCGCAGTCCTGGGGACACATCCAGGGGTCCTCCCCGGGTCCGCAGTAGCCGTCGCCGCACCACCCGCCGCAGTCTTCAGGGCACCAGTCCTCGTCCTCCCCGGGTCCGCAGTAGCCGTCGCCACACCAACCGGCGCAGTCCTGGGGACAGCTCCACTCAT
>JAOZUO010000046.1:0-5847 GCA_029938605.1 Deltaproteobacteria bacterium | reverse complement strand
CCGCAGTAGCCGTCGCCACACCAACCGGCGCAGTCCTGGGGACAGCTCCACTCATCTTCGTCGGCCCCGCAGTAGCCGTCGCCACACCAACCGCAGTCCTCGGGGCACCACCATTCATCCTCGTCGGGCCCGCAGTAGCCGTCTCCGCAGAAGCCACAGTCAATGGGGCAGGTCCAAGGGTCCTCCTCTTCATCGCAGTAGCCGTCTCCGCAGCCCGGGCGGCAGTCTTGCGGGCAGTCCCACTCATCTTCGTCAAACTCGCAGATCCCGTTGCCGCAGTATCCGCCACAGTCCGACGGGCAGTTGTCCTCGTTCTCCGGCGGCTCGCAGAAGCCGTCCCCGCACTGGGGGCCGCCCTCGCAATCGGACAGGTCGAGCACGCAGTTGGACTGGCAGCGGAGTGTGCCCCCGTTGTAGCCGATGTTCTCGCAGGTCAGCCCGCCGAGGTTATTGCCATCGCACTCCTCACCGGCGCCGACGAGCCCATCTCCGCAGTCGGCCGGGGTGGTTTCCCACCACAGGGGTGGCGCGGACCGTCCGCCGCAGGCGGCTAGACCCAGAGCAAGTACCAGGGCAGCAGACAGAATCAAAGCAGTGTGGTGGTAACGCATCTTATAGTCCTCCCCTTACCTGGTGGCATTCACCGAACCACATGGACGGCTATAACGATACCATGAATCAAAAAGTGAGGGCGAGCTCCAACTCGGTGGGGAAGCTCCACCAGGCGATATCCTGCTTAAGGGTCTCGTCCTTGAAGTGCGTGTAGGTGGGGTTGAAGGGGTAGATGCCCAGATGCATCCAGCGGGTCAGGCGGATTCGAATGCCCAGGTTGATCCGGAGATGGAACTTGGCGGAGCCACCACCCACGTCAAATCCGATGGGCAGGGCCACCCAGCGTCGGGCGTCCAGGTCCAGATGCGCACCCATGCGCACCACGGCCATCCAACTGGTCTGGTAGCTCTGAGGGGTGTCGTCTCGCGTGCCGTGATGGCGATAGAGCCGCGCGCCCAGGGCCAACTCGAAGGCGTCATAGGCCCTCAGGCCCACGAACGCGGCGCTGGTCAGGGAGTCGTGGGTAGTCAGATCCGTCCCGACTCCCACTGTGCCCAACAGACGAATGGCGGCCCGGCGGTTGGTGAGCCGGGAGAAGGTGGGCAGTGGGGTCGTCCAAGCGGTGGGCTGCGCCAGGGGAGACGGAGACGGCGGCGGAGGCGGGGGAGGCGGCGCGCCGGTGGAGTCGGACGGGGGAGGACCAGCGGGTGGGGGCGGTTGACTCGGTGGATCCGCCGGTGGATCCGCCGGGCCCGGGTCGCCGGGCGACACGTGTACGTGGACGGGGGGAAGATGCACACCCAGGCGGAATCCGTGGTGTATGGTGCCCCGCACCAGTCCGCGGGCCAGACCCCTGCCGGTACCCTTGAAGATCTTGCCCAGGCCCTTGCCGCCCCCGCCGCCCTTGGCGCTACCGGCGATGAGCAGGATCACCACTCCCACGAGCACGGTGGTGACCAAGATGGCGCCGTAGGTCTTTGAGCCGCTGAGGTTGCGCACCTCGGCGGCGAAGATGTCGGACCACCGGGCCAGCACCTCGGGAGCTGCGCGGCCCGGACGAACGCTGGCGCCCATCCGGTTGACCAACAGGCGTCTCCCCTCCACCCAGTTCGTCCACCGCCCCCCGCGGACGAGGAAGCGGATTTTCGTATTGGGGCCCACGTGCACCGCGCGCCCCCGCCTGTCGCGCAGGACCAACTCCCGGGCGTTGTTGGGGAGGGTGATGCGGCTCAGGTTCTGAGCCGGGATAATGGACCTCGTGTAGCAACCACTCGTGGCCAGCGCCACCACGCACATGGCCATGACGCCTGCATAGGCGAGCCCACGACCACGCCGCACCCACTGGTTTCTTCTCCGATTCATACGATTCCTTCCCAGACCAGAGCTCGAAACCGGTCTCCCTAGCGGAAGTGCAACAAGGCGAAGGAAAGCATGATCATGTGGGACTTGAAGACTACGCCGGCGGGCGTTGTCAGGCCGCCCACCTGCTCGGTGGTGTCGGTGTTGTAGCGGAGCTGCCGGTGTCCGTATCCAAGCCGGAATTCCACCCAGTGTCGCTTGTCGATTTGGTAGGCCGCGCCCAGGCCCACCTCCATCTGGAGCCCGATGCCGTTTTCGTGCCGGTCCAGACCCGTGACCACCAGCAGACGGTAGGCGTTGAAGATCTGCAGGTCCACCCGACCGAAGCGGTGGAGTCGGACTCCCGCGCCCAGCCCGAAGTCGCTCCCCCAGAGCGCCCGTCGTCCTCCCACGGGGATCAGGTTGCTCAGACCCACGCCGAAGCGTACATCCAAGACCCGGTTCATGAGGCTCAGGCCCTGGATAAACCGCAGGGAGGTGCCGTGTAACTGGCGGATAGCGGCGGTGTTCGGCATGGTCTCCGCGCCGATGCCGTAGATCTCCCGGCTCGTTTGGGCGCCCGGGAAGAAGCTCAGATCGGCGCCAATGTAGAACTTGAGCAAAGGGGGCTTTGAAGAGGCTTTCTTGGCTTTTTTGGCCTTCGTCGCCTTCTTGGGTTTTAGGGGCAACGGGGGCTTACGGGGCGCGGCGGCCCTTTTACTCGGCGCAGCCAACGCTCTCGTTACAGGCCGCTTCTTCGGCACAGCCCGCTTCTTCGCCACAGGCCGCTTCTTCGGCACAGCCCGCTTCTTCGCGGCGGGGGGCGCCTTGGGCTGCGAGACCCGTTTCACCGGCGTGGCCGGACTTCTCGCGGCGGGGGGCGCCTTGGGTGGGCTGACGGCCTGAGCCTGAGCGGCTGTCACCAGAGGCAGGACCAGAAGTAGCGGCGTTGCCATCACCAGAATCCATACAGTTTGGGATCGTTTCATAGTGCAGCCAATTATCCGCGCCGGGCCCCCGTCTGCAAGCTATATTCCAAGTGGACCGTGCCCGGACTTCCAGGTAGAATTTGAATCTCTCGATTCCCTGGCGGTAACAAAACAGTGACTGGTGTATCCGAGGGCCCCCTATGACAGACAGCGACGACAAACGTGGTTTCAAGGATGGTCTTCAGTACGACCCCTCCTCCGGTGAGTATCAGGCTGTGGATCGCGTCAGCCAGCGGCGCCTCCGCGAAATCCAGATCCCGGGTGCCGAGTACGGTGTGGATCGTGTCCGCTCCGCCTCCGGAAAGCTCCCGCCGCCCCGGGAGCCGCGCTCCGACGAGACCGTGGATTTGTCGAAGATTTCCGCGGACCTAAAGTGTGCCCCCAAGGCAGCTGGGCCGCTGAAGATCCTGGATCCACAGGCGGCCATCCGGATCCTCACCCAGGCCCACGAGGGCTTCTTCGCCAAGGACCTGGAGGCCTCGGGGCAGTCCTTCATCAAGTTGCGCTACCATGTGGGCACCCGGGGCCAGGCGTGGGAGTTCTATTCGAGCTCCTACCCGGTGGCGGTGGACAGTTGGGCGGAGATCCGCGAGCAGCTTGCCGAGCACATTCAGGAGTCCTTTGGTGAGCTGGAGCCGGAGGTGGTGGAGCAGGTCAAGGTCCGGGTGATCTTCTTTCACGAGCCCACGGTCTATGCACAAAAGAGCACCGATCCCGAAGTGTGCCGCGCACCCCTGGATTTTGCCACGGCCTTCTACCTGACCGTTGGCGAGTTCGATCGCTACCTGAAGACCGGCCAGGTCCCATTGGAGTTCCGACTCCGCTTCGACGCGAGCTACCTCTGGCTCGGCCCCGGCACCCTGGACCCATTCGTGTACACCCGGCAATGGCGATTCTTCGCTGGGTTGCTGTACTCCTTCTCTGATCTCATCGATCGCCCTATTCTGCGTTCGGAACTGCCCATCCGAATCCTGGAAGAGCACACCGCCGAGGACCTGCCCAACCTGGTGACCAGCATAGGGATGACCGACAAGAAGACCTATCAGGCCCAGGAGCGGGTGTACCGCCCGAGCTTCGAGATCGTGTTCGCCCAGGATCGCACGGAAGTCATGATGCGGGACCACACGGGGATCATCCGTGGGTTTTCCAGCTTCTTCGATGCGGGAGACTACAAGCGCGCCACCGAAAAGAATCTCGTGACGCTGGTCAAATCCTACGAATAGGCGACCGTGCGGGCCCTGGCGCAGGCGGGGCTACTTGATTTGGCGGGTGACACAGGTCGCGAACTTCTTGCAGTCCGCCATGGCGAGGCAGCGGTTGGCCATTTTGGCGTAGGCCGACTTCCCCTTCTTGGCGCGGCATTCGGACATGCACTGGTCGAGACCTTGCTTCTGGACCTTCTTGAGCAGGCCCAGCCTCTTGAATGCGGCCACCTTCTTGGCGTCCATCTTGCCGCTGACCAGCAGCACCTCGGTTACGCAGGACCCGAAGGTCTTGTCGCAGAGGCGTTGGCAGTCCACCTTTGGGGGCTTGGCGCTGCTTGCGTCATCCCTGGAGCAGCCGGGGCCGACCAGGAGGCCGACGAACATCAGGGCGACCAGGGTGACCAGGGTGACCAGGGAGACCAGGGAGATCCGGCGTGAGCAGTGAAGGTTTTCGAAGGTCATATGGGTACTCTTTGGGGGTCCAGGAGTCCAGGGGTCTAGGGAAGGTAGGTATCCAAGAAGGTCATGGGATCGGTGCCCGGGCCGGGGCCGTCGGCGTACACGTACTCATGGGTCGCGCCGCCCAGGATGCCGTTCCAGGGGAAGGCAACCATTCCCTCGCCGTCGGGGTACCAGTACATGCTCGAGTACAGGCCCGCGTGGGAGTACGTCCCGTCATGGTCGATGTAGAACTTGCCGACTGGGATGGAGTACTGCGCCGCATAGCTCTGACACTGCGCGAGCGTCGGCATGCCGCCGGCGTTGTTCTCTCCGAGAAGGATGGCGATTTCGAGACCAGCGGAAGAGTTCGCGTTGTAGTAGTTACCTACGAGTGGGACCCACTCGTGGCAACCAGGTCACCACTCGTGGGAGCCGACGAGCCACAGGGCGTTCATGCCGGTCATGAGGCTGTATGCGCTCACCGGATTCCCTGTCTCGCAGCTCGTGATCTGGAAGTCGATGACGTCATCGCCGATACACATGCCGGGCTGGGCGCACACCACGGTGTCATCCTCGATGGGCTGGTTGAAGCTGAAGTTGTCTATGCACCACACTTCACCGCCAGGCACCACGGTGGACACCCACGTGGAGGTGTCGATGGTGACCTCCCGGAAGATGACGTTGTGGAAGGTGGCGGCGAAGGTCCCGCCGATGGTTCCGATGTTGGTGATCTCCACGGTGCCGGTATCCGCGTAAAACTGCTTGTCGGGCTCGCCGGTCGTGGAGTACGAGAATGCGCGCGGGCAGAGCCCACAGGTCTCGTAGTTGTCGTTGACGGTGCCCTCCAGGGTGAAGCTGCCCGGTGTGGTGGGGCCGCCCCAGCCGGACAAGCTCTCGAGGGATAGCCTGTCGTAGGGTAACTCGCTGGAATTCGCGGCCTGATAGACGAGGTTCTCAGATTGGACGCTGTAGGTGGCGAGCTCACTTACCACCGTGAAGCCGTTGCGGTCACAGTCACCGGTGGCCCCGTCCGGCTGGGGCGTGGTGGAGTCGGTCACCCCAGAGTCCGCGAATAGCACATGGTTGTTGTTGTTGTCTTGTCCGGCGTCATCATCGCTACACCCCGCCACAATGAGCAAGGAGGCCGATAACCCCGCCAGAATAACCCCGATTCCTGTTCGCCACTTCATCAATCGAACTCCCTTACTTTAACAGTGCGCCTAGACTGTACCTTTCCCCATGAGGGCCGTCAATCACGGCTATGACGAGGCCAGGTTTGATCCGAGAAGCATAGGCCATGCCTCCGCCACCGCCCTGGGAAT
>JAOZUO010000293.1 GCA_029938605.1 Deltaproteobacteria bacterium | reverse complement strand
TCTGACCGGCGCCCGGGTCCTTGTCGAATCTGGCCTTCCACATGATGCGCTGGACGGTGCGCTTGCTGACCTTTACGCCGAGCTTGAGAAGCTCGCCACGGATGCGCTCGGTGCCCCAGCAGGCGTTCTCGAGCGCAATGCGCCGGATCAGAGCGGCGGTGCCTGGCATCAGCCTGGGCGGTTTCGGTCGCGACTTGCGGCGCCAGTAGACCTTGAACAATCGCCGATGCCAACCGAGGACGGTGGCGGGCTTCACGATCAGGAGTGCTTCGCGCCAGTTGGGCAAGAGACGGGCGAGGGTGAGAATCGCCAGACGATCTCGCCCCATGATACGTGGACGTCGAACCTGACGGCCCAGGATGCTGAGCTGCTTTCGGAGCAGCGCGTTCTCGAAGACCAGCTCGGCCTTGCTCCGGCGCAGGTCGCCGATCCCGCTGATGACCGGGGAGCCCGTTGCCTATATGGGGACGTGTCCAGTCAAAAAGTTGTCGCTGGAGCCTCCGGATGTGGCCGAGCGCACAACCCACGACTGATAGGGACGGCCCGGACCGACTGTTGGCATGACGTCGTTCGATGATCTCGAAAAAGGAATCTCTGATTCGAATCAAGAAGTGCATTGGGAACGGGAGTATTGTCTCTGCAAGACGAATGATCAATGATTGCAGGTCATACGAGGAAAGCAGCCAGATGAGCAGCTATGAGTACCACGAGTTCCGTGCCGTCGATCGCCTCTTGACTCCAGCCGAGCAACGCGAGGTCGCCAGCCTGTCGAGCCGGGCCGAGGTCAGCGCCCGTCACGCTGCCTACACCTACAACTACTCCAGCTTTCGAGGTGTTCCGGAGAAGCTACTAACGAAGTGCTTCGACGCGATGTTCTACATCGACAACTCGGGACTCCGGCTCACCTTCAGGTTGTCGGCCAGGCATTTCGAACCGGGCCGGGCAAAACCGTACCTCGTGGAGGGGCTGGCGTACGAGGGTGAGGGCGTCCAGGTCAAGAAGGTGAAGGCCAGTGTTCTCCTCTCGATCGGCTTGGAGGAGCTCGATTTGGGGTGGGTGAATGGCGAGGGCTGGCTCGAGCCGATGCTCCCGCTCAGGAAGGCGCTTCTGGGAGGTGATGACCGCCCCCTCTACCTGTTCTGGCTGGCGGCCTTCGACAATGGCCTGATCGACCTGGACGACCCCGAGGTCACCGGGCAGCCTGAGCCCCCTGTTCCACCCGGGATGGGAGAGCTGGACGAGGCCCACCGCGTCTTCGCACGTCGCTTCGAGATATCCGACGGCTTGCTCGCCGCCGCGGCTGCCCAGAGCCCGCCACGGCAAGAGGTTGGCGAAGAGCACCTCAGAACGGTTGTCGAATCATTGGGTGAAGTGGAAAAGGTGGATTGCCTACTTCGTGTGGCGCGAGGAGAGCACGTCGAGGTCCAGCGGGAGATCCATGACCGCGCCCGGGCTCATCTATCAGGGCCGAGATCCGTGGCCTCCTCTCGCCGGTCTCTCGAGGACCTCACACAGGCTGCCGGGCGCTGGGCTGAGGACTTGAAACGTCGTGCCCATGAGGCACGCCTGGACGAGATCGAGGAAAACAAGAAGACCCTCTGGCAGGAGATCGAGCGTCGACTCTCAGAAGGGCACCCACGCTTTTCCGAGCCTGTCAAAATCCTCGCGCAGCTGTACGGACTCGCCGTGGAGAGGGCAGGGCTAACTGCCTTTCGAAAGCGACTCGTGCGGCTCAAGCAGTATGGCAAGAGCCCAGCGTTTATGAAGCGTCTGAAAGACGCAGGCGTGGTGGATTCTTGAGACGAGAAGGTGTGGCCAATTTCCAGGACGATCCACTCTTCCCGCGGATCGAGCGCGCCGTGGCGGCCATCCTCACCAAGGGCAAGGTGGTGGCTCCCGTGGATGTCCTCGTGGCGATCAGTCTACTCGCCCCGGAAAAGCTGGAGGACTGGCGCCGGGGACGGATGCCGTATCTGGAGAAGGTCATCAACTGCAACCTCACACGCCTCTCCCGGCTTCTGCGGATCCTCCGCTTCCACGCGCACGCCCTCAACCTCGTGCCCTCCGTCACCGTCTACAGGCGCTGGGGCAAGGGTCCGAAGCAGCGGCTTCGATTCACAAAGACCGGATCCCCCAGCCTCGAGGAGGCCTACGCGAGGCACTTCGTGTGGCCTGGCAAGGGACCATTTCATCCGCCTGTGCCGAGGGAGCTCGCGGAATGATCGATTGTCGGAAACCGGGCTGGCATCCGGGAGAAGGTGTCTGCTGGGAGAGCTGGTCGATCAACGGCGAAGTCTGCATCGCGGGCCTCGCTCCGCCATCTGCTGGATGTACCAGCCTGGCACACTGCCTCGTGTGGCAGATGCGAGGGTTCGCCAGTCGTTGCCGCCGCACCTACGGCGGCACCGGCGCCCTCGTCTTCACGTACTGCGGCCCGAGGACACCAACCACCCTCGCGCGGGACCTGGCGCTGCGCTTCGACGTTGCGCTTTTTGACGCGAGGCTGATTCGCGATCATGTTCGCTACCGCGGAGGCGACCCGGCCGCCTGCCGCTGGCCTGCTTTGTGGCTGGAAGGAGACGCGCGTGAGTACCTCCTACCGGGAATGCCGATCCCGCGTGGTCGATCGGTGCGTCACAAGCTGGTCCTGTTGGCCGAGGAGCGACAGGTGTTCGTTCCTTCCCGCTCGACCACGTTGGCCGAAAGCGCCATACGTAAGTGGGACAAGGGCTTGGACGTTCTCGCGGGCGTCGATGAGGACGCTGTGGCGGGCGTCCTCGACGACAATGTACACGGGTTCCTCGTGAACATGTTCGTCCTCGTGCACAGGCAACCATCCGGCGGGATCCGGCCCCGTCCATCGCTGGAGGAAAGCTACAGACAACACGAGATGCTGGTGGCCGCTCTCTCGCCGTCTGGCGAGATAAAGCGCCTTCCTGTGGCGTGGCACGCCTTGTGGAGACTTCCGCCCAGCATGACTTGGGTCGCCCCAGCCCGGCAACCATGGATGCGCTATCCCGCGGTCTCGTTCGTAATGGGAGTGCGCCCCCTACAGCAAAGCCGTCCACAGTGCGCTCGATAGCCCCCCCCCACGTCATCACCTCGCGCTGCTGCTGCGTTACCAATTCACCGATGGTGGCAGGGGTGTCCACCATCTCTGATTTGTATGGTGTCTTCAGTCCACGATAGAGTCGCATGGTTCGCCTTCTGCCTCCTGAGCCCGGACATATCGACCAGGCCGATCTGATACACGGGATCACACACTCCGTCCTCCGAGCTCATCCACCGCCTCCCTGAGCGCCTCGCGGACAGCATCAACAGCCTCGACAATGCTGGTGGGAGCCTTGGCCTGCGCGATGATGTTGCTAACGAGAAGCAACGCCTTGTGCATCATCTCGAGGTTGCGCACGCTCTCCCAGCTCATCCCCTCGTCGATGTGAAAGAGCAGCCCATCGCACTCAGGAAACGGCCTGCTCTCAACGACCTCAGCCCGCAGGTTCTCCCACGCGCCCTGCAAGTCGGACAGAGCCGTCTTGGTGTAGCTCGGTGGCTCTGTGTAAAATCCAGTCATAGTAACTCGAAGAACTCTTCCGTCCCCACGTGCTTGATGTATTTCTTGACCAGCTTGCTGAGAGGGCCGCTCGCCAGCGGCCATGACCAACCACCATCGCCGCGGTAGGTCATCCGGTGAACCGAGTACAAGCCTGGCTCGTGGCGCACGAGCTTCATCACCGGATCGTACCTCGTGCGTGACTTGTCGCCCGCTAGCCGAGACTCCAGATCCTCAGGGCGCATGTACAGGACGCTCGCCAGCCGCGCAACAGCGTCCGATGCCAACACGCCGATGGGCTCGTACACGACGATCTCTCCCGTGCGCGAATCCACACGATGGTGCCGGAGGTGATGATGGCGAGCGAGCTCAGCGCGGACCCTCTCCAGGTCGGTGTCGGGAATCTTCGGAGCATTCACCCTCACCTTTCGCACCGACACGACGCCATTGATGCTCTCGGAGAACTCACGCCCATCCGGCATCTCGGCCAGAGCTCCCTCGCGAATGGTCTTGGCGACGAAGTATCGAGGCTTGCCCGTTTTGGTCTTGCCCGCGTGAAGGTAATAGGTGGTCCCCTGACGATTGGTGTAGTTGAGCGCCTTGGCTGCGACGGGGCTTTTTATTTTGTTTGGGCGACGACGAGACATGACATAGAAATCTCGCACAGCGGCGGCCGGTGTCAAGGTCCGAGATGCAGGTCCGAGATGCGTCGGGGCTTCTGCCACAGCTTGACCGACTGTTCGGGCCATGTGACAAAACAGCGATGGGGCCCCACGACAAGCTCTTCAAGCGGGTGTTCTCGAACCCAGAAAACGCAATCGTCCATTTCGAGAGCTTCCTCCCGGCCGAGATCACAGCGGCGCTGGATCTGTCCCGCGCCGAGCATGTCCCCGGAAGCTGGGTGGACGAGGTGCTCCGCGAACACCACTCCGACGTGCTGTACATGATTCCGACCCGGGCTTCATCTGAGGGGTTGGACAAGACCACAACTTCGGGCGCGCTGCTGTACTGCCTGACCGAACACCAAAGCACCGTGAACCCCCAGATGGCGCTGAAGCTGCTCCGGTACGTCACCCGCGTGCTGGATCAATGGAGTCGGGAACACCCAGGACAGAAGCTCCCGCCGGTGCTCCCAATGGTCCTGTACCACGGCAAGGCTGGATGGACGGCCGCTCGCGACCTCGATGAGCTATTCGATCTCGGTGGTTTCGGCACGGCGGCGCTGGAGGTGCTGAGGCCCTATTTGCCCAAGCTGAGGTACATGCTTGACGAGGTCCGGCTCGTGCCGGACGAGCGTTTACCAGGCCATGGAATCGTCCGCCTGACCAAGCTCATGTTCAAGCACGGCAGTCGCCCAGAGATTATTGAGCTGCTGCCCCAGTGGGAAGCCGAGTTCCGGGTTGAAGTGTCTCGCGGCGAGACTGGGTTGCAGAACCTGGCCGAGATTGTAGAATACTTGTTGAAGGTGAACGAGCACGTCTCAGTGAGCGCCCTGACCGAATTCATGGCGCCCATGGGGGACGAGGCCAAGGAGATTCCGATGACCGTCGGAGAGCAACTCATTGAGAAAGGCCGTCTGGAAGGCGAAGCCAAGGGCCGTCGGCAGAACCAGCTCGAAGTGGCGCGCCGGCTGCTGGCACGCGGCATGAGCCCCGCCGAAGTGGCCGACGCTACCGACCTCCCCCTCGAAGAGGTCCAGAAGCTGACGCACTGAGTGGCGCTGGTCCGTCCAATCGCTTTGGACTGGCTGGACGGCTTTGGACGAATGCATCTGCCGTCCCAAAGATGCGTTTTGTACGGCCAAATCGTCCAATGGGGCCAACTCAGTGCTGTCTTGGCTACTTACCAGATCTGACCCTTGGTAGCGTGTCCTCAGGATTCGAATCAACGGCTTCGGGGCCCTACGAAACGCGATTCGGGCATTTTGATGGGATCGAGAAATCACAAATCTGAGCGCCGTTGACTGAAGACTGATGGATTATCGAGCAGAAAACGCACCTGTCCCGCGTGTACCGCCGATGGGCGGTGGCGGGGTCAGTCACCCAACCGGTGCGGGCTACACCGCGAGTCGATAATAGTGATGGTGCAGGCCACCGAGCACAGGGACCGACACTACACCGCGATCTACCCGTTTGGGTTGTGTCGGTGTCCGAGTTCGCCAACATGGGCTCTGCCGTTGCCGGCAGC